>DATHHO010000200.1:0-8823 GCA_035317125.1 Puia sp.
CCGGCCCCGAAAGATCCGCAGGATACCTTTCCCGTTCCACCCCGCACACGGGATTTTTTATTTTATCTCCAGCGTACACCCAACACCAATACCATCGTCTGCGAACTGAACGAGAAGAACGGATCGCTGGACAGCGATGATCCGGTGCATGTGCTCTGGATCCGGTATACCGAAAAGCGACAACGCGAGGAGCTGACCTTTCTCCAGCGCCATTTTGCATACGGCATCAGGTCCCGGCCGCTCGGCAACGACAAGTACGAGCTGCATTTCGTCCCCTATAAAAAATTATTGCTTTATCTCGAAAAATCGCCCGTTGACAACCAACACCATGTCTATACCACTATCGTGGGCAAACAGGCGATCCTGAGAAGGATCTTCATCAAGATCAATCCGGGCGGCTCCTTCTGGTCGCCCAATGTGGAATATCTCGAGCTGAGGGGCACGGACCCCGATGACGGCAAGGAACTCATGCAAAGGATAAAAATATAACGGCAATGGATATGCGCAACGCTTCTTCCAGGGGGACCGCCGACGACCGGCCATCCGGCAACCCCGCCGACACCCGCCGCAACCCACCGTTCATCGCCCAACCGACCCCGGTAACGCTCAATTTCAGGACCTTCCTCATCGTTTTCTCTGTCTCGGCAGCCTACCTGCTGCTTTCGGCCCTGTTGATCGGCTTCAAGACAGACCAGCTTTTTCTGGTCGGCCTCTTCAATGTGCTGTTCTGGATCTCCGGGATGACCCGCCGGTTCATCCTCGGCTTTTCCGTGTTCATCGTGTTCTGGATCCTTTTCGACTCCATGAAAGCCTTCCCGAATTACCGGTTCAACACCGTGCATATCGCCTCCATCTATCACGCAGAGAAAACGCTGTTCGGCATAGGTGGATTCACCCCCAACGAATTCTGGCAGCTCCATCATACCACTTTTCTGGACATCCTCAGCGGCATCTTTTACCTCTGCTGGATACCTTTGCCGCTGGCCTTTGCAGGATGGCTGTTCTATAAGGATAAAAAAGCATTCTTTTGTTTTGCTCTCAGCTTCTTGCTGGTGAACCTGCTGGGGTTCATCGTGTATTATGCCTATCCCGCCGCTCCGCCCTGGTATGTACAACTCTACGGCTTTGACTTCAATGCCCACACGCCGGGCAACACCGCCGGCCTCGGCCGCTTCGACCTGTTCTTTCACCGGCCCATATTTTCTTCGCTGTATGCAAAAAGTTCGAACGTATTTGCGGCCATGCCTTCGCTGCATGCTTCCTATCCGCTCATCGTCCTGTATTACGGTGTGAGAAGGACGAGCCTCCGGTTCGCCAATATTTTATTCGCAGTGATTATGGTGGGGATCTGGTTCGCCGCTGTCTACAGCAGCCACCACTATGTGCTGGATGTCCTGGCCGGCATTGGCTGCGGTCTCACGGGCATCACCCTCTTTAATTATCTGTACAGGAATGTGGGTTGGTTTACCCGTTTCGTGCAGGCCTGCGTAAATACGATCAGTTGAAACTCCTTCGGACCATCGTTCTCCGTCCGGACGCTGCGGCCCGCTGAGCCCCGGATCTTATCTCCCGATGCCTTCCACCATGATATCCACGATGGAGTCGATCTGCAGGTCCAGCCGGGGATATTTCTTCTGCGACACCATGAGCGGAATCGCCAGTCCGCGGAAGCTGCTCACCATCAGATAGGCGATCAGCTCTATATTTTCGGGAATGATCTTCTTGAATTCTCCATTCCTTACGCCTTCTTCCAGAATGACTTTCACGAGCTCCACATGGGACGTGTCGAATTTACTTTTTACATCCGTCAGCATGCACTGCAATTCCGCGATCTCGCTTTTTAGCACATCGCTCAGGTTGCAAAGCTGGTTCAGCTTGTGCAGCCGGCACCGGCAATAGGCGATCAGCTTTCCTTTCGAGGTAGTCGCTTCACCCACGGCCTCATGGATCCGGTCCAGCAATTCGGTCATTTCCTCATTGATCACCGCCTCGAAGATCTCTTCCTTGCCCTGATAATAATAGTAAAGGGAGCTTTTGGCCTTGCCCATCTTCATGGCAATATGCCCCATCGTCGTTTTTTTGAACCCGAACTCTTTAAAAAGGGCCCGGGCCGCATCGATGATGTCCCTGATGATGATGTCCTCTTTCTGCAGCACTTCATTCATACGATATACTCCTTTAACATCCAGATTATGAACGATTTTGAGGATACAAATTTACCATTTTATCCAGCAATTCCCCGTTAATCGTTCGTGAACATCCCAATACGGGCTGATAATAAGGAATATTTGTCCCTGGCATTCTTTTTTTATGGGAAAAAACAATAGATTTAATGACCTTGTCCCCGCAGAACGGCAGGAACGTCCGTATCGGTCGCCCTGTTTCCCGCCGGGCGGCGGGGATGCTAAACTCGGAAAAGCATGAAGAAGAAAAAATTGGATTGCATCCTGCTGATCGATGATGATGAACCGACAAATTTTCTGAATAAAATGACCGTGGAGCAGTCCGGTTGCGCTGAGCAGGTACACGTCGTTCAGAGCGGCAAGGAAGCCCTGGAGTATCTGACCGGAAAAAAACGATTCAGCGGCCTTCCACGTCCCGATCTTATTTTCCTGGATATAAATATGCCAGCCATGGACGGCTGGGAATTTTTGGAAAAATACCGGGAATTGCGGCAGGATCAAAAAGCGGATATCGTCATGATCATGCTCACCACTTCGCTCAACCCGGATGACGAAACGAGAACAAAGGAATTTCCCGAGATCGCCGGCTTTGAACACAAACCCCTGCTACAGCCCCGGCTCGAATATATTCTTGACAAGTTCTTCGATCAGTAAGCCGGAACTCCCCTTCCGACCCGCCAGATCCGAACGATCCGCGGCACAGCACACCCTGGTCCCCGCGATCAGATTCCTGAATGCAGATAGTCCTTGAGATGCGTGATCGTCTCCTGCTGGGTGAGAATGGTCTCCTTTACCACGTCATTGATGGAGATGATCCCACAAAGCATTCCTTTATCGAAAACAGGCAGATACCGGATGTTCCTGTCCGACAGCAACTGCATGCAAAACTCGATGCTGTCATGCGGTCCCACATGCGGCAGGTCCGTGGACATGATCTCGGCAACCGGCGTATCGGTGGAGGATTTGCCTTTCAGGATGACTTTCCGGGAATAGTCCCGCTCCGTCATGATGCCCTGATACTTCCCGTCTTCCAGCACTAACACAGAGCCAATATTCTGACCGGCCATGATCTTCAATGCTTCCAGGACCGTAGTCCCGGGATTTACGGAGGTAATATGGCTTCCCTTGTGAGAAAGAATATCAGCTACTTTTTTCATAAGTCAATTTTTGGTGAGTAATCGTTCTTAGTAAGTTACGATTTTTTCAGAAACCGGTGAATTTTTTGAACTATATTGCCTGAGGCCATATGCACTACCGACCGACCATATCCACATTGCCGCTGGATCGCGCCTGTCTTCGCCCCATCGTACCCATCCGCATCCGCCATCACAGCATTGTAGCCGTATTCACCCTGCTGACCACCCTTTTCGCGGGAAAATCCTGGGCACAGTACGAACATTACCGCTTCTCCAGACTGGACATCGCCCAGGGTCTTTCTCATAACGAGATCAACTGCTTCGTCAAGGACGAAAAAGGCTTCCTCTGGATCGGCACCATGTCGGGGCTCAACCGATACGATGGCTATAAGTTCAAGATCTTCAAGCACGATCTCAGGGACACCACATCCATCAGCGACGACTATATCGAAAACATATTCGAAGGGCCCGGACATACGCTCTGGGCCTTCACCCGCAACGGCATCAATATATATGATCCGAGAACGGAAAAATTCGACCGCGATCCCAGACATTTCCTCGACCCCATCCATATACCCAATGGCAACCTCGTCGGCAATATCATCAGTATAAAAAAAGACAGCCTCGGTAATTACTGGTTCCTCTCCGCTACTTCCGGCATGTACAGATACGATCCTTCGGACAAGACCACCACACGCTTCTTTCACAGCGATGACGCCCCCCATTCCCTCCATTCCAACAATATCACCTCCTTCACGCTGGACGGTACAGGCGAATGGTGGATCGTTTACCGGGATGGGATAATGGAAAAAATGAATGGCGTTACGGGAAGGATCACGGAAAGGAACGATGTCCTCCAAAAAGCCGTCCCCGGCGAATCACTGAATTACCAGGCCTTTGCCGATAAGGACAAAGGTCTCTGGATCTATGGCCAGGGAAGCTCGAAAGGCGTCTTCTATTATAATCCGGCTGAAGGCTCGTTGCGGCATATCGATAAAGGGCCGGCCAATACCGACCTTAATAACAATCTGGTCAACGGGATCATCCAGGACGACAAAGGACTGATCTGGATAGCCACGGATCATGGTGGCGTCAACCTCCTCGATAAAAAAGATTTTTGGGTACACAAGCTCGTCAACAGCGGAGAAGATGATAAGAGCATCAGCCAGAACAGCATCAATACGATGTATATGGACAAGGACGGCATCGTATGGCTCGGCACTTTTAAAAAGGGGATCAGCTATCACCATGCCGACCTCATGAAATTCCCCCTGTTCAGACGTCAGCTGCCCGATGCCCGGAACCTGAATTATGACGATGTAAACCGTTTCGCGGAAGACCCGAAAGGCAATCTCTGGCTCGGCACCAATGGGGGAGGACTGCTGTACTTCAACCGGCAGACAGGACAGTTCACCCAATACCTGCACGACCCATCCGACCCGCACAGCCTGTCCAACGACGTCATTGTCAGCCTTTGCCTCGACCACGAACAAAAACTGTGGATCGGTACTTATTTTGGAGGGCTGGACTGCTTCGACGGAAGATCGTTCAGGCATTACCGGCATAATGACAGCGACACCGGCAGCATCGCCGACGACAGGATCTGGGATATCCTCGAAGATTCCCGCCAGCAGCTGTGGATCGGCACCTTCTCACAGGGACTGGACCTGCTGGACAGAAAAAAGAATGCCTTCATACACTATAAGGCCTTTGCCCCCAATTCTATAACCTCCAACTATATCACCGGGCTGATGGAGGACCGCAAGGACAATCTCTGGATCTCCACCGCATATGGCATCGATGTGCTGGACAGAGCATCGGGTCTGTTCCGTCACTACGGGCACGATGTAAATAATCCGGTCACCAGCCTCAGTAACGATAATACCTTCAGCACCCTGGAGGACAGCCGCGGTCTGATCTGGGTGGCTACCCGGGAAGGATTGAACGTGCTGGATCCGGTCACGGGCCTGTTCAGGATCTTCCGGAAAGAGGATGGACTTCCCGATAATACGGTCCTGGATCTCCTGGAGGACAGTACCCATAATCTGTGGCTGAGTACCCCGGATGGTCTTTCCAATGCCTTTGTCAGCATGGACAGCAGCAGCCGCAAACTGTCCTGCCAGTTCAGGAACTACGACGAATCGGACGGGTTGCAGGGCAGGGAATTCAATGAGAACGCCGCCTTGCGGACAAAGAAGGGAGAACTCATCTTCGGGGGCGCCTATGGCTTCAATATATTCGATCCACAGAAGATCCGTCATTTCGATAAAGATCAGACGCTCACCCTGACCGATCTCCAGGTCTTTAACCGGTCGGTGAACATCGGGGAAAAACTGAACGGCCATACGATCCTCCCCCAATCCATCTCCGAGGTCAGCGGGATCACGCTGCGCTATAATGAAAACGTATTCTCACTGGAATTTGCCGCCCTTGATTTCTTCGACCCTGAAAAAGTGAAATATGCCTATATGCTCGAAGGGTTCAAAAATGAATGGCTGGTATCTAATGACAGGACACGCAAGGCCGTGTTCACGAACCTCGATCCTGGAGATTATACGTTCAGGGTCAGGACGGCCGACAATAAAGGCACCTGGAACCCGCGGGAATTATCCCTGAACATAAAAATCTTGCCGCCCTTCTGGAAGACGCCGCTGGCATGGATCATCTATTTCCTGCTTCTCGTGGGTACCCTGTTGCTAGCCAGAAGGATGATCCTTCAGCGGGCGAGGGCGCGTTTTGCCATCGAGCAGGAAAGGAAGGAGGCCCAGCGCCTGCACGAGCTCGATATGATGAAGATCCGTTTCTTCACCAACGTCAGCCATGAATTCCGGACGCCCTTATCCCTGATCCTTACCCCCATGGACAAGATCATACAGGATACGGAGAATCCCGCCAGAAGGAATCAGTTCCAGCTTATCCATCGCAACGCCAGACGTCTGCTGAATATGGTGAACCAGCTGCTGGACTTCCGGAAGCTGGAGGAGCAGGAGCTGATGCTTAGCCTGGCCAAAGGGGATATCGAAAAATTTATCCGCGAGCTTTCTTTTTCCTTTGTGGATATGGCGGAAAAAAAGAACATCGGTTTCTCCTTTCACAGTTCCATAAAGGATCTGTTTACCCTGTTTGACCAGGACAAGCTGGAAAGGATCGTATTCAATCTTCTTTCCAATGCCTTTAAATTTACGCCACAGGGAGGCAGCATCCGGGTGGAGCTGAACCTGCTGCAGGGATCGGAATATAAGCAGGACCTTCTCCAGCTGATGATAAAGGATACGGGCATCGGCATAGAGAAGGACAAGCAGGAAAAGATCTTCGACCGGTTCTTCCAGAACGAGATCCCCGGTTCCATGGTCAACCAGGGCAGCGGCATCGGCCTCGCCATCACCCGGGAATTTGTGCGGCTGCATCAGGGCAGCATTTATGTGGAGAGCGAACCCGGCAAAGGCAGCAGCTTCACTGTTCTTCTACCCATTGAACGCGTCGATCCCGATATAGTGGACTCCCAGGGCTCAGCGACCTCAGATGCTGCGGCAGCTTCGCCCAACGACCCGTCATTCTTCTTCGACCCGGTGGTTTCGCCCTCCGCCACATCTGCGTTTCCGCAAGGCTATGGCTCATCCCAGGTCTCCCAGGGCTCCGGCTCGTCCGAGGACCCGCCTTCCCCGCAATCTCCCGTTTCCCCGCATCATGGACCCGCCGCGTCCAAAAAACCAGCCATTCTGCTGGTCGAAGACAACGAGGACTTCCGCTTCTATCTCAAGGACAATCTGCGGGAATATTTTACGATCATCGAGGCCGCCAACGGAAAGGAAGGCTGGCAACGAACCCTCGGCTCACATCCCGACCTGATCGTCAGCGACATCAGCATGCCCGAGATGAACGGGATCGAGCTTTGCCAGAAGATCAGGAGCGATAAACGTACATCTTTCGTCCCGGTGATCCTCCTGACTGCGCTCATCGGTGAGGAGCAGCAGCTGAAGGGACTCGAGACCGGCGCAAACGATTATATGACCAAGCCCTTCAATTTCGGGATCCTCCTCTCCAAGATCCGCAACCTCCTCGCCCAGCAGGAGACGGCGCGCAAGACCTGGCAGAAACAGGTAGAAGCCCATCCTACAAAGACAAAGCTGGAATCCCCCGATGAGAAATTTATCCGGCAGGCCCTGGTGGTCATCGAAAAGAATATTTCCAATACCGATTTCTCCGTAGAAGAGATGAGCCGGGACCTTTTCGTCAGCAGGGTAGGCCTCTACAAAAGGGTTCTCGCCCTTACCGGCAAGACCCCCATCGAATTCATCCGGTCCATCCGCCTGAAAAGGGCCGCCCAGCTACTGGAAAAAAGCCGCTTCACGGTAGCCGAGATAGCCTATGAATCGGGCTTCAACAACCCCAAATATTTCGCCCGCTATTTCAAGGCCGAATTTGGCATGCTCCCCTCCACCTACCAGGCTCAGAAAAGACTGGCCACCGGCCCCCTCTGACCCCGCCAGTTAACATAGCATACCCCCAAATTGGCCAAAATAGGGTCATCGGTTAACATTTTGACCCCTGGACATAAACAATCGGCCCCCTTCTCCTTCTTTATCCGGCAATACCTTTATCCTATGGAATATCCATAAGGAGGTTCCGTAAAACGATTGCCATGCCGGACGGAAAAATGTTGCGTTTTTGCCTTCTCTTGCTGCTTATTTCAGGGATTCATCCTGGAACCTTATGGACTGCCACGGCCGCAGGAGGTCCGGGGTTTCCATTCAGGACACCTTCAGTTTCATCACGCCAGACCGAAAATCCCACCCATCGCCTACATCCGACCCCATCACGCCGGACCGAAACTGCTGCCCATCTCCCAAAAGGCTCCTATGTCCGCACCAGCGACGGGGTCATCGTCTACCCCGACACGACAGTGTCCGGGAACGCCAGGGCCGTTAAGCTACAGGTAGTCACCAGCACTATAATACGTGTCATCTCCAGCCCGGTCCGCGACATTTCCCCCCGGGAAAGCCTCATCGCCGTCTGGTCGGTCAATCCTTCGGTCATCTGGGATATGCACACCGATGAACGGCAGGTAGTGCTGACCACCCATTCGCTGGTCGCTACCGTGACCATTGCCACCGGGGCTGTGCGGTTTACAGATTCCGCCGGCAACCCGGTCGCAGCCGAGAAGGTCAGCGGTGGACGCCAGTTCGAACCATCTTCCATTGAGGGGGATTCTTCCTTCCAGATCCGGCAGACCTTCGAGCTTCGGCCGGGTGAAGCTATTTATGGTCTCGGTCAGCATCAGGACGACCAGTTCAATTACCGCGGCGGCCAGGTCACTCTGTTCCAGAACAACACGGAAGTGGCCATCCCCTTCTTTATCTCCAATAAGCATTATGGCATCCTCTGGGATAACTATTCCCTGACCACGGTAGGGGATATCCGCCCTTACAAACCACTTTCGGCCATGAAATTGTTCTCCGCCCGCGGCGAACGGGGCTGGCTGACCACCAGGTACAGCAATGACC
>DATHHO010000201.1:0-12823 GCA_035317125.1 Puia sp.
TCCTGTTGGGCTCGACTTTTTTAATGACTCCCTTATCCTTGTAGGACTTTCCTTTATATTCCCCTTCATAGGTGATCGGACTTCCTTCCTTCCAGTCGGTGGTCACCTTGGTCCCCATCAGATATTCCCTGATCACTGCGGGAGTGGTCAGCGCCTTCCATACCTCCGACGCATTCGCATCGATATTGACAGATACTTCTGTCTCCAGATTTTCTTTCATGACGTTATATTTTAATAATGAACGGATTTAAAAAATCGTGCCCCTGCTACAATCCAGCGTGGTCTTCATTTCCGTCTGCCATCACATGGGTTCGAGCACGGATAAAATATTGCCTGCCGGGTCTTTGAACCAAGCTATGGTGGGGCCATTACCCCGCATGATGCCTTTGGGGTCTGTTTTGAGCTGGTCGTTGTCATATTTTTCAAAGCTGACCCCTGCCTTGTTAAGCGCATCTACAGCTTTTTCTATATTGTCAACCGGAAAATTCAGAACGGTAAAGCTTGCCGCTGTGTGATTGGGCTTGGGGTAGATCATTACCCTGGCCCCTCCGTCTATTTTTAAAGACAGCAGCCCATTGCTGTCGTCAACCTCCAGCCCAAGGGTCTCCCGATAAAACTGTTTAGCTTTTGGCAGATCGTTTACGGAAAATGAGGTGAATGCCTTTGTGTTTTTGAACATGCATACGTTTATTAATAATTTGAAATAATTATCCGCGGTGTCTTCCGGAATTATCTGCGGTGTCTTCGGGCATGCTCCGGTATCTACCCATGGGATACTTGATACAAATCTGCTGCCAAATTATAAAGCGACCCGGTAAACCGGGCAAAACAGCCACTGAAGTTATCGGAAATTTCCCCTTAATTTCGGGGCATGAACGACAGACCGGTTCAGTTGCGGACGGTAAATGTGACACGCTATGTCACCCCCCTGCGGGAAGGCGGCTCCTTACCCGCAATCGCCGAGGCCGACGATGGGTTCCTCTATGTACTCAAATTCCGTGGGGCCGGGCAGGGTGTCAAGTCGCTTATAGCCGAGCTGATCGGCGGTGAGATAGCGCGCGCTGTCCGGCTGAAAGTGCCCGAGCTGGTGTTTGCCTGTCTCGATGAGGCCTTTGGACGGACCGAGCCCGATGAAGAGATCCAGGACCTGCTCCGGGCAAGCGTCGGTCTCAATCTGGCACTCCATTATCTTTCAGGCGCCATTGCCTTTGATCCGACCGTGACCACGCTGGATCCGGTCCTGGCTTCGCAGATCGTCTGGCTGGATGCCTTTCTTACGAATGTCGACCGGACGGTGCGCAATACAAATATGCTGTTCTGGAACAAAGAATTATGGCTGATCGATCATGGCGCCGCTTTATACTTCCATCATTCCTGGCAAAATTGGGAGGAACAAGCCCGTTCGCCCTTTACGCTGATCAAAGACCATGTGCTGCTGCCCCGGGCTTCCGAGCTGGAACTGGTGGACGCCTCATTCTGTTCCATACTCGGCAAGGACCTCATCGGCGCCATCGTTTCACTGATCCCCGATGAATGGCTGATCGTGGATAGTCCATTTGGATCCTCCGGCGAGCACCGTCAGGCCTATACCCGGTTTCTGGAGACGCGCATCTCCCATTCAGAAATTTTTGTTAAAGAAGCACAGCATGCAAGAAAGTCTATTATTTGAATACGCCGTTATCCGCGTCGTGCCGAGAGTGGAACGGGAAGAATTTCTCAATGTGGGTGTTATTCTCTATTGTGCCAGGCAAAAATTTCTACAGGTTCAGTTTATGCTAGACCAGGAACGGCTCCGTTGCCTTTCCCCAATGGCAGACCTGAGCGAGATCAGCGGGCACCTTTGCGCCATCGAACAAATTTGCGTGGGTGGCTCAAAAGGGGGAGCGATCGGCAAACTGGATATCGCTTCCCGGTTTCGCTGGCTCACCGCCACCCGGAGCACGGTGGTGCAAACATCGAAGGTCCATCCGGGCTTCTGCAAAGATGCGCAGGAAACACTCTCCCGGCTTTACAGTCAGTTAGTACTGTAGCGGGCTGGTCATAAAAAAAGTCGCTCTTCACAGAGCGACTTTTTTTATTAATCCAAACCTCAGAACTTATCCCAGAAAAGCTTGTTCTCCACTTTATCCCCTCCCATTTTTGCAGCGGCATCGGTATAGTTCGTACCGTTCAGCTGTTGTTCATTTCCTGGATAGGTGAACCTGTTCGGGAAACCCGATTTTGCGGCTACGGGCGGCGTCAGCACCGGGAAATCCAGCCTCCGCAACTCCGTCCAGCCTTCAAAGGGACGGTTGAACATGGCTATCCATTTCTGAAAGCCGATCTTCTGCTTGTAAGTCCCCGCTGCTGTAGCATAAGCTACCGAAGCCTGTGCAAGATAGGTGCTGGCATCCGTTGCAGTCCCACCCCATGCGATGATGCTGGCGGTAATGGCATTGTTATAATGCTGCTGGGCCGTACCTGCCACCGTGAAGCCACGTTCAATGGCTTCTGCGCGAAAAAATTCCGTTTCCACGTAGTCCGAGAAGATCAGCGGAGCATCCGGAGCATAGACCTTTGACCCGGGCTTGGACATATCGGAAAAGGTATTGGACGCTCCAACGACGCCACCCGCATAGGCGCCCGAGTTGTTCGTTCCGAAAAAATTCGGCTTGCGCGGATCGGACAGCGTAACCAACTGATCCATCAGGTCCTTGGCAGCCACATAATCCTGACGGCCACCAAGCACGATATCGGTATATAAAGGGCTTGTGTTCGGACTGGCAGCCAGATAAGGCATCTGCGCATTATCGGCGGCGGATGCTATTGCTTTTGCATCGGCCGACTCCACGGCGGTCTTTGCAGCGGTGGCATCGGCATCGGCGATGATCATGCCCATTTTCATCTGCAGGGAGCTGCCGAATTTCACCCAGCCTGCGACGACTCCTTTGTAGATCAGGTCCTCAGAGGAAGAAAAACCAGCGTTTGCCGTATTCAGTTTGCCGATATCGGCAGCCAGTCTCTTCAACAGATCGGTATAGACGGTCTTCGCATCGTCGTATTTCGGGAACAGTTTAATCGGGTCGAGCGCCTCCGTATAAGGAACATTTCCAAACGTATTGACCAGGATGCTATACGTATATACTTCCATGATATCGATGATGGCCTGCTGATTGGCCTTTACGCCCGCATCGAGGGTGAGGTCAGCCGTAATGATCTTATTGGATTCCTGAAAATTGATGAGCACGTCACGGTACATGCGGGTCCACCACGACTGGGGAATAGCCCGGGTCGTAAAATCATATTGTGCTTCGTCCTGGTAGGTGGACATCGCCCAATGCTTGACGGTGAACCGGAAAACATTCGTGTTCACGCTGGCGTCATCCAACCCGTCTGCAAGGGTCTTGGTAGCCTTGGAGAACAGGGTGCCGGCAGGAACGCTGGCGGGTTTTTTCGTTTCCTCATTAAACCGGGAAATATTCTTCGTACAGGCCGCTGTGATCAGCAGGACTGGCAACAGGAGATAAAATATTTTTTTCATAATTTCTTTTTTTAGAATTTCAACTTAACGTTAAGACCGATGGAACGGGTGGTCGGATAGGCGCCGCTCTGTATTCCCTGGAGATTGCCTGCGGAAAGGTTCTCTTCCGGATCGGCATACGGCAGATTCTTGTGGATGATCCAGAGATTCCGGCCGAAAAGTGAAAATTCAACGCCTTTAAGCGGTGTATTGGTGTACATCTTCTCGGGTAGTGAATAAGACAGGGACAGTTCTCTTAACTTGATATAGCTGGCATCAAATGAGTATTCGGATGCGGGCAGCTTTGGCGTGTTGGCATCGATCACGACACGCTTGGTGTTCTTCTTGCCATCGGCCGTAACCCCATCCAGAATAATACCTCCGCCATCGGCGAGGCTGTTCCTTCTGGGTTTGCCGAGGTCGTTCGGGGCCACCGATTCTTTTAGCACGCCTGTGTATTGCGCATAGAACTGATCCAGCGACCATACCGTCCCACCCTGTCGTACATCAACCAAAAAATTCAGGGAGACATTCTTAAACCGTACCGTATTGCTGACCCCGCCGATCCAGTCCGGATTGACATTGCCGATCACATTGGTGGTCGTGCTGGTCACATTGTAATAGCCGGTGGGATCCACCAGCTTCTTGCCGTTCAACATCGTCCAGGTCTTGCCCTGGATCGTTCCATAAGGCTGGTTGATGGAAGCATTCACGCTGACACCCGCCTGGAATGAGCCCAGCAATAAGTTCTTGCTGTCGTTATACAGGGAGATCACCTTGTTCCGATTACGCGTCCAGTTCAGGTTCACCGTCCAGGAGAAATCCCTTGTCTTTACCGGTGTTACGAATACCGACAATTCGATCCCTTTGTTCTCGATATTCCCCGCATTTACATATTCATTGGAATATCCCGTAGCGGTAGAGACGGCAACGGGTATGATCTGATCCACGGAATTGGTATGGTAATAGGTGGCGTCAAATCCAAAGCGGCCGCGGGCGAAGGACATTTCCAGTCCTATTTCCTTGCTCGTCGTCTGTTCAGGCTTCAGCACGCTGTTGTTCTTGGTCACCGGCAGGGAAAATAAGATCGTGCTGCCAAATGGATTGGGCTGGTCGTACACGTCCTTGATGCTTCCCCATGGAGCGTCATTGCCCACCGTAGCATAGTTGACCCTCAGCTTACCCGAAGTGATCCAGGTAACCTCGCTTATATGCTGGGAAAAAAGCCAGCTCCCGGAAACCGCGTAATAGTTATAGGCATTGTTGTTCTCTGGCAACGTGGATGATCTGTCCCTGCGGATCGTACCATCGAGCGTGAGGAAATTCCTGTAGCCGAGGGTCAGCCCGCCAAAATAACCATCCACCGCCTTGGGTTGATAGGTCTCGATCGGTGCGGGGACCGTTCCTTTTGAATTGGCAATATCGTATAAGCCAGGAACGATCAATCCGCCGGATGTAGTGGCGAAGATCGACTTGACGGTATTTCTGCGGAGGTTGACGCCGGCCAGCGCCTTGAAGTTGAAGTCCTTGCTGATCTGCTTGTCTATATTGGCCATCAGATCGTAATTGGTCTCGTTGAAGCTCCTGTCCATGCGGGAATAGAACGGTACGGCCTGGCTGCCTACGGCTATTCTTTCTTCCTGCGTTTCGTTGTAGTTATCGACCGAGACGCGGCCGAGGAAGCTCAGCCATGGCGTGGCCTTATAATTCATCTCGACATTCCCGAAAACCCTCGAGCGCGTGTCGTTCTCATAATTCTGATATACGGTCCAATAATAATTGTCCGTATAGATCGGTATCAGTCCGCTGGCCGTAGAAGGATCCTTCCAGTTCCAGGTGATATTCTTCCCCGTCCTGAAATAAGCAGCTTTCTGTTCCTGAACATCGACATTCGTTTCATACCACTGGCGGAAATTCTGGTTGACGTTCCGGCCGCTGTAGCCCGTTCCATACCTGCCTTTCCCGTCGATCTTCGAATAATTTGCCAGGGCGCTGACGGTCAGCTTATCGGTGACATTATAGCTGGAGCCGAAATTGATGATATTCTTGATGACCTTGCTGTTTGGCAGCACACCCTTTTCTTCATTCCGGGTATAGCCCAGCTTGATGGACCCTTTGTCCGATGCTCCCGCAAGCATTACATTATTATTATTGGAGATCGCCGTTTCATAAAAGGTGGAAGGATCATTGTTAGCGGCGACCCAGGGCCTCTTCTTCATATAGTAAGGAGAGCTCTTGTCGAAGGCGTCCCATTGATACACCATCAGGCTTGGATCGAACTTTACGCCGTATGAGGCATCTTCTGTCGTGGGGACCACATATTCTTTTGTTCCACCACCCAGTACATCAAAGAAAAGAAAACCGTCCTTCTGATAATTGGAGGAATAGCCGGCGCCATATTGTTTCTGATAGCCCGGAAAGGTGGATTTGTCGATCTTGCCGACGCTGACGCCGGAATTAACGGTGATGCCCAGCCCTGTTTTGGCTTTTTTGGTTGTCACCATAATGACCCCATTGGCCGCCCGCGAGCCATATAAGGCAGTGGCAGCCGCGCCCTTCAGGACGTTGACGGACTCCACATCATCGGGGTTGATATCCGATGCGGAATTGCCATAATCATATCCGCCTCTGCCGGTTGCCTGCATATTGCCACGCGTACCCGGGTCGAGGGTCTTGGAAATGGTGTTGTCCACCGGCACGCCGTCGACGACGAACAGGGCCTGGTTGTTCCCAAATAAGGATTTTGCCCCGCGGATCACCACGTTGGTCGAACCGCCGATGCTGTTGCCCTGGATGATCTGAAGCCCGGAGATCTTGCCGGACAGTTCGCTGGCTACATTCCCGCTTCTGGTCTTACTGATCTCATCCCCGCTGATCTGCTGGGCGGCATAGGGCAAAGAATTTTTTAGTCGCTTGACGCCCAAGGCAGTGACCACGACTTCCGACATGGCTTCTGCATTTTTTAAGGCTACGGTGACGGTGGCTCCGCTGAGCTTTACTTCGGAGCGTTCAAATCCGGCTGCTGTGATCACCAGGGTCGCTCCATTTTCTGCATTAATTTTGAATTTTCCATCCTGGTCGGCCGAAACAGCCGCCCTTGAACCTTTGATCCTGACCGTTGCAAATGGGATTATTCCGCCTTTGTCATCTTTTACTTGCCCTGTGACCGGGGAGGTCTGGGTAAAGGCTGGCGCAGCATACAGGCATAGCACTGCCACCAGTGTTAGCAATTTTCTCATGTTTCTCGATTTTAAGTTAGCGTTAATTTGATACAAAAAAACGAAAATGATCACCTCCAAAAAAAGTTTGTTAAGCTTTCGTTAACGGCAATCCTAGATTAGACAGCAAGTCAGGACGATTGCTGCATGATTAAAAAGAAATTAAAATTATAATTCCGGGGAAGAGCCAGGGGCAAATAAACTATGTGTAATTAGTTGTTATTCAATATTTTAATAACATAAGGATTTATCCTTATCTATTTTTGCACCGTGAGCCCAAAGGTCACGAGGGTATTCTCGCTCCGGGTGCGGTTGAATTTATTGTAGGTGGCCGCGATGGTAAAACTCAGCCATTTCTGGAGCCGGACGGATGCCGAGGCGTTCAGCTTCACGATATAATCCTGGCTGTTGGAGAGTGCATTCTGATAAAAGCCGGTGCCATCGAGGAAGAAAATATCATTGATGATCCAGTGGTAAAGGATGCGGAAGGAATTCCGGACCGTCTGGTACCGGTCGCGCTGAAAAACATTCCCACCGGGGCCGCCGTACAAACTGTCATAAAGATCGCCCCTTTCGTATAAGATCCCGTTGCTGAGGATCAGCAAGGCCTTTTTCTTGTCGATCAGGTTATAGCCGATGCCCAGCCCGCCCTGTTCCTGGTGGTTGACCTTCAGCGAATAGCTGGTCGTGTAATTGGCCAGGCCCCAGTAGTAAAAATGTTTCAGGCTCTTGTAGAGGCCTACATCGAAAGTGGAAGTGAAATCATTGTTGGTCAGGGTCCCTGCCTGCTGGCCGTAAAGCCAGTTGTTGTTCAGGTTCAGCACAGCGCTCTGTTTGACGACACTGAATTTAAACGCATTGCTCACGACATAGGATTTGCCGGAGCTGGTGTTGTTGTAGGTGCCCGTCCCCGTGTAGTAATAATGATAATGGACGGTATCCGTATGGTGGGTGGAGTCCTGCTCCGCTTTGTGGGTGGAGTCCGCCTTATTGTTCTGGCTGTATAAAAGGAGTGGGAATGAGAATAGTAAAAGCAGTATAATTATCTTCATCGGTCCTTTCTACTCAAAATCTTTGCCATACTGGCTACCTTTGCCGGATGGATTATTTTTCAAAGCTGCTTGAGCTCCTGAAGACCGAACGCGAAGAAGACAAGCAATCCTACCGGAAGCTCACCGAAACATCCTCGATAGCCGAACGCAGGGCCGGCGGGCTCGCCTGGTACCCCATCGCCCTCAAAGACACCGAGATGGGCCGGGGCGATTATCTGACCGTGGAGGTAGAACGCACTTCGCATCTTGACATCCTCCATCAGCTGCGTCCCGGAGCTTCCGCCGCGTTGTTCTCCAATCACGATCCGAAAAATGACAGGGTGGAGGGCACCATTTCTTTCCAGGGTGGCCACCGGCTGAAGCTGGCCTTACGTGTCGATGAACTGCCCGAATGGGCACGTGATGGCAAGCTGGGCATCGACCTGCTCTTCGATGACAACAGTTATGATGAAATGCAGAATGCGCTCAGACAGGCTTCGACGCTCAGCGAAAAGCCGGAAGAAGGAAGGCTTATACAAATTCTTACAGGTAAAAGGTCTCCCGGCTTCCGCCAGGACCTGGCGCCCGTTGCCATTTCAACATTAAATTCTTCGCAGCAGGCCGCCGTAAACAAGATCCTGGCAGCCGACGAACTGGCTATCGTTCATGGGCCGCCGGGTACTGGTAAAACCACCACGTTGGTCCAGGCCATCAGAGCCCTGCTCCAGCAGGACCATAAGCAGATCCTGGTCGTCGCGCCCAGCAATACGGCCGTCGACCTGCTGAGTGAAAAACTATCCTATGAGGGATTGAATATCCTGCGCGTGGGTAATCCTGCCCGTGTTTCACAGCGGTTGATGTCCCTGACCCTCGACAGCAAGATGGCGGAACATGCCAGCATGAAAGAGATCAGGAAACTAAAAAAACAGGCCAGCGATTTCAGAAATATGGCCCATAAGTATAAACGCAGTTTTGGTCATGCCGAGCGCGAACAGAGAAAAGCCTTGTTCGATGAAGCGCGAAAGATCATGAAGCAGGTGGAGAATACCGAGCAGTATATCGCCGATGATGTGGTGGCTAAGGCCCAGGTGATTACGGCAACGCTGGTCGGAGCGAACCATTACACGGTAAGAAATCTTACATTCCATACGGTGGTGATCGATGAGGCCGGTCAGGCTATCGAACCCGCGAGCTGGATCCCTGTGCTCAAGGCAAAGAAGCTGGTGCTGGCCGGTGATCATTGTCAGCTGTCACCCACTGTCAAGTCGAGAGAGGCTGCACGGAATGGACTGAGCAGGACACTGCTGGAAAAATGCGTGGCCCTGCACCCCGAAGCAGTCATACTGCTGGAGGAACAATACCGCATGAACGAGATGATCATGAACTATTCTTCGGCCGTGTTCTATGGGAGCAAGCTCAGGGCAAACGCTGCCGTAGCGCATCATCGCTTGTTTCCGGAGGATCTTCCGCTGCTGTTCCTCGATACGGCCGGCTGCGGCTTTGATGAAAGATCGGAAGGCACGGGCACGAGCAATCCGGAGGAAGCGGCGTTCTTATTCAAACATTTCAACGCGCTGGTGACGGATCTGGCAACCCGTTATGATCCAAAGGCCTTCCCGACCATTGCCGTGATCTCCCCCTATCAGCAGCAGATCCAGGCGTTGAAAGAACAACTGGCGCACTCACCCGGCCTGCTGCCTTATGGAGATAAGATCTCGGTGAACACGATCGACAGCTTTCAGGGTCAGGAGCGGGATATCGTTTATATCAGCATGACCCGGAGCAATACGGAAAGCAATATTGGTTTTCTGTCGGATATCCGCCGGATGAATGTCGCGATGACGCGCGCCCGGAAAAAACTGGTGGTGATCGGCGACAGCGCCACCCTGTCCCAGTTGCCGTTCTATTCGGATTTTATAGAATACGCACAAAAAAGGGATGCTTACCTCAGCGCCTGGGAATTTATCGATAGCTGAGCCGTCGCACCGGCACCACGAACCGCAGTTGTTCTGAGGTCTCAGACCATTCAGGGGCAGGCGCCACGAACCGCGGGGTGTCCCGAAGTCTCAGACCATTCAGGGCCGGACCACAGGCTGCATGCCCGTCGCAATCCCGATCCTGTTCCAGCTATTGATAGCGATGATCGTCATAAGGACCTTTGCCAGATATTCGTCACCCAGCAGCTGGGCAGCCTGGTCGTAGGTGCTGTCGGAAACATGGTGGCTGATCAGCGTCACTTCCTCCGTCAGGGCCAGGATGGCGCGTTCTTCTTCCGTAAATAATGGAGTATCCTTCCAGACGCTGATGTTAAAGATCCTTTGTTCCGTCTCACCCGCCTCGCGTGCCTCGCGGGTATGCTGATCCACGCAATAAGCACAGCCATTGATCTGGGAGGCCCTGATCTTTATAAGATCTTTGTGTGTCCTGTTCACTTTGCCTGCGGCGATATACTTTTCAAAGCCCAGCATTACCTTGTAGGATTCCGGGTCGACTTCCTTCAGAACGATTCTCTTGCTCATAATAACTGATTTTATGAGCGCAAAGGTAAGACGTGCTACGAATTCATATAAAGTTTCGTCTCGAATTCCATCTTGACAAGACCGTTCTCATTGAAGCTGACGAATAAACGCACCAGCTCGCTGATCATATTGTCATAAGAAGGATGGCCGGGTAAAGGAATATAGGAGGCCGACAGGAGCTGGCCTTTCAGGGCATCGAAATCCAGCCATTGGACATTTGAAAAATTTTGGATATGAATGGTGCCAGGTGAGAAGAATTCCTGGATCACGGCCTCATCGGCCCTTTTGGTGAGCTTGTAATCTATTCCGAAACGCTGTTTGAGCGTCTCGTATCCCTCAAGGAATGGAGTGTGGTGGAGACGCAGGTTCCAGGCAAGCAGGATATGACCGCCAGGCTTCAGGATACGGTTGAATTCCATTTTCGTCGGTCCGGGGTCCATCCAGTGGAAGGCCTGGGCGACGGTAATCAGATCGATACTCTGAGAGTCGAGGCCGGTGTCTTCCGCCCGCTGGTCCATACTGCTGAAACCGGTGAACCGGCTCAGATGATGGTCTGCAGCCATGCGCATATCCGCGTTTGGCTCTATGCCCACGACTGAATAGCCTTTCCCGAGAAAGAGCTCGGAAAATATACCTGTCCCGGAGCCGATGTCGGCGATCCGCTGGTCTTTGCCGAGGCCAATATGTTCTTCGAGGAAGGGAACGATCTGCGCGGGATAAGAAGGCCGGTATTTTACATAGTTCTCTACCCGGTTGGAGAACCGTGTTGTCGGATGAAGGGCTTCGAGTTGACTAAGCATAAGGGTGGAATGACAAAGAAAAGCCCCGCCTTGAAGAGACATGGGCATTTTCTTTTTGGAAATGATAATGTTATCGCGCTTACTAATCTAAACCTTTGAAGACAACGTTGCGCCAGCCTTGAACTTCGCAACTTTTTTAGCCTTAATCTTGATCACCGCACCAGTCTGGGGGTTACGGCCTGTACGGGCAGCCCTTTTCGAAACAGAAAAGGTGCCAAAGCCTACCAATGTGACTTTTGCTCCTTTTTTCAGGGTTTTTGCTACGGCTTCAGTGAAAGAATCCAGAGCGGCATTTGCCTGTTTTTTGGAGATTTCGGCATCCCCGGCGATCTTTTCGATCAATTCAGCTTTGTTCATGGCAGATATGTATTTGTGAGTAAATAATGTCCAAAAATAAGGTTTTGGAGAATCCTTTCCCGCGAGATGCGAAAAATATTTCCCTTTGCCAGCCTGCAGAGGCTCTCAGGCCCTATTATAGGGCATTTAACCTGTGGCCCCGACGCCTCATCCACAACCAGACGGCTTTATCTGCTCGTCCGGAGGGTTTTATCCGCTGGTCCGGATGGCTTTATCCCCCCAGTCGGGTGATGTTGACTATTTGTTTTAATCATTTGATTAAATAATTTGTTTAATCATGGAATATGTTTTTACCTTTGCTTCGGACAACCGCACAAAATGGAAAAAAAACCAGAAGATCTCAGCACAGAAGAAAAGATCAAAGAGGCAGCGCGCAAGATCTTTACCAGGAAAGGGTATTCGGCCACCCGCACCCGTGATATTGCGGAGGAAGCGGGGATCAACCTCGCGCTGCTGAACTATTATTTCCGCAGCAAGGAAAAGCTTTTCGATATCGTGATGCTCGAGAACTTCGGACAGTTCGTCAGCGGGATAAGGGCGCTCTTCAATGAAAAAACTACGACGCTGGAACAAAAAATCGAAAGTCTCGTTGAATTCTATATCACTCAATTGTCCGCCAACCCTGACCTGCCCTTATTCATATTGAACGAGATCCGGTCCGACCCCAAGAAATTACGGTCGAGAGGCTTCAACAAGGATATCCTCCTGAAATCCCATTTCATGCAACAGCTGACGGAGGAATTGAAGAAGCGAAAAAAAACGGCCATTAACCCCATGCATTTCGTAATGAATATTTTTTCCATGACGATCTTTCCTTTTCTGGCTGCTCCTCTTGTAATGGAGACCGGCAATCTGACGGATCCCGATTTTAAGAAGATCATGGAAGAACGCAAAAAACTGATCCCCGTCTGGATAAAAACAATGCTTTCAGGTCACTAATGAAAATGTCAGCAACATGATCAAACCACTATTATTCGTCCTGGTGCTCACAGGATGCTACCTACAGGGCCATTCACAGCTTAAGTCGCAAGCGCAGGCCCCACCAGCGCCTCAGTCGCCTGGCAGCCAGCAGGCCGGGACCGGTCAGCTCACCCTTACCGAATGCTATACGCTTGCGCGGCAGAATTATCCGCTGATCAAACAAAGAGAGCTCATTCTCCGGACAAGGGACTATTCCATCGAGAACGCCTCCAAAGGATGGCTGCCGCAACTGACCTTCTCCGGGCAGGCGACGTATCAGACGCAGACGATCTCCTTCCCCTTCAAGGTCCCGGGAACGACCCTGCCCGAATTCAGCAAGGATCAGTACCGCGTGCAGGTGGAGCTGGATCAGACGATCTATGATGGCGGAGCAATCAACCAGCAGAAAGAGCTGAGGCAGACCGAAGAAGGCATCCAG
>DATHHO010000202.1:0-7089 GCA_035317125.1 Puia sp.
CAGGTGCAGCAGGTGTTGTTCGATATGCAGTCTTATCTGCTGACGAGACTGAAACAGGAGCGGACCCGGCTGATCCAGGAGATCCATTGCATCGCTTCGCAATATCACTGGTCGCAGCGGGAGATCCTCGACCTGCCCAGAAAGATCAGACAGCAGTATGTGAAGCTGATCGGGGGAGAAAATGTGCCGCGCTGACCGGGAGAAGATGCTCCAACAGGCGGCAAAATCAAATTCTGATTTATTGACCCATGACGAATACTTATTTATCGCGGATCGCCGACCGGGCTGTTGCACCGGTGGCTGGTCCTTCGCCGGCTGTACGGACGGTGATGTCACCGGCAGGCGCTGATGCTGCTGTTGCCCGGCCACCCGCCGGAACAGCGGAAGATCCTTTTACGGATGCCGCTAATGCATCCGATCTCTTGCCTGCTCAGGGTATGGGGCAAGAACCGGTGGGTAACAGCAGGCACAGCCTGGTACCTGAACCAGCGCGTTTTTCCGATGCGGTCAATTCCCGGAAGACGGGCGTGGATACCGGAACAGCAGGTGCGTCTGCGGAAATGAGGACGCCTTATATCACGAGGCATGTGGAAAGGATGGTTGCACCGGGGGGATCTGGGTTGCCGTCGGCAAATCCATCTCCGCGGAAGGGGCTGGCTGGGTCTGCCGGGACCGATCCTTCTTCTGCGTCTGATATGTGCCAGCTATTCCCGGGTGTTGCAAAATCCTCAGATGCCGGAATTGTTCGTGCGTCTACCCATATTTCAGCGGATCCTTTGGGTTCCGCGGCTTCCGATGCGGGATCGGGTTCTCTTACGGACAAGGATGATCGAAGCGACGGGATGGAGAACAGGGTGATGCCGGCAGCTCCCACTGGGAGGGGCGTCACTGACGGGGCAGTCATCGCCGGAACTATCGCAGCGCTGGCCAGGATACAGCCTTTGTTACAACCTTCTGCTGTCATGGCTCCCACCCATACCAAAAAAGAAAATCCGGCGCCGAAACTTGTGATCGGTAAGATCACGGTGGAAATCGTGGCGCCTTCAAAGCCTCAACGAACTGTGCGCCGGGTGTCCCCTGCCTCGCCGGCCGCAACGATCTCTTCATTCCGTAAACCCAGTTTCGGTCTGGGCCAATTATAATTATGGCTTTATTTGACTTAGCGGATGTTACCCGTACCGTTATCGGCATGATCGAGCAGGCACTTGTGGATACGGGCCACTGGACTGCTGCCACCATGCCGAAAGTATTTGCGGACCTTCCCAACCGGGTGAAGAAGGACGGGCTGGGATTCTTTTTATTCCATGTTCAGGAGAGCGATTTCTTTAAGAACCTGCCGGCTCCCGGTAAGGACCAGCCGCCGGTAGGCACCATCCCCATGGGACTCCGGCTGTATTATCAGCTATGCGCCAACAGTACGGCTGACGATGGTCAGGGCCCATTACAGGAGCAGTTGCTGATGGGCGTGGCTATGAAAGCCCTTCATGATAACCCGCAGGTGCCCGATACCGCTCCGCCGGGCAACAATAACCGGTTCAGAGTCACCCTTCAGCCTCTGGCGCCGAACGAGGCCGTACAGTACTGGACGGCGGGGGAATCACCGGTGAAGCTGTCGGCGTTCTATGAAGTATCCGTGATCTTTCTGGAGCCGAAGAAGCCGGCATCATATGCAGGCCGGGTACTTACCTATGGCAATTATATTTTTACCCGCGGAGCGCCGTGGATCGTCAGCAGCCAGAATACCCTTTCTTATCTGCTGCCAGGTGGACTTGTACCCAAACAGGTAGTCATCCAGCCCGCGCAGGCGCCTCCGGCGTCCGTGTTGCCGCCACCGCAGGACAGTATCATAACTTTTACAGGCGGTGGCTTTGGCGGAGGCACGGTGGACCTGTGGATCATCCATCCCCGCTGGCCGGTACCAGCGGTGGCAACCCCGGACTGGCAGTTGGCCATTACGGGCGACGACCAGCTGTCGGTCACCGTGAGAGAAACGGCAAAGCTCCGGGATTCCGCGACGATCGTCGATATGCTGCCCGGTCTCTATGCCGCGCAGATCAGCATCACCGAATCCAGACTATTGCCGGATGGTACTACCAAGGTCTTCCGTCATGTGTCGAACCAATTCCCATTCTCTATCAGTCCGCGGATCGGCCCCGCCGCAAGTGGTGGCGGTATATTCACGGTTACGGGATGGGTATTCCAGGGTGCAGGCCTGCATCCTGAAGATATCCAGGTCTATCTTGGGGAAACTTCGCTGGCCCCCGATGGGGGCGGGTTCAATCCCGGTGAGTTCAGGATCACCGCAGCCAATACCCTGCAACTGAAGGCTCCGGCAGCCATGCCGGCCGGACCGGCGCCACTGCGGATCCTGGTCCTGGGCGTCGAGTCGCCTCCACAATGGGTCACTATTTAATAAAAAATGAAAAGTAATAACCATACCGATACCGCAGAACGTACCGCGATCGAAGGACTTACGGAGTCCGATAGTTTTACGGAGTCCGATAGCCGGATCGGGGGAGCGGCGGAGACGATGCAGGAGCTGGTGACGAAGCGGGTCCTGCTGTTGTCCCGGCGTCGTATTGCCTGGTTGCGGAAGGTATGGGCTGAAATAGCCGAAAGGCAGACCGAATCTTTTAACGCGCATACCGAAGTGGACGGATATCTGGAAAACCTGGATTTACCCACAGCGGAAATTGCATGGATGGAGGAAGATGTGCAGATGCAGTCCCTTTCATATGAATTGGCGGAGGCGGAGGACCGGCTGCTGAACGAACAGGATTCCAGACTTACCCGGCTGACCGGGATCTTCGGCCTCAGCCAGGCTGAAGCAGATGTATTGCAGGCCTGTCTTTCTATCGCCATCGATCCCAACCTGGGCCGTGTATTTGCTTATCTCCAGGATAATGCAGGAAGAGGATATGTGACGGATGCGCTGGTGGGCAGGCTGTTCGGCCACGGTCATTGCCTTTTGCTCAGCGCGGACTGTCCGCTCAAGATCTGGGGGCTGGTCAGGGAGACCATTTTCTCCAGCGGAGAACCTGCCAGGCTGGAATGCGACCCCTATATAAAAAATTGGCTGCTGGGGAAGGACGGAACGGATGAAGTCCTTTACCCTTTCGTGACGATACAGCCCGTGCAGCAACCGTTGCAGGACTGGCCGGTGAGCAGGGGGGTGGATTTTATCAACCGGATGGTGAAGGGCGATCCACAGTGCAGGATGAGGATCTTTGTTTCCGGCCCTGAAGGATCGGGTCGACGCAGTTATTCGGCTATTGTTGCCCGTCAGTTCGGCCTTACCCTGCTATCCGTCGATGCGGACCGGGTCCCGGAGAACCGCTGGCAGCAGATCTATATGCATGTTCAGCGGCAGGCTCGTTTGTCCAACACGGTGCCTGCATGGCATGGTACGGTGATGCTGGAAAGATATTGGCCGCTGCGGGCCCAGTCCTATCCCATCCAGTTCGTCATCGGGGAAGTGGACAGTTTTATTTTGCCGGAAAGTGGTTGGATGGACCTGCGGATCGAGCTGCCGGAGTTGTCAGTGGAAGAGCGGAGGAGACTGTGGAAACAATTTGTGGCGGCCGTAGCCGGATGGAAGAAAGCCGATATGGAAGAAATGATACTCCGGTATCAGGTAACAATCGGTCAGATCGTGTCCATCGGTAAGAAAATGACGGCAACCCTTCCCGAAGCGTATAGTGCTTTGCGTTCGGACTCCGCCCGGCGACTCGGCACCCTTGCACAGCTTATGAACAGTGAATTTACCTGGAGCGATCTGGTGCTGCCGGAATATATCCGCAAGACGTTGGAGGACTTCAGCTTCGAAGCGACGGAAAGAACCCGTTTCTGGGAAGAGGCAGGGGCAAAGCGGCTTTTCCCACAGGGCAAGAGCCTTATCGCCTTGTTCACCGGAGACCCCGGCACGGGCAAAACGATGGCGGCGCAGGTGATCGCTTCTTCTCTCAAGCTCGACCTGTTCAGGATCGATCTGTCCACCGTTGTCAGCAAATATATCGGCGAGAGCTCGAAAAATATCGAAAGGATCCTGGCGAGGGCTAAGACCATGAACGTGGTGTTGTTCTTTGATGAGGCGGATTCGCTGTTTGGCAAAAGAACGGAGATCAAGGATGCCCATGACCGTTATGCGAACACCGACACGAACTATCTGTTGCAGGCCATCGAACAATATCCCGGCATCGTTATACTGGCCAGCAATAAAAAGTCGAATATCGATACGGGATTTATGCGTCGTCTACGGTATATGCTGGAGTTCCCCAAACCGGATGCTCCCCACCGGCTGCGGCTCTGGACGACCATCCTGTCGGAACTGGCGGGAGAAGACACCGTGCAGCGTCTGGAAAAAGACCTGGAAAAGCTGGCGCAACTGATCGAGATCACCGGTGCGCAGATCAAGCAGGCCATTTTATCGGCCCTGTTCATGGCCCGTCGGGAGAAGTCGGAGATCGGGCTGGGACATCTGCTCAGTGGATTAGAACGGGAGCTTATGAAAGAGGGGAAGGGATTGGGGAGGCAGATTCAACAGATATTAAGATAAACGATGGTACAGATAAACGAACTGATCATGCGGGTGCCTGGTATGGATGAGGGCGCGGCCGAATCGATGGGCAGGGATGTGGCGCAGCGGGTGGCGGCTGCTGTTCCGGACGGTTTGCCGGAGCAATGGGTGCCGGGGCTGAAGATCAGGATGGATGCTGCCCGATACGACAGCAACAGTGCGGGCGGCAGGGATGCGATGGCGGGAGCTATTGCCGATCAGATCGTGCAACAATTAAAAATGATGAACCTATAACTATGGGTAAGTTCTCCAGACCTGCTGCTCCTGTACAAGAAACGGGGGTCAGCCGCAAGTCAGGTGTCGTGCAGCCAAAACTGCCAATAAATGCTCCGGGAGACCGGTATGAGCAGGAGGCGGATGCCATGGCGGAAAGGGTGTCGGGAGCGGGGGTTATGGCTGGGAACTTGCCGGGGTCGGATACGGGTATGGTAGGCGGACAGCCGGCGCCGGTTTCGGCGGGGCTTGTTTCGCGGCTGGCGGGCTCGAAAGGAGGGGGAGTGTCGCTGCCACGGGGAACGAGGGATTTTATGGAAAATGCGTTTAGCGCGGATTTTTCCAGAGTGCGGTTGCACCGGGACCAGCAGGCGGCAGAAATGAACAATGAGATCCAGGCAAAGGCTTTTACCAATGGGAATGATATTTATTTTAATCAGGGGGAAGATCCGGAAAACGGTCCGGGAGGAAAACAATTGCTGGCGCATGAACTGACGCATGTCGTGCAGCAATCGGGGGCGGGAGAGCATGGAGATTCAGCGATGGGGGTGGGAGAGCATGGAGGTCCTGCGATGGGGACCGGCGTCAGCCCTGCGGCTGCGGGTGGGATCGTACAGCGTCAGCCAGCTAAGGGAAAGGGTGCGAAGCCAGCTCCGGTGGCGCCGGTGCCGTTTTCGGTCGATCAGGCTACCTATATCGCGAAAGTGAATGATGCGCTGACGATGATGACCGGACAGCTTGTGGGCAGTGAAACACTGGCCTCAACCGTTCTGCCTCTGTTACAATCGCTGGTGCCGAATATTATATGGCAGGATGCTGCCGGGAAAAAGCAGGGAGGGGCCGTTACTAAATATCCGATCAATCCGAAATTGTCTTTGAACCTGAGTCTGGTACTGAATGACGACCCTAATCCGACGATCAGAGGGGAATTTATTTCTCATGGACCGAAGGACGGGGTGTTTGAGATCTTTATCGGCACGAATGACAGTTCCAGCGATCTGGCAACGACCTTGTACCATGAATCCATGCATCTGATGAGCTGGCTGATCAACCGGGATCCTCCGGCGCTGAAACTTGCTTCGTCGGTAAAAGCTTCGGGCATACCAGGAGCTGTCGGTACGCTGGACCTGTCCCTGTGGACAACCCAGATCGCTGTGACCGGCCGGTATCTGGACAGGCTGGCGCAAAGTGTAAACACGAGACGGGACAGTGGGACGCAGATCAAGGCGGCTGATACAGATAAGATGGCCAGGTGGCTGATGGGTGAAATCGGTGCGCGTATTGAAACGGAAGTATTCGCCAAAGTGGCGGACACGCAGCAGCACCTAAACTCCGGTGGTATGGGGACTATGAGTCCAGGGACCGGACAGAATGTTCATATCAGAGAGCCCATGATCGACCAGTATGTATTCGATCTCAGCAAGGTATTTCTTCCGGCAGATCGCGTGGGCCTTACCTCATACGAGCGGGACCTGCTGACCAGGATGATGAAAATCCTTGAAGGTATCTTTCTGGACCGGGTTGCTCGCCGGTTCGATCCGGGACCCTATTTGAATAGTGGTACGATGAACCAACCCCCTCAGCTGGACCCTACGCCGCTGACGCCGCCCGATCTTTCTACATTACCTCTGCCATAGGGGATAAAGAACGAATCAGATGCTTAACCTTAAAAATAAGACAGACCGGTCAAAGGCTGCGGTGCAGCCCAAACTGGCCATCAATGTGCCGGGCGACCGCTATGAGCAGGAGGCAGATGCCATGGCGGACCGGGTAATGGGCATGGATCCTTTACGGGCTGCTGTCGGCGGGAATATTGCAGTGGAAGGAAATTCCGGGGCTGGGATGATGGTTGGCGAGGCGGGATCTGCGGGTGCTTTTTCACCGGGAGGGATGATCGGACGATCCATACAACGAAAATGTGCCCATTGTGAAGAGGAAGAAAAGAAGAGAAAGCCGCTGATGCGGAAAATGGAAAGCGGTTATGGAGGAGGGGGAGTGCGTGGGGGCCTGGGCGCAGGCGGGGGTGTTGGATTGGGAGTGCGTGGTGGTGGCGGCGGCGGATTACTGTCTTCGTTGAATAACTCAGCGGGGGGTGGAACCCCTTTGCCACAGGGAACGAGGGGCTTTATGGAGAATGCGTTCAGTGCGGATTTTTCTGGCGTGCGGGTGCATACGGGCGCAAAAGCCGCAGCGATGAGCAAGGAAATCCAGGCCAGGGCATTTACTTATGGAAACGATGTTTATTTCAACGACAAGGAATATAATCCTCATACGCGGGCGGGGCAGCAATTGCTGGCGCA
>DATHHO010000203.1:0-13506 GCA_035317125.1 Puia sp.
AGCGGGCAATGAGGGCGTCAATTCCTACGAAAGCGTTTACCGGCCTACCCTGGTGGAACCCTTAGGTCCGGGCGGTGGTTTTGCGCACAATTTCAGCGGTCCGGGAACCACACCGAGATATTTTCAGCCGATCTATATCCCACCGAATGGAGGTGTGCTGATCGCGTCCTTCCAGTGGGATCAGTCCTCCAAGTCGGCCAGTGGCGTAGGGTGCGCATCCGACTATGATATCTACCTGTCGGATCTCAATGGCAATATCGTTGCTGCGGGAGCTACCGACAATATCATGAGCGGCGATCCCATCGAGGTCTTTGGCTATCAGAACTTCGATCCCGTCAATTATACTTTTTTCCTGACCATCGTGAAATATGCCGGGCCCGATGCATCGCGTCTTAAATATGTCATGTACAACGACGCCCAGTTCTTCCTGACGACCAATCCCATACCCGGGATCCTGTCACCCAGCCTGGTCGGTCATCCGAAGGCCGAAGGGGCCATCGCCACAGGCGCTGCCTGGTACCTGCAGACCCCTGCTTATGGCGTGGATACGGCTGTCATCGATTATTATTCATCCAAAGGCGGTGTGGCCAATTATTACGATATCCATGGCAACAGGATCCCTCCGCAGATCCTGAAGAAGCCCGAGATCGTAGCTCCCGACGGAGGCAATACTTCTTTCTTCGATCCATTCGGTGACGGTGATATCACACAGGATACGGATACCTTCCCGAATTTCTTTGGCACATCCGCCGCGGCCCCTCATGCGGCTGGCGTCGCAGCCCTGATGATCGAGGCGCAGAAACTGCGGACCATCACACCTGCTCAGATCAAGGGCATCTTAAGCACGCATACCTCGGACATGGATGATCCGGATACGCAAGGGTTCGACAAAGGCTTCGATTTTGCTACGGGAAATGGTCTGATCAGGGCCGATGCTGCTGTGGGTGAGGTGAAGTTCCCGAATTCATTTATAAAGAACCTCAGTCTGAAGCCGGTATGTTCCGACAATCCTTCGGTCACCCGGAACTGGGAGATCGACAATCCCAATCCATTTGACATGGAGGTAAGCTGGTTCGCCGTTGGAAGCACGCAGCATGACAAATTAACGGTTCCTCCCGGAGCAACTACGTTCTCTACCAACACCGATTATTTCCGCAGGGCGCCGATAGGCAGCATCCTTATCCTGGACTGGGATGATAATTATGGGTTCTCCCGGTTTGACCTTGCGTCCAGCACGAATGCAAAATGCGGCAAGGGCAAGCTCTCGACCGATGATGGGGATAAGTCGTTCAACGGCGAAGGGCTTACCTTCTCTGCCACTACCGGCAAGCCGAATGTCGCCGAGGTCTATCCGAACCCGTCCACCAACGCCTTCAGGCTGTATATGTCCCTTGACGGACAGCAGAAGGCGAATATCGAACTGTTCAGCATCGACGGCAAACGCCTTCAGGCGAAGACCGTTGCCCAGTCGAACGGGGTGATCGATATAGATGCATCTGGCTACAGACCGGGTCTTTATATCCTGAAAGTGACGCAGGGTGGATTTGTCAAGACGATGAAAGTGATCAAGCAATAAAAGAATGGGCCCGGGGGGAATCCGGGACCATCCGCAAACAGAACGGCCGGACTAAAAGTCCGGCCGTTCTGTTTTTATTTTTCGCGCACGACGATCTCGGCGCGCCTGTTGAGCCAGGCCTGATTGGGATCTTTATTGTCGGCCACCGGATTGTCCTTTCCATATGCCTTGGCCTTCATCAGTTCGGCCGGCACTCCTCTTGTATTCATATAGTCATACACCGTTTTGGCCCTCTTGCGGGAAAGGAAATTATTATATTCATCGGTACCTACGTCGTCGGTATACCCTTTGATATCGATCTGGAGGTTGCCCCGGTCGTTCTTCAGCTGTGCGATGACCTTATCGACGCTGCCAAAGGCCCTCGAGGTCAACGCATATTCATTGAATTCGAAATAAATGACAAACTTGATGACAGGGCGGCCGTTGACGGTATCCACCCGGAAATCGTGCATGTTGAAATCCTGGAGATCGAAGGATTTGAGCCCGCCGCCTTTTTTATGTCTGCGCGAAGCACCCTGCCTGCTCGTCACACCATCATCGTCACCGGATCCGGCGCCATCATGGTCACTTCTTTTTCCGCTGGCAACATCGTTAATGTTATCTCCATCCTTACCATCCGCCTTGTCCCTGGCCCTTTTGGCGGCAAGCGCGGAATCAAGGTTGATGTTGAAATAGAAATTATTCACGGTCTTACCGCCTGTGCTGTCCTTCTTTTTCGCTTCTCTGTTATACGGTGCATTATCTTCGTCCTGTTGTTTCTTCCATTTTTTATTCTTGATGGGAATATAGACGCCCACCGAATACATGGTCGTATTGGAGATGCTCTTGCTCAGCGCATACCCATACATGACCTGCCCGGTAACCATGATCTTTTTAGCATTGAATTTCGCTCCGATGCCGATGGGCACGCTGGCATAGGATGCGTCATTGATGATATCATTGATCCCCACCGAAATATAGGGCTGGAGACGGTAGCTTGCATTCAGCAGGTGATAATAGACCGTGGCGTTCAGCAGGTTGAACGTTTTGGAGCTTGTATGGCTGATCAGCACGCTGTCGTTGGTAACGTGCCCGAAGCTCAGGCCCAGATCCGCGCTGGCGGAAATACGCGATGTTATATTCTTATATGCGGATGCGGCAAAGGAAATATTGCCTCTGTTCTGGATCGGGAGCGTATTGGCATCGCTGAGATATCCTTTCCGGTTTTTTTCCAGCATACCGAAATCCTGGAACTGAAATTTTAGCAGAGGGGAAATGAACCAGCGGGTATCCAGTTCTCTTTTAGTCTCCTGGGCACGCTCATGCTGAATAGTGTCCGTTGCCGGTCGTGTGCTCACGCTGTCTTGCGCAGGTGGCGGCGGATCGGAAGGTTTCTCAGCCGGCTTTGCGGTGGTCGAATCCACGACCTGCAGGATATCCCGGGGCTTCGTGGTATTATCCATGGATGGTGTGGGAGCATCCTGTGCGGGCTTTGCCGAATCCTTCGGTTGTATGGAAGTGTCCTGCGCAGGCCTGGAGCTGTCTTTTACCTGCATAGCCGTATCCAGGGGTTGTCTGGCGCTGTCCTGAACCTGTACAGCAGTATCCCGTGCGGGCGACTGAGCAGTATCGCGGACTTGCCAGGTGCTCTCCCGGACTTGTTTATCAATATCCTGAGCCTGCAGTAATCCTGTAGTAAGCAAGATGAAGGCGGTCAGACCAATAATTACCTTGTTCATGGGTTAGTTTTTAAAAATCCATCCGAAGCGACAGTTCCAGACCGGTACGAGATATGCCCGCGGCGCTGATGCTCGATATGTTGATATCATACATTATTCCTATTATTAATTTTTGGTATCTTAATTCGATATTGGGTATGATCGCATCGTCATAGCGGTAGCCCAGACCGAGGCCGACGGCGGCGCCACCGGGTACGGATGGAATGGCTTTGAGGTAACAGAAATCGAAATAATGACGGAAGGCCGGGCCTTGCCAGCTCATGGACATATAAAAGGCGACTTCGTCATCCGTTTTGGCGATGTACCGGTAGCCGCCCTGGATGCCGACGCCCTGTTTCAGCCGGGTGGAGTCGGACTTGACCTGATAGGAATAGGGTTTGTTCACCTGCATCAGGGATGCACCCAGATACCATTTATTGTTGCTGGAATTATTGAATACGGAAAGTCCGGTATTGATGTTGAGGTGTCCGTAAGACCAGCCAGAGGCCAGCCGGTCGCTGCTTGGCGCCCCTTCGATGGGGCCATAATTATCATATTGATCGCCGAAGGCATTGGATACCCCGGTCACATTCAACTGGCTCTGGTAGTAGGCTGCCTGGAAGCCTGCGCTGAGATAGGTCTCGTTGCGGCCAATGGGCACGGAATAAGAGATGCCCAGCATTCCGAGCGTATTGTTCAGGATGCCCTGGTTGGATTTGTCGGAAGCCGCGCCCGCGCTCATGCTGAAATAGGCTGAATTGGTCTTCTCTTTTGATGCCTTTGAAAGTAAGGGCATATCGAACATAGCGCTGACGCTGTTGTAAGCAAGCTGTCCTCCGTACTGGACATTGCGGTAATTGAGCTTTAAACTATTTTGCTTATCGGTCTTCAGGGATTGATTGTACCAGATTGCCATATCCTGCACACGTGAGAAATTGATCTCCTGGGCGCAAGCGACCCCCGTCAGCATAAAGAGACACAGTATGATATAAATATATCTCATCTGGATATTGGATTTACTATTTGAATATTCGCTCGGACAAAAACTATTTGTTCAAAACAATTTTACTTTTTTGTCATCCGGGCGGCCGGATGAGGTCTTACCGGACCAGGGACACCATGCCTTTCTGCACGATCTTCTTGCCTTCCGTAGTGATCCCTTCGGCTATCCACAAATAGGTCTCAACCGGTTGCGCTACCCCTTTGAACCTTCCATCCCAGCCGTTATTCGCATCCTGGGTGGTAAAGATCAGATTGCCCCATCGGTTGTAGACGCTGAAATAATGGAATTCAGCAATCCCCACCAGTATCGGTTTCAGCACATCGTTTGTTCCGTCCCCATTAGGCGTGAACACATGCGGAACATAGATGTTGATCGCGACAAAGCGTACTTTGGCCGGGCTGCCGAATATAATGGGCATGCCCTCCACTTTCGCCGTCACGGTCGTATATCCTGGTTTAAGGCTGGTAATATCGATAAAGGCATCGCCATTGGCGTCTGTAATCACAGGCTGTATGGTGATGATCGTTCCATCACCGGAGGCAATGGTGAAGACCACGTGCTGTCCGGCCAGCACATTGCCGTTCTGGTCTACTATATGCGCTCTCACGCTGTTGGTGGCCTGACCATCGGCGAGGGCGTTGTCGGACATGACGCTCAGGTTGGTCAGCGGATTATTCGGGTCCGGTATGTCGGCGAAGATCACCGTAGCCGGGCTGTTGTTGATGATCGCGATGCCGTTGACCGTTGCAGTGATATCCACGCTGCCCGCTACCGTGCTGGTAAGGGTGATCGTGGCATCCCCGTTGGCATCCGTAGTCACGGTCGTGCTGCCGACAAAAGTGCCCGTGCCGCTGGCGATCTGGAAGACCACCGTAGCGTTCTTAACCGCATTGCCGTTCGCATCGGCGATATGCGCATGTACCTGATTGGTAGCCGTGCCATTTGCCGGGGCGCCTGTGACGTCGACCACTAATTTGGTCAGCGGGTTGGTCACATCGGGCATGCCCGCAACAAAGATGACGGGAGCGGGGCTGTTATTGATTGCTGTGCCGCCGATGGTGGCTGAAATATTTACAGTTCCTGCCTTAAGATTCGTTATCGTCAGAATAGCGTCGCCGCTGGCATTGGTTATCCCCGTGCCCACTATCACTGCTGTGCCGCCGGCCGTTCCGCCGGTGACGGTGAACACGACCGTAGCTCCAGATACTATGTTGCCGGCTGCATCCACGACATGCGCATGCACCTGGTCGGTGCTCACGCCATCCGCCGTAGTACTGCCGACGTCGACGATCAGGCTCGTCAGCGGATTGGAAAGATCCGGAACGCCTGCAACGAAGAATACGTCAGCGGGACTGTTGTTGATCGGAGTCCCGCCGATGGTGGCGCCTATGAGCACATCGCCTGTTTTAAGATTGGTGATCAGCAGCACAACGTCGCCATTGGCATCCGTGACTCCGGTACCCACGATGGTAGTGACCGCCGTGCCGCCGGACGAGCCGCCGGTTACGGAGAAGACTACTGTGGTCCCAGCAACGGGATTGCCGTTCGCATCCACTACGTGCGCATGCACCTTATCCGCGCTCACGCCATCTGCTGTAGTGCTGCCAATGTCTGTGATCAGCTGCGTCTGCGGGTTAGTAAGGTCCGGGGCGCCTGCCACAAAAACAACGGTACGGGGGCTGTTATTAAGCGCCGTGCCGCCGATGGTAGCTGAAATATCTACTGTTCCTGCTTTAAGATTTGTTATCGTGAGAACGGCGTTACCGCTGGCATCGGTGATACCGGTGCCCAGTATGACAGCCGTCCCGCCTGCCGTTCCGCCGGAGACGGTAAAGACGACCGTGGCGCCGATCACCACATTGCCTTTCGCATCCACTACATGCGCGTGTACCTTATCGGTGCTGACGCCATCCGCCGTCGTACTACCGATGTCCACGACAAGGATCGTGAAGGGATTGTTCAGGTCCGGCGGCCCTGCCACGAAGTTCACGGTGGCCGGGCTGTTATTGATCTGGGTGCCGCCAACGTCTGCGCCAATATCCACCGTACCCGCTACGGGGTCGGTGATCGTGAGGACGATATCGCCATTTATATCGGTGACGCCGGTGCCGATGACCGTCGTCGTCGCCGTACCGCTGGCGGAACCGCCGGGTATGGTGAAATTGACGATCACACCCGGTACGGGGTTGCCGGTTTTATCCACGATATGCGCGTGCACCTGGTCGGCGCTGACCCCATCGGCGGTTGTCGTGCCGACGTCTACGATCAATCGTGTCTGCGGATTCGTAAGATCAGGCGGCCCTACATCAAAGTAGAGAGCGCCGGGACTATTATTGAGGTTGACGCCACCGATTTTACCGGTGACGTAAGCTGCGCCTATTTTTGTATCTGTTGCGGTGATAATTGCGTTTCCGTTAGCATCCGTGACGGCCGTCAGTCCGGAAAGGATACAGGTCGGTCCTGCAGCCCCGCCGAAAATGGCAAAATCGACCGTTACTCCGGCAACGGGGTTGCCGTTCGCGTCCACTACATGGGCGTGCATCATGTCCGTAGCCACTCCATCCGCGGTCTGGTGGGTACGGTCTACTATTACCTGTGTAAGAGGATTGGTAAGATCGGGAGGGCCGGCTGTCAGCGTAAAGGTGACGACCGTGACGGGACCGCCCTGGGGATAATGCACTCCCCCGATAACGATATCGACGTTGGCCGGGCCTACCGTCGTGCTGGTAAGATACAACACGGCAATGCCCGATGCATTTGTCTGGATGACCTGATTGACACCGCCACCGTTGATGATAAAAGTTACGTCAACATTATCGAGAGGAACACCAAGGGCGTTCAATATCTTTACCGTGACGATATTCTGCTGGGTACCATCGGCAAGCGCAAAATTCTTTGTGATCGTGATCGTGATCTGATTTGCAAATAAAGGATCCCCGCCAGTGGCAGGTGCGTGATATCCATTGCCGGGCGAAGCCAAAGCCGATGTGGAGAGGCCAAGCACCAGCAATACCATGAGGTATCTTGTGAAAGATTGCAGGAGTTGCGCAGTATGTTTTATTGCTCGGGTCATAGAATACTGGGATTTTAATTGATCAGGCCTGATAAGCCGTGTGTTGCGCGACGTTCCAGAGGAGCACACTCCAATAAAGATTATTGAATAAATGGGTGTGGGCGGCTAAGGAAGCTGTCACGAAGCGAATCAGGAGAAAAAAAGTCTTCGTATTTTTTGCCCGGAGAAATTTTGAGGTTCAGGGTTGGGTTTCATAATAACGGTTTTAAAAATTGGATTTCATACGTTGGATTTCATACAATTAACCCCTTATAAAAGGATTTGAGCACATTTTATTGTATAAGTGATTATATTAATTTAAAAAAACAGCCGAATTGCAAATTATCGGCATGTATAATGCATTCAAAAGCAGTAAAATTGTCTTATCTAGTATGTAATTCTAAAAAATTGCCGTAAGTAGCTCGGCTTCGTTTTGCAGTCCAGCTTTCATACAAACTACTCATAAAAAAGGAGAAATGCAAGGTAAATTCCCCAGGTTTGGGGGATGGGAATTGTGGGTGGGAAGGGCGGGGATGAGACAAATAACCCTACATTTATCGTTCAGCAAATCGTCAATCCTGCGGCCATGAAAAAATCGATTTTCCTGTCTGTCCTCCTCCTCGGTGCCGGTGCATGGGAAAGGGGATATGCCCAAACCCCTTTTATTTCCACGGCATATGCCTATTTTGGAGAGGCGCCTCCCGGCGCAACGCCAAAACTGTTTGCATCCGGTCATATCTCGGATGGGATGGCCAACCGGGACATGGCTGTTTCCCCTTCCGGCGATGAATTGTTCTATACGATCCAGAGCGTCCGGGGGCAGGTGAGTTGTATTCTTTACGCTCATTTTACGGGGGGAGCCTGGTCGGATCCGGAGGTCGCCGATTTTTCGGGGTCGTACAGCGATCTGGAGGCGGCTTTTTCTCCGGACGGGACGACGGTATATTTTTCTTCTAACCGGCCGGTGGGTGCGGGACCCGGTTCCGGTCTTGCCCCGGGAAGCGTTGGAAGCGTGTCCTCAGCCATGGCAGTCATGCCGAAAGACTTTGATATCTGGACGGTGAAGAAGGATAAGAACGGCAAATGGGCAGGACCCTTGCGGCTCGACACCGTGATCAATTCCACCAGGGATGAATTCTACCCTTCCATTGCGCGAAACGGCAATCTTTACTTCACCCGTGAGATGGAAAATGGAAAAGGGAAGGAAGATATCGTGATGAGCGAATGGAAGAATGGAAGATATCAGGAGCCGCATAGCCTGCCGGAAGCCATTAATTCCGACAAATACGAATTCAACGCCTTCGTCGACCCGGACGAACATTTCCTTCTTTTTACCAGCTTTGGTCGTGCGGACGACCTTGGAGGAGGCGATCTTTATGTTTCTTTTAAGAATGTCAAAGGAGAATGGATGCCTGCGGCGCACCTCGATTCGACCATCAACACGAGGAGCATTGAATTTTGCCCTTTTGTGAGCCCGGACAAGAAATACCTTTTCTTTACCAGCGGTCAGCCCTTGTTCGCCCCTCCCTTTGAAAAACCATTGAAATTTCGTCTTCTTCAGCAATTATTACAGGGTCCCGGCAATGGACTGACGGATATTTACTGGATGGACTGGCAGACAATCGTTAAAAAATATTCTCATGGGTCCTGAAAAACAATTCGGCGGAAAGATTGCTATCGTCACGGGAGCGGGTCAGGGCATCGGCTTTGAAATATGCAGGCAGCTGGCTTTGCAGGGCGCGCGAATCGTCCTGAATGACAACGACCATGCGCTGGCAGCCGAAGCCGCGGAACGCATACGCGCGGAGGTGGGGAAACAACTCCGCGCAGGAGAGGGACAAAGTGTGGGTGTAGGCGTTACGGCGGGTGCGGGAAGTGTTGTGCGGGCGGGTGGCGCGGCGGGTGCGGGAAGTGCAGAAAATGCGGGAAGTGCGGATGATGATCGGAGGAAGGAGCGAAAGACGGGTGCGGGACGGGACTGCTGTATTGCACTGGGTGGGGATGCCTCGGACCTGGGGTTTATCCAACGGATGGTCGATAAGGCGGTGGGCGCCTGGGGCCGGCTGGATATCGTGATCGCCAATGCGGGAATTACGCTGTTCGGCGACTTTCTTTCCTATCCGCCGGAATCCTTCTTCGAGGTGATGAAGCTGAACCTGGGAGGGACCTTCTTTTTAGCGCAGGCGGCCGCTCGTCAGATGAAGAAACAACCCGAAGGAGGCAGTATCCTGTTCACCTCCTCCGTTACCGGCCATCAGGCGCATAAGAACCTTGCCGCATACGGTATGAGCAAGGCGGCGCTTGAAATGCTGGCCCGTAACCTCGTCATCGAATTATCTCCTTTCCATATTACGGTGAACACGGTCGCTCCCGGCGCTACGCTCACCGAACGAACGGCGGGAGATGCGGAATATGAAAAGGTCTGGTCGACGATCACTCCACTCGGTCGTCCTGCTACCGTGCTGGATATTGCGCAGGCCGCGCTGTTCCTGGTCTCCAGCCATGCCAGGCATATTACCGGGCAGACCCTCGTGGTCGATGGAGGGTGGACGGCGGTGAGCCCGGGGCCATATTAAAAGGAGTTGGCTAACTCTTACAATGTATCGATTCTGTGTAATACTGTTGAAATATGATCTAGCCCATAGAGCAAAGCGGTTTCATCAATTTGCATCCATTGGAATAATTGCCGGATCATCAGTTAATGCTGTCTGGCAAAATCAGTATGTTTAATCTGATTGCCTGGCAAGAAACAAATAGGTTCATGATGAGCCAACCGATTGCGAAAAGAATTGATTTTTTCAAGTTTAGAAAAAATGTAGTTATGATCATATTTTATAGCACGGGTGCTGGTTGATTTCCCTGGAAAGATCCCAAGCAATGACTGTCCTCCGACATAATACTGATGGCGGGCGAACGTATATCGCCAGAAGCCAAAATCCATTTCGGCCAGTAACTTAGCATGAGAATAGATGTTTAGCTTTCGTAAACCTTCGGATATAATATATGGCGTCTTTCCGCAATGGCGATTATTATATATTCCACCAGGTAATGCAGCGTCTCTCAGCCGATCCTTGCCAAATTTTCTGGTATAGTGCCGGTCTATTCCATTTCTCAATGCAATCTCAAAACAACTTATTACCGTAAACAACTCCTGCGACAATTTCAAATTTAACCGGTAAAGGGTCATTGCTTTCCGGGTGTTTTCTCCGGTGGCAATCACATACCTTGCCATTCTCGGGGCAGACATAACTTGCTGAAAATCTTCAAATTTCATAAACAAGAAGAATTTGAAAATAATAATCAAAAGAAATGGTAACTTTGAATTGTACAGTTCCCGGAAGCCCCTGATTTATTTCAAGCTTCCGGGTTTTCCTTTTTTGGACCATCAGATGTCCCTTCTTTTAAAGAATTGCCGATTGCATGGCAAACCGATTCATCCGATAAATATAATAATATCGATCTTGATATTTGCAAAACTTTAGTTCACTGCGCCAGGAATGAATGTGAATAAATCTTATTTACCGGGCAGCGCAAAAGCCACGTAGGTATCAGAGGAATGCGTCTTCAATTTGCCGCCGCCGCAGGCGATGACGATGAACTGCCTGCCATTTACAGCATAGACGGCCGGGGTGGCAAAGGCAGGAGCGGGCAATACCGCCTGCCAAAGCAATTTACCCGTCCTCTTATCAAAGGCGCGGAACTTACTGTCAGGCGTACCCGCTATGAACACAAGGCCCCCTGCGGTCACGACCGATCCTCCATAGTTCTCCGATCCGGTGGTAATGCCTTTGCCGGCAAACTCCGGAATATCTCCAAGCGGGACCTTCCATTCCAGCTCGCCCGTATTCAGGTTGATCGCGTTGAGCGTGCCCCATGGCGGCCGGATGGCCGGATAGCCTTCCTTGCTCAGGAATTTATTGTAGCCGTCGATCGCAAAAGGGAGATTGCGGAAGCTGTCGACCGGTGCGAGCGGAGCGATATATTCCTTTTGCTGCTGCTGCTTGTTGTTGAGAATAAAAGAAGCCAGCACGGTTTTTTCTTCGCCGGACAATTGCTTGAATGCGGGCATCATCCTTCGCCCCGAACTGATCAGGTCCTTAAACTGTTGTTCATTATATTTTGCGGATACCTGCAACAGCGAAGGATAATTACCACTACCCTTCCGTTCCGGACCATGACAGCTCACACAATTCCGCAGATACAATTGTTTGCCTGCCTCCAGCCAGGTCTGTTTGCCCGCGGGTTTTTCTTTGAGATCGATGATCTTCAGGATCCATGCCATTTCGTTGGCATTGACATATAATATACCCGTCGCAGGATCGAAGGAAGGTCCTCCCCATTCGGCTCCCCCGTCGAGGCCGGGCAGCACTACCGTACCTTCTCTGGACATCGGGTTGAACATATTGCCGGTGTGATAAGTCTTCAGCCTGTCCCTTATATCTTGTATGGACGTATCCGGCAGCAGGGTATTGACATCCGAATCCGTGAACGTCTGTCGTACAAAGGGTTTTGGGAGGGTCGGGAAGGGCTGCGTCGGCCAGAGTTTTTCTCCTGCCAGGCCGGTATTCACGGGTACGGGTCTTTCTTCAATGGGGAACAGCGGCTTGCCGGTGGCTCGTTCAAAAAGGAAAATAAAGCCGCTCTTTCCCGGCTGTGCGACGGCGTCAACCTTCTGGCCGTTATGCATGACCGTGACCAGGGCTGGCGGTGTGGGAAGGTCTTTGTCCCAGATATCATGATGGATCGTCTGGAAATGCCAGATCCTTTTCCCCGTGGCTGCATCCAGCGCCAGCAGCGTGTTGGCATATAAGTTGGCGCCCTTTCTTCTCCCGCCATAGAAATCGAAAGAGGCGCTGCCGGTTGGCGCGAAGAGTATCCCCCTTTTTTCGTCCAGGGTGAGACCTGACCAGGAGTTGGCCCCGCCGATGTGCTGCCAGGCAGTGGAATCTTCCCAACTGTCGAAACCTTCTTCTCCCGGATGCGGGATGGTATGAAAGATCCATTTCTGCTCGCCTGTCCTCGTATCATAAGCGCGTATATGCCCCGGAGCCGCATCGCTGCCCTCCGAGACACGGCTGCCCATGATGAGCAGGTCTTTGTAGATGACGCCCGGCGAGGTCGCCGCGACATAGAGATCATGCGAATCCCTTCCCAGGCCTTCGTGCAGGTCGACCCTGCCTGCTTTGCCGAAGGAAGTGATCAGCCGGCCTGTGGCGGCGTCCAGCGCATAGAGGATGGCGCCGGCAGTATAAAAGATCCGTTTGTCTGTTCCATCTTCCCAGTAGGCGACCCCACGGTTGTTATTCAGGATAAAATCCATCCGGGACTTGTTCTGATTGGAATCCATGGGGTCGAAGACCCATTTTTCCATACCTGTTGCGGCATCGAGCGCAAATACCTTGAGACGAGGCGAGGTGCCGTAGATAATCCCGTCTATTATGATCGGATTGCACTGGATCTGCGAATGATTGACCGTATCGGCATCGCCGGTGTGATAATACCAGACAGGCTCCAGTTTCTGTACGTTCGAGGTATCCACCTGAGTGAGCGATGAATACCGGATCCCTTCGTGGGTGCCTCCTGTCGTTGCCCAGCCCGCGTTCGGATCATTGTTGACGGAAGAGCAGGCAATACAAAAAAAGAAACCGGCGAGAAGAGGAAGTCTGGTCAGGCGGGGCATGTATATGGCTTTTATAAGTTGTAATATATCGATATTTTTTAAATCAGGCACAATGCCGCGGCGCCGAGGATGCCGCTGTTTTCCAGCTCCGAAACCCCGATCTTCAGCTTGTGCAGGGAGCGGGCAAAGGCATGACCGGCCAACGCCTTGTACATGCTGTCCTGGAAAAAAGACCAGGCTTTGCTGACCGATCCTCCCAATACGATCAGCTCCACGTCATAGCTGTACAGGATCATCCGGATGGCATTTCCTAGATGTCCGCCAAACTCCGAATAGAGCTCTAAGGCATGGGGATCATTTTGCGCCGCCCGTTCAAAAATCATCTGGCCGCCGAGGCCGTGGACGTTCTGAAAAAAACTTCCGCTGGCATAGTATTCATAATTCTTGTCCAGATAGTCCACCATACCAAACTCTCCTGCGGCGCCACTGGCCCCGGAATATAGTTTCCCATCCAGCACAATGCCTGCGCCGAGCCCTGTGCCGATGGTAAGCCCGATC
>DATHHO010000204.1:0-39174 GCA_035317125.1 Puia sp.
CGGGCAATGGTCACACCGATAAGCAGGGCCAGGGCGATGCGCGGCGTGGCCATCCAGATCTGGCGCCGGCGGGATACACCATATTTACGCATGGTAGCGACAAGGAAACGGTCGAAATTAAAAATGATCAGCCCCCAGATCAGGGCAAAGCCGCAGGCCCAGAGCATATTGTCGAATACGCTGAAGATCGCATATCCCGCGGAGAGCGCCGCCAGCACGAAGGTCGCCAGGATCACGCCCCCCAGACCGGCATATTTGGTCTGTTCGGAAGGGCAGTCTTTTAAGATCTGTTGGTACGCGCCCGCGCACCACCATAAAAAATGGGATTCCGTCGCCTTCTTCCTGCCATTCCCGCTAAATGAGTCATAGGTATAGAGCCCTTCAGTGCGGCCATTCTGTCCATTCGCGCTTTCAGCCATGGGTTATGAGTTGTCAGTTAAGTCAATAAATATTCAGCCCGCACATGGCAGGTAATCTTTCGGGCCAATGCCCTCAGACGGATTGAGCTATGTAAATAGTTGGAGTGGGAACGGGGTAAAGAACGGCAAAATGCAGGAGAAATTGCAAAGGAAATGCTAAAAGGCGCCAGGAACGAAACAGGAAATGGCTGTAGCCGGAACCCAGATTACGGCCTGCACCAGGAATATCATGAAAGGCATGCTGACCTGTACAGCGGGGTCAGGGCGCCTGAACGATGATGAGGCGCTGCACCAGCGCCGCATGTATCGCCTGAGCAAAGGGAACCGCATGGCTGCCATCTCCATGAATGCAGATCGTCCTGGCCACAAGCGGGATTTCCTGACCGCCGCCGGTGCGCACCTTCCCATCCCTGACGATCTTCAGCACCTGACTGATCGCCTGTGGCGTATCCACGATAAGGGCATGGGGCTCCGTCCGGGGTGTAAGGCTTCCATCTTCCCGGTAGCTGCGGTCGGCAAACGCTTCCTGGACAAAGGGGATCTTGAAATGGGTGGCCGCCTGTTCCATGACGCTGCCGCTAAGTCCATATAATAAAAGAGCTGGATCGAATGTGGCAATGGCCTGGCAGATACCTATGCTGAGATCAAGGTCACGGGCCGCGCGGTTATAAAGGGCGCCATGAAGCTTGACATGATGAAGACGCGTGCCCTGCTCCTGACAGATCCGCTGCAAGACAGCAAGCTGATCGGTAATGATCCCTGGAATGGATTCACGGGTGAGGGGCGGGGATTCGCCGGCAGATCGTTGCGATCCGGGGGTGCCGGGCGGCGTAATGGCATGATCCAGCAGGTCAACCCTGCCAAAATCTTCCCGGTCGGGATAAGAAGGATGCGCGCCGATAGCTACCTGCTGTGCCAGGGCCAGCCCGACCGTCATGCGCATCGTGGATTCATCACCGGCATGATAGCCGCAGGCAATATTCGCCGAGCTGATAAAAGGCATGATGGCTGCTTCGTCAGGCATTCCTTCACCCATATCACAATTGAGATCGATGCTGAGCAGGCCATCTCCGAGCCAGACGGTATGATCGGTATCCTCTTCCTGTTGTTTGTTCCTGTCCTTCAGGTCCCTGCTCAGCATACCATCTCATTTAGATGATCCATACAAGCTCTCTGCAGGATATGCAATTCTTTCTGCTGTGCCAGCAACAGCTCTTCCGCAGATCTGTTGTCCATCATCTTGAACTGGATGCAATCACTTGGGCGGAGCTGCGCCAACTTAGGAAGATGGGCTGAAATGACATGCGCTATCCTCGGATAGCCACCGGTGGTCTGGTGATCGGCCATCAGCACGACCAACTGTCCATCGGGCAATAGCTGCACGGTGCCGAAGCTCACCGCGGAAGAGATCAGCTCCTCTTCTTTCTCCAGCGACAACGGGCTTCCCTTCAGCTGGTAGCCCATCCTGTCGGAAGATGGATGGATAAGAAAATTATTTTCCAGAAAATTTTCCCGCGAAGCGGCGGACAAGACCCGCCATTCCCTGCCCGGAATAAATCCTATTTCATGTGGGTAGCGGTATAACTTTTCCGTATTGACACGCCAGGGCAATACTTCGAAATTGCTTTCTTCTTTGAGCAGCCCCGCAAAATAAATGGTATTCTCCTTAAAAGGCAGCTCATCTCCTTTCTTCAGCGCCTGGCCCTCCCACCCTCCGGTCGCAGCCTTCAGGTTGGTGCTGTAGCTGTTCAGCCACTTCTTCATACAGAAGCCTCCATGTACGCCGATATAACAGCGCCCTCCCTGCTGAAGGGATGGGAAATGCAGGATCGTATTTTTCCGCACGACCACCGGTTGCCATCGCGGGATCGCCTCATCATTTACCATCGGGGAAAAATCGCCTCCCGTAATAGCGATCAGCGTATTTTGTTCGAAAAGGATCTGTGGACCTGGGAAATGCGTTTCGATCACGGCTTCGTGTCCGCAATTACCCACGAGAAGATTGGCCACCTGTGCCGCGTAGCGGTCCATGGCGCCGCCGGTATTGATGCCCCAGTCGCCATATCCGTTCCTTCCCAGGTCTTGTATAGTATCGAGTATTCCGGCCCTGATAATGGAGAATGACATGATGAATGTTTAATGTGTGTCGTGCGGGGTAACGGAGCGGGTGTTATACAAGCCAGCTGGTTTCGGGCAAAGGAATTGGTTGTAAAAATGCAGAGGTGCTGATTTGATTCAAGGGAGCAGGTTATATAAGGCGCTGCTTTGGGGCATGTATTGGGTCCTCGGCGGGAGCAGGCTGTATGCAAGAGTACGGATTTTCAGGGAATGACATGCGTTAAAATGTGGACCTACAGGTTTTCATGTAAGAGCCGGGCCAGCCAGCTCCCTGAATTCTTCCCTTGTTATGGGAAAGAACTGCACCCGGTCGCCCGTCCTCAGCCGGACCGGGATCTCCTTTTCTGGGTCGAACATCCTCCACGGGGTCCTTCCGACGATATGCCAGCCGCCCGGGCTGTTCAGCGGGTAGATCCCGCCCTGATTGCCGGCAATCCCAACACTGCCTGCCTTTACGGGTACCGGCCGGATCTTCCTCGGGGTTTCCAGCCTGGGATCCAGCTTGCCCAGATAGGCAAAGCCGGGGAGAAAGCCGATCATATATACCCGGTATACCGGCGAACTGTGCAGGCTGACCAGTTCTTCGGGACCGAGCAGCTTCTTTTCGGACAGAAAGGGCAGATCGGGCCCGAAATCCCCTCCATAACACACCGGGATCCGGATGATCTCCTCATCGGCAACGATTTGTATTGGGGCAAGTGCGCTGGCTTCTTCCAGCGTTTCCCGCATATGGTCAAAGGCAGTCTGACCGGAAAGAGCGTTTTTCCGGATCAGTACGGGATCATACAGGACGCTGACGGCAGCGTAGGACACTATTATATCTGTTATCCCCGGGATCTTCCGCGATAGGATCCATTCCCTCATGGCCACCACCTTCCGGTGAAGGTCTTCTTCGATGAGGTTGCCCAGATCGAGGGTGATTGCGCTGTCGCCAAGAGGGTATATCGAAGGTTGGTCCAATTTTAGCAAGAGAATTGCCTCAAGGTAAAGTTTTTTACCAATCCGGCTGCAGATGTCACCGGCCTGACCTGGATAATTGCTCCCGTAAATTATCGGACACAAGGACGTTATTTTCGATCGATGGCATGTCGAAGGGTAGGTAAATGCTTGAAATACAGTAATAAATAATTGCAAATTTTTCATTGTAAGACAGCGCCGCCCGGGTATCAATTTTTTAGTCTGGCCGTTATACTGTAAACTTGCAACCCAAGAGGCATGGCGGATCGAAGGTCCGCCAACAGATTTTAAACCCGTTAATTGAAACATGGCTAAGAATTTATTGATTGTGGAGTCGCCGGCAAAAGCAAAGACTATCGAGAATATCCTTGGAGCAGATTTCGAAGTAAAAAGTTGTTATGGACATATCCGGGACCTGGCGAAAGGGGATATGGGGATCGATATCAAGAACAATTACAAACCCAGCTATATCGTCCCCGATGAAAAAGAAAAAGTCGTCAAGGAGCTGAAAAGCCTCGCCAAGAAATCGGGCGAAGTATGGCTCGCAACGGATGAGGACCGGGAAGGGGAAGCGATAAGCTGGCATCTGTGCGAAGTCCTGGGCCTTGACCCCGCGGTTACAAAAAGGATTGTCTTTCATGAGATTACGAAGCCGGCCATCCAGTCGGCGGTGACACGCCCACGTACGGTGGATATGAACCTGGTAAATGCCCAGCAAGCCCGGAGGATCCTGGACAGGATCGTGGGTTTCGAGCTGAGCCCCGTTCTCTGGCGGAAGATGAGCATGAAGAACAACCTAAGTGCGGGACGCGTCCAGAGCGTTGCCGTCCGGATCATTGCAGAAAGGGAAAGAGAGATCAACGCCTTTACCAGCGTGAGTACGTTCAAGATCGAGGCGATCTTCACGGCAAAGGACCTGTCCGGGAAAATAGTATCTTTTACGGCTGAAGGGAAGAAACAATCTACCGCAGAAAATGCGGAAGAATTTCTGAAATCCTGCATCGGGGCAGGCTATTCCGTCAGCGACGTACAGGTAAAGCCAGGCAAGAAGACACCCGCCGCTCCTTTTACCACCTCTACGCTCCAGCAGGAAGCCAGCCGTAAGCTGGGTTATTCCGTCAGCAGGACCATGCTGCTGGCGCAACGTCTCTACGAAAGCGGTAAGATCACCTATATGCGTACCGACAGCGTAAACCTGAGCGAGACGGCGATGGAAGCCATCACCGGCCAGATCACGGGTCAGTATGGCAAGAAATATGTGCAGGTGCGCAAATTCAAGAACAAGAACGAGTCGGCCCAGGAGGCGCATGAAGCGATCCGGCCTACCTATATGGACAACCTCACTGTTGAGGATTCGGATGGCAAACGGTTGTACGAACTGATCTGGAAACGGACCATGGCCAGCCAGATGGCGGATGCGGAGCTCGAAAAGACCACGGCCAGAATACAGATCTCCACCAATAAGGATGAGCTCACGGCCAGCGGCGAAGTATTGAAATTCGATGGTTTTCTTAAAGTATATATGGAAGACCGGGATGAAGAGGATATCACGGAAGATGAACAGCAGGAAGGCATGCTGCCCCCTCTGTCGGTCAGCCAGCAGCTGCCCCTCCGGGAGATGAAGGCCATCGAACGGTTCAGCCGGCCGCTGCCGAGATATACGGAAGCCTCGCTGGTGAAAAAGCTCGAAGAGCTGGGCATTGGCCGTCCATCTACTTATGCGCCCACCATCTCTACGATCGTGAAAAGGACCTATGTCGAAAAAAGGGACAAGGAAGGGGTAAAAAGGGATTTCAGGATCCTCGAATTGAAAAATGACAGCATCCGCAAATTGGTGGAGCAGGAAAATACCGGCGCGGAAAAATCGAAATTGTTCCCTACCGATCTGGGTCTGGTCGTTACGGACTTCCTCAAGCTGTACTTCGACGACATCATGGATTATAATTTCACGGCAAGGATCGAAGAGGAGTTTGACGAGGTGGCGCAGGGCAAAATGCTGTGGAGCAAAATGATCGATGATTTTTATATCCCGTTCAAGAAAGATGTGGAGAACACGATCGAGAATGCAGAAAGGATCAGCGGGGAAAGGGATCTGGGCATCGATCCGTTGACCGGCAAAAAAGTGATCGCGAGGATGGGCCGTTATGGTCCGATGGTTCAGATCGGGGATTCTTCCAACGAGGAAGATAAACCGAAATTCGCCAAATTAAAGAATACCCAGAGCATCGAGACGATCAGTTTCGACGAGGCCATGGAACTGTTCCGCCTGCCCCGCAACCTGGGCCAGTTCGAAGGGACGGACGTGGTCGTGAACATCGGTCGTTTTGGCCCCTATATCGCGCATGATAAGAAATTCTATTCGCTGGGCAAAGAGCACGATCCGTACAGCATCACGTTCGAGACCGCTACCCCGATCATTGCTGAAAAAAGAACAGCAAAAGAAGAGCGCACGATCAAGGTCTTCGAAAAAGAAAAGATACAATTACTGCGGGGTCCCTATGGCCCTTATATAAAGCAGGGTCTTCGCAACTACAAGCTACCCAAGGAAAAGCAGGAGACCGCAGCCGACCTGAGCCTGGAGGAAGTAAAAGCGATCATCGAGGATGTAAAAGCAAACCCACCAAAACGCGTTCCCAGAAAGAAAAAAAGCAGCTAAAAAAAACCCCTTATCATACACGATATAGGCGGATGCGATCGTTATATGAACATTCACGGCGCCCCTGTGGATAACTAGTTTAACTAAAGTTTTACAACTTCCCCGATATTGATCCCGTATTTAAAAGGACAATACGAAGGAAGAAATCCGACTGCATGCAAGAAAATAAAGAAATAAAGGCGTTGTTCCACCTCATCGATGATCCTGACCTGGATGTCTTCCATTCCGTCAGCAGCCGCATCGTGAGCTATGGGAGGGGCATCATCCCCAACCTGGAAAATCTCTGGGAGAATACCATCAGCGCAGAAGTACAGGAACGCATCGAACTGCTTATCCACAAACTGCATTACCGCGATCTCACGGAGGATTTCCAGCACTGGAAGAGCAGCAGCTACCAGGATCTCCTCACAGCCTCGCTGCTGGTCGCAAAGTTTCAATACCCCGATCTCGTCACCACGCCGATCCTCCAGGAAGTGGAAAAGCTTCGCCGCAATATCTGGCTCGAGCTCAACAGCTATCTCACGCCGCTGGAGCAAGTGAATGTGCTCACCAGCATTCTTTATAATTATTATGGATTAAAAGGCACCGAGGTCGGCTACCAGCACCCGGAAGAATTCCTGATCAACAAGCTGATCGAGACGAAGAGAGGTAATGCCATTGCTAACGGTGTCCTGTATCTGATGCTGAGCGAACTCCTCGATATCCCCGTCAAGGCCATCAATATTCCCCGTCAGTTCGTGCTGGCCTATATCAAGCCGGACCATGACGACAGCAATAACCCCGAAAGGATAGGCGCCGCGCAGCGGATAGAATTTTTTATCGATCCGATGAGCGGGCAGGTTTTCTCCCACAAGGATGTGGAAAGCTATTTTAAGCGGGTATCCATTCCGCCGGTAGCCTCCTACTTCAAGCCGCAGTCGCACAACCGCATTATCCAGACAGCCCTCGAAGAATTCGCCAAATGTTTCGACGATGAAAGGAATTCATATAAACAAAAGGAATTGCAGGAACTGTCCCGGCTGCTGAATGAGAGCAGCGACCCTGAATAAAAAAAGCCGCTCGGATGAGCGGCTTTTTTTATTCAGGCTTTTTACGTCAGTTTCCAACCTTCGCGGTATTCGCGTTTAACGAACTGGTTGGCCTCCTCGAAATTCGTGATCTTCATATTGGCCGCATCCCACAACAGCTTCTTACGGCCGGGAAAATTCTTGCCTTCTTTGATATTCCAGCTCCTCAGTGCAAGGTTGCCCATCAGGATCGTCTCCGTCAGCGGGCCGGCATATTCGAATGGCGAGCTGAGCTGGTTCTTCCCATAGCCAGCGATACAGGCGTTGACCCACTGCACATAATGGCCTTCGGGCACCCGGGCAAGCGTCTGAGGCACATTCACTTCCTTCGTACGCGAGGTAGGCAACAGAGTGGGCCTGCTGCCGTATGTTCCGCACATGATCTTTCCTTTGGTGCCGGTGATGATACACCCGCCGCCATCGTCCCCGCCCATGGCCTCATCGGGCCCCAGTTCATCGGGCCTTTCGGGCTGTATGCCTCCGTCCATCCAGTACAGGCTGATATTGGGCTTGCCGCTCTTGCCCGGGAAGGTCATCTTGACCGATGAAGAAGGAGGACAGCTTTCGGGATAGTAAGCAGGGGTCCACATCTTTTCATAAATGCTGCCCACGCTGCATTCGACTGCGGAGGGATAACCCAGCCCGACGGTCTTGAATGCCGGATCGATGAGATGACAGCCCATATCACCGAGAGCGCCCGTGCCAAAGGCCCAGAACCCCCTCCAGCTGAACGGAACGTATTCTTTATGATATTCTTCGAATTTTGCGGGTCCCAGCCAAAGGTCCCAGTTCAGGTCTGCGGGCACTTCGGTGCCGCTCTTCGGCCGGCCCAGGCCCTGCGGCCATACCGGCCGGTTGGTCCAGACATGGATAGCCGTCGCGTCTCCGATCGTGCCGGCATCGTACCATTCGCGCATCAGCCGGACCCCGTCGCTCGATGAGCCCTGATTACCCATCTGGGTGACGACCTTATATTTTTTAGCGGCCTCGGTCAGCGTGCGGGCCTCGAAGATATCATGGGTCATGGGTTTCTGAACATATACGTGCTTGCCGAGCTGCATCGCAGCCAGAGCCGCTACCGCGTGCGTATTGTCTGGTGTGGAGACGGATACGGCGTCGATATGCTTGTGTTCCTTGTCCAGCATCTCGCGCCAGTCTTTATAATATTTTGCGCCCGTATATTTTTTTACCGAATCGGCGGCATGGCTGTCATCTACATCGCAAAGACCGATGACATCGACTTTTCCGCTGCCGTAAAAATTCTTGAGATCATCGGCGCCCTTGCCGCCTGCGCCTACTGCGGCAATGGCCAGCCGGTCACTTGGTGCGATAAACCCTTTTCCAAGGACGTGACGGGGAACGATGAAAAAGCTGGTGGCTGCAAGGGATGCATCGCGCAGGAAACCTCTGCGAGTGCGCTGGTTTGTTTTCTTTTTGTTCATATGACTGCAAACTGAGGGTTATAAAAAATTTAATACGGTAAATGCTTTGATGCAGTAATATACATCAAAGAGACAAACGGAAGATTTGATCCGCAGTTTCTTTTTTCATTAAAATTTTAGCAACGACGTGCGGGGCTATTGGTTATTTTTGCGGGATGTAAAAATAGCCGCTATGCCAACTATTGAATGGAGTGATTTTGAAAAAATAGATATCCGGGTCGGGACGATCACGGAAGTCACCGATTTTCCCAAAGCAAGAAAGCCAGCCTGGATCCTCACCATCGACTTCGGCGAACTGGGGATCAAACGATCTTCCGCCCAGATCACCCACTTTTATGATCCGCAGCACCTTACCGGAAGGCAGGTGGTGGCGATCGTCAATTTCCCGCCGAAACAAATCGCCAATTTTTTCAGCGAATGCCTGGTATTGGGTGTGTATACTGACAAAAATGAAGTAGTTTTATTAGGCCCGGAACAGAAAGTGGAAAACGGATGGAAGATCGGATAGTGGACGGCCCGGGTCTGACCCCAATTTAACCCCTGGATAATGGCGACTATGCTGGAGATTATTTCTACCTATTACCAATCCCCTCTGGGCCTGCTCAGGATTTCCGGGACCGATACCTACATCAGCGAAATAAGCTTTATCGACAACGTCGAAGACGCGGGTGGCGCGGATCTGGGCGGTGGCCCTCTCCCACCGGTAATGATCAATTGCATAGAACAGCTGATCCAGTACTTTCAGGGACAGAGAAGGGTGTTCGAGATCCCCATCCATCAGGAAGGAACCGAATTCCAGCAAAGGGTATGGAATGAACTGTCAGCCATTCCCTTTGGCAAGACCATCAGCTATCTTGAACAGGCCCGGAGACTGGGCGATCCAAAGAATATACGCGCTACGGCATCCGCCAATGGCAAAAATCATATCTCTGTGATTGTGCCCTGTCACCGGGTCATCGGCTCGAAAAGGGATCTGGTGGGTTATGGCGGCGGGCTCTGGCGCAAGAAATGGTTGCTCGATCATGAGACGAAGATCCTGTATGGGGTGCAGACCCTGTTCTGAACTTCCGGGGGATCCGTCAATCTTTCTGCCGGTCATCTTTCTTTCTACCCATCATCTTTCTTTCTGCCGGTCACCTTTCAATACGTCAGTTGATTCGCATACCGCTTCAGCTGGATTTCCGCCGATTTAGCCGCGAAGCTGATATTCACCAGCAGGAACCCTGCCTCCTCAAAGCTCTGCTGGGCATTCTTCACATCCACGATCGTAGCCTGTTTGAGCTGGAATCGTTGCAGGACGAGATCCAGCAGCTTCTGCGACAGGTCATAGGTCGCCCGGGCCGTCTCGAGCTGCTGAAGATTATTCGTATAGGCCTGCCAGTTCTTGATGGCATTGGCCGTATAGTTGAGCGAGAGCGTATCCTTTTGCAAACGCGCGGTGTTGACATTGATGCCGGCCACCTGCTGTTCTTTGCGATAGATCCCTCCATTGAAAATGGGCACGGTCAGCGTGATGCCGGCATAGGGGCCATAACTCTGGTTGAGCAGTGAAAATCCGGCGGCATTTTTGGTGCGGCTGAAATTATATCCGGCATTACCGCCAAGGGAAGGATAGCGCAACGCCCCGGTCTCCCTTTCGATGAACTGGTTGATCCGCACCTGCTGATCGGCAGCGACGATGTCTGGGTTTGCGGGTATGGCGCCGACAATGGACGCCAGCCTGATGCTCTTATCCACCATGATGGTATCGGTGATCACGACCAGTGAATCCGGATTCAGGGTCAGCAGGGTCAGCAGATCCGTCTTGTCCTGATCCACAATGAGCTGCTGGGCCTGGAGGTTCTGTACCTGCGTGTTCAGGTCCACCTGCGACTGGAAGAGGTCCGCATTATTGGCCACGCCCACGCTCTGCTGCGCCTTGACGATCTCCAGTTTCTGACGGGATACCTCGATGGAGGCGGCGAGCGTTTTTGCATAGCTCTGCTGCCTCACGATATCATAATATTTGATGATGACGTTATAGGCTATGTACACCCCCCGCGAGATGAGGTATTGCTTACTCTGATCTTCCTGAAGGCCGAGTCTCTTTTTAGCCGTCACGACCCTTTCCCCGTTGTAAACCAAAATAGAGGCGCCAAGGGCTGCCGTAAGCTGATTGCTTGCCGCATTATTGCTGGTCTTGTTATTGGCGGTATTGGAATATTCCTGTTTCAGACTGGTGGATTGCTCCTGGTCCGTGAGCCCGGCCGACACCAGCGGCAGGCCGCCGGCGATGCCATAATCGTTAAAGATCCCGGCAATGGCCGTATTGTTCTTCGCGATCTGAAGCCCAAGGCTGTTCTTCATCGCTATCGTCACGGCTTCGGTAAGCGTCAGCGGAGGCTGCGGTTGCGCGGAATCCATGCGCGGCCTGCCGGCCGCGGTGCTGGTCTGCGGCTGGGAAGGCATAACGGCGCTCTGGGACTGCGTTTGCTGCACCAGCGACATACAGGATACGATGAGGAGGAGCCCTGGGAAAACCTTTCTTTTCATACTTGTCATAGATTCTGGTGTCTGAATTTCATCATCCGTCCCCGAAGCATCGCCCCGGGAACGGGGTAGCAATGTCCTTACTCTTCAACCTGCGTTACATGCGCCTTGTGCGTACTCGATATGAAAGTGTACACGGCGGGGATAACGAACAGGGTGAGGATAAGGGAGAACATGATCCCACCGACCACCACGATCCCCAGCGGTATCCTGCTCGTCGCAGCTGCGCCAAGGCTCAGGGCGATCGGCAACGCACCCAGCGATGTGGCAAGACTCGTCATCAGGATCGGCCGGAGACGCTGTGAAGCCGCCTCCACCACCGCATCCATCTTGGACATGCCATGCTCCCGTTTCTGATTGGTAAATTCGATGATGAGGATCCCGTTCTTGGTCACCAGCCCGATCAGCATGATCATGCCTATCTCCGAAAAGATATTGAGCGTCTGATGAAAGATCCACAAGCTCAGCAGGGCCCCGGCCATGGCCAGCGGAACGGTGAGCATGATTGTGAACGGATCGAGAAAGCTTTCAAACTGCGCCGCCAGCACCAGATAGATAAGGGCGAGGGCCAGCGTGAAAGCAAATATGATATTGGAGGAGCTTTCCGCATAGTCACGGGAAGATCCCGACAAAGCCGTCTGAAAGCTTGGATCCAGCAATTTGGTAGCGATAGCCTGCATGGCGATGATGCCGTCCCCGATGGTCTTGCCAGGAGCAAGCGAAGCGGATATGGTGGCCGATTTATACCGGTTAAAATGGAAAAGGGTCGAGGGGTTACTGTTATTTTCGACATGGATCACCGCATCGAGCGGTATATTATCACCCGACTTGTTCCGCACATAGACCTTGCTGATATCGGTGGGTTCGTTCCGGTCCGTTCTTTCCAGCTGGGCGATCACATAATACTGATAGCCGTTCATGATGAAATAGGCCAGCCTGCCACCGGAGAAGGCTGCCTGCATGGCGGCGATCACATCGTTGGTGGACAGGCCAAGGTCTTTTATTTTCATCCGGTCCACGGATACCTGGAGCTCCGGCTTATTGAACTTGAGGTTGACGTCCACATTGGAGAAGGTTTTGTCCTTGCGGGCCGCGTCGAGGAAAGCGGGCATGATCTTCTTCAGCTTGTCCAGGTCCTGGTTCTGCAATACGAACTGCACGGGGAGACTGGTCTTCGAGCCCGAACCTACGGCAATGGTCTGCTCCTGGATGGCGAAGATCCGGGCATCGTTGAACCGGGTGAGCTTGCGCTGGAGGTCATTGGCGATCTGGTCCTGGCTGCGTGTCCGCTGACCGGGCGCTAAAAGACCGATACGGGGCTGGGAGGCATTGATCGTACTTCCGGACGGGGTCCTGGCAAAAACAAAGTCCCTTTCGGGTATGGAATCGTACAGATAATTGGAGATCTGATCGGTGACGTCCTGGGTATAGTTGAAACTGGACCCTTCGGGCAGGGTAACGGTGAAGCGTATGCTGCTCCGGTCCTCAAGCGGGGCAATCTCGCTCTGCATAGTGCGCAGGATAAAGAAGATCATTGCCGCACAGCCTGCGATGATGAGCCAGGCAGCCCACCGTATCCGCATAAATCCCCTGAGCAGGCGCAGATAGCCGTTCTCCATCCCGGTGAAGAAGGGTTCGGTCTTTTCGTAAAACCAGCCATGGCCCGATTTCTTGCTCGTGAGGTACACGTTCAGCACGGGTGTGATGGTCAGCGATACAAAGGAGGAGATCAGCACTGCTGCGGCGAGCACGACCCCGAATTCCCGGAAAAGGCGTCCTACAAAACCCTGCAAAAAGACCACCGGCATAAATACGACGGCCAGGGTCAAGGAGGTAGAGATGACGGCAAAGAATATTTCCTTGCTGCCCTCCAGCGCAGCCTTATGGATCGGAAAGCCCTGTTCGAGCTTACGGAATATATTTTCCGTCACCACGATACCGTCATCCACGACAAGGCCAGTGGCCAGCACGATCCCCAGCAACGTAAGGATATTGATGGTGAAGCCGGCCAGGTACATGATGAAAAAAGTGGCGATCAGCGAAATGGGTATATCGATGAGCGGACGCAGCGCGATCAGCCAGTTGCGGAAAAAGAAGAAGATCACCAGCACCACGAGGGCGAAGGCGATCAGCAGGGTCTCTTTTACTTCCGCAAGGGATTGTCGGATGATCTTTGTGTTGTCGACCAGCACATTGAATTCGAGGTCGGATTTGTTGGACTTCTTTATGTCGGCGAGCCGCTTGTTGAATTCATCGGCGATGGCGATATTATTAGCGCCGGGCTGGGGAATAATGGCCAGTCCGATGGCGAACACCCCATTGTATTTCCAGCTCTGTTCTTCGACCTGTGGGCCCAGCTCGACCCTGGCCACATCGCTCAGACGGACGATCCCGCTGCTGTCTTCCTTGAGGATCATATCCCGGAAATCCTTCTCCGTGGTGAGACGACCAAGCGTCTTGATCGTCATTTCCGTATTGTTGCCGTAGATCTTGCCCGGTGGCAGTTCCACGTTCTCGTTCACCATGGTCGTGCTGATATCGTTGTACGCGATCCCGTATGCGTTCATCTTGTCCTGGTCGAGCCAGATACGCATGGAGTAGCTCTTATCACCGAATACATTTACGGAGCTGACCTGATCGATCGTCTGTAATTGTTGCTGGAGCACGTTATCTGCATAGTCGCTCAGTTCCATCAGGCTTTTGGTATGGCTCTGAACGGCGAGAATAAGAATGAAATCGCTGTTGGCGTCGGCCTTACTCACCACCGGCGGCGCATCGATATCGAGGGGAAGGCTTCGTGTCGCCTGGCTCACTTTATCGCGGACATCGCTGGCGGCGGCTTCCAGGTCCACGCCCAGATTGAATTCCACCGTGATCGCGCTGCTGCCCAGCGAACTGGTCGAAGAGATGGTGCGGATGCCTGGGATCCCGTTGATCTGTTTTTCCAGCGGCTCCGAGATCTGGCTTTCGATGATATCGGGATTTGCTCCCGTATAGCTGGTGGTAACGGTGATAATGGGCGGATCGATCGCCGGATAGTCGCGGACGGCAAGGAAATTGTATCCCACGACCCCGAACAATATGAGCATCAGGTTCATCACTGTCGCCAGTACGGGCCGCTTCAATGATAATTCGGAAATATTCATAAATTAAGTATGGTTTGTACCCGGTGCTTGCCCGGGCCGGGAACTATTGTGCTGATGCTGATTTATCAAGGCTTTTTACGCTTCGCACGTTCAGCGCCGATTTAGGCCTGGCGAACAGGACGCCGGTAACGACTACCGTATCGCCTGCGCTGACACCTTTTGTGATCTCTACGTTATTCGATTCCCGGACGCCGGTCTGTACATTGACAAAAACGGCTTTGCCACCCTTTACCAGGATCAGCTGATTGTTCTTGTCATCGGGGATGATCGAATTCGTAGGCACCATGATGCCTTTTTTGTCTACGCCTGCGTTCACGTATACTTTTACAAAAGCGCCGGGATGGCCCTTGCCCTGATCGAGGATCGCCCTGACCTTTAAATTGCGGCTGGTCAGGTTGATCTGCGGTTCGGTGGCGATGATGATCCCTTTACGGTGGATCTTGTTGGCGGCGTCTATTTCCACATCAACGATGGACCCTTTATGGAGGATGGAGTTATATTGTTCCGGGAGGGTGAAATCCACTTTTATCTTGTCCAGCTGCTGTACAGTGGCGATGATGGTAGCGGGGCTTACATAAGCGCCCGGGCTGACCTGGCGAAGGCCGATGACCCCGCTGAACGGGGCTTTGATCACGGTCTTGTCGATCTGTGCCTGGGTGTAATTGATATCCGCCTTCGTGCTGTTCACATTGTTCAGCGCGAGGTCGTAGTCGGCCTGGTTGAGGCCGTTAAGTGCAAGCAGCTTGCGGTCTCTTTCCTCCGTTTTCTGGTAAAGGTCCAGCTGCACTTTTGATTTCTCAAGCGTTGCCTGGAGGTCGGCATCGTTTATCCGGGCGATAAGGAACCCTTTCCCGACCTGGCTACCTTCCGGTACATTGAGATAGGTGATCCGGCCGCTGATCTCGGGGTGAAGCTCCACGTACTCATTGGCGACCACGCTGCCGTTCGCCTCCACCGTATTGGAGATGGAGCTCGCAGTCGCTACGATCACATCTACGATAATAGGCTGATTCGCCGGGGGCTTGTTTTTGCTCGCTTCTGCTTTTTCCTTGCATGCTGCCGGGAAGAGAAAGCAGGAAGCCAGCAGCATAAAAGCGCTGAATTTTCCTGTGACTGATATTGCCGCTTTATTTAGCCGAGCCATCTATACTAGATTTATGGAAAAATATTTTAAAGGCCAAATATAAAGAGATTTAGTTTTTTCTAAATTTTCAATCCCTTCTATTTCTATGAATGGTCAGGTCTGACGCGCCTCCTATCGGGGCCTCATCATTTTCAGTGCATTATAACCTTTGTCCTTAACATTTAATTAAAAATTAGATTAAGCCGGGGTTAAAAAAAAGCGGTTATTCCGGCAAAAACGGGGAATGGTGCTTTTTCTATATATGGAAATTTGATTTCCAATATTTTTAGCCCTCCCGGATGATTTTGTATGGTCGGTGAAGACCCTTGGCTGGAATAGTTCTTAACTTCCACAAATGAATATTGTAATGCGGGTGGTGGAGATCGTGCCAGAAGCAAAAGATGCGGCCACGATCCTGATGAAGAGGGAGGATGGCGCACCGCTGGATTATCAGGCGGGGCAGTTTCTGACCTTTCTCATACCGGTAAATGGCAGAGAACTGAGACGCTCCTATTCCCTGTCCTCGGCTCCCGGTATCAACCCTGTTCCGGCCGTTACCGTGAAAAGGGTGATGAATGGGGAAGTTTCCCGATACCTGCTGGACCATCTGCGGGTTGGGGATACACTGGTTTCCTTTTCGCCTGCCGGTAGGTTTACGCTGGAGGCAGGGATCGCGGAGGCCCTGACTGAAGGGAGTACCCACGCTGCCGATGGCCGTGGGTGGAGAAGCGGCGAGGGTGATCCGGGCGTTTTGCAGGATGATCGCGCCGGGGCAGTGGGTGCGGCGCGTGAATTCGTCTTTATAGCCGCCGGCAGCGGGATGGGGCCGGTGTTCGCGCTGCTGAAGAAGGCATTGGCCCAGGAGGGGCCGCAGACAAGGGTGCTGCTGATCTCACAGCATCACGATGAGGAGAGCCTTCTTTTCCGCCGGCAGCTGGAAAGGCTGACCGGAGAATATGGGCGGCGGTTCCGGTGGGTGAACATCCTGAGCACGCCTGGAATGGTCTATTCCGGGGAACCGGCCCTCCATCGCGCCACAGGTGCCGGGATGCAGACCATTCGTTCGCATTTTGGGCGGCTGACCAATTTTCTGCTGGAGGAACTGCTTGAGGATCTGTCAGGACCGGATCGCGCCAGGCCTCGCCACACCGGGGCCGACCAATTGTTTTATTTGTGCGGCCCACCGGCATTTATGCGGATGGCGCAGTTCACGCTGCGGCTGATGGGCATTGCAGACAGCCGGATCAGAAAGGAGAATTTTACCGTTGAATTCGTTCCACCTGCCCCGCTGCTCGCCGATACGACACCCAAAAGGATCACGATCCACACCGGAGGCTCCGATCATGAATTTTTTGCGGCATGGCCGGAGACGATCTTACAGGCCGGGCTGAAACATCATGTTCCGATGCCATACAGTTGCCGGGGCGGGCGTTGCTCTTCCTGCACGGCGAGACTGCTGAAGGGGAAAATAAAAATGAGCATCAATGATGTGCTGACGGAGAAAGACATGGAGCAGGGATTGGTGCTTACCTGTGTGGGATATGCGGAAACGGACCTGGAGCTGGAGTATTGACCTTATTTCATCTCGTCGGCGGTGAATGCCAGAGGCAACAGCAGGCTGGCCTTCGGGATGATGAACACTTTGCCCTGCTGACCACCAAGGATCAGCCGGACGGGGCGACCCGTCCTTTGTTCGAATTCCTGAAGGGACTGGCGGCAGATCCCGCAGGGAGAGATCGGACGATCGCTGGGGCCATTTTCATTATCATAGCTGACGGCAAGGGTATCGATGGGCACACCGGGATAAAGGGAGGAGGCCACAGCCAGTAAAACCCCTTCGGCGCAGAGACCGGCAGGAAAGGATGCATTCTCCTGGTTGGCCCCTGAAACGAATTGTCCGTTCTCCAGCCTGGCCATCGCACCCACTCTGAAATGAGAATAGGGAGCCCACGCTTTCCCGGTAGCCTTCCTTGCTTCTTTCAGCAGACCGGCATCCTCCGCGCTCAGCTCATCGGCGGATTCATAGACTTCATAAGAGAAACCGTATTCTTTATGTTGCATCCGCTTATTTGATCTTTTTGAACAATCTGTTCCACCGCACTCCTTTATCCCAGCTCATCCAGATCAGCCAGGCTTCCCCGACCACATGGTCTTCGGGCACAAAGCCCCAGTATCTTGAATCCTGTGATCCATGGCGGTTGTCCCCCATCATCCAGTAATAGTTCATTTTAAACGTGTACTGATAAGCCTCCTGATCGTTCAGGAAGATCTTTCCATTTTTCATTTCCAGCTTGTTGCCTTCATACACCCTGATCGCTCTTTCGTACACGGAATAGTTCTCCGCGGTGAGTGGCATGGTAGCGTCTTTTTTGGGGATCCAGATCGGTCCGTAGTTATCCCGGCTCCAGGGATGGCCATGGTCATAGGGATAAACATCCTGTCCATTGTCTATCTCCTGAGTGATCTTGACGGCGAGGCCGCTCTTAAGCATTTTCTGATGGGCGCTCCAGGTCAGCAGCATCCTGTACTGATTGGGCGAGCCGCTGGGCTGGACCTCTTCCGTATTGTTGATGTCGAGATTATATTCTTCCTTCATGACAGCTTCGTCAAGCGGCTGCCCCTTGGTCTCCACCGAATAGTTGGTCTGGGATTCGGGCGGGAATTCCACCGCTTTACCATTGATATGCAGTACCTGATCTTTGATCTGAAGGGTATCGCCCGCAATGGCCACACACCGTTTGATGTAGTTCTCCTGTTTGTCAACCGGACGGATGACAAGCGGATACTGATCGGGATTGGCAAGTACCACCTGCCTTCCGGAATCGATATCGCCACGTCCCACCTCGAATCGGCAGACATCATAATAAGGCTTCTGAGACTGGTAATCCGGCAGGTTGATCACCGTATCGCCGGCCGGGAAATTGAAGACCACCACATCGTTGCGCCTCACCGGGCTGGGAAACCAGCGGGTATACGGGATCCTGATCCATTCGAGGTAAGATTTCGAATTGGTGATGGGCATGGTATTGTGGACGAATGGAATGGACAAGGGCGTATTCGGGATCCGCGGACCATAGCTGAACTTGCTTACAAAAAGAAAATCATTGATGAGCAAGGTCTTCTCCATGGATCCGGTAGGGATCGTATAGGCTTCGAAAACAAACGTGCGGATCAGGGTAGCGGCCACTACGGCAAAAACGCCCGCATCGATCCATTCGCGGGCTGTGGTCTTCTTATGCTTTCTGACGGCTTCGGGGCCGAGGAATTTGGTTTTTGGATCAAGCCCTGGCAGGATGAAATAAAGCCCCAGCGTAAATACGGTAAGAGCATGCTGCCAGAAACGGAACTGGCCAAAGGTCTTTATGAACTCGATATAGATGCCCAGGGAAATGAACCATCCTACCACCGGAATGAACTGAAGGTAGAACCAGTACAGGGGTCGTTTGCTGACTTGCAGCATCAGGTATGAGTTATAGACCGGGACCAGACCTTTCCAGCCCGGTACGCCCGCTTTTTTGAAAAGCAGGGAAGCGCCAAAAGCGGGTAGGATAAATATGACCAGTGCAATTAATATAAGAACAAGTAACTGGTGAGAACTCATGTAAACTATTTTTAGATTCCGGCAAAAATACCATAATAATTTTCCTGCCAATGCATTGACCCCGAAAGTTTTGCTAAAAACCCCCGATGGCGACCGAAGGGCGGAAACGAGGAAGGATATTGGGCGCAGATTGACAGCCGGGACGGGCCGGTATGCGGTATCAGCAGATGCGCGAAAGAATGTCGCTGACCTCTGCCGCACGGTTCATGATCATGAAATGACCTCCCTGCGGAATGATCTGCGCCGACCTGATCCGGTGCAGCGGGAACATCCTGTCCTTGCTCCCGTGTATATGATACAGTTCTTTGGGGAGCCAGTCGTTGCGCCAGGTCAGCACTTGCCGGATGGCCCAGTGCAGATAGCCAGGATGGATCCGGCTCCTGAAATCGTTGGCAAGCCCTATCTCTTCGGCGGTCTCCGTTCCCAGAAAGTGATTCTCTACGGGATATAGCCCACGCCAGGGCCTTGAAGGGACCAGATTATCCAGCCTGAGCTTCCCAGTGAGCTTCATCCAGCGGGGCAATTCTTTATGGGATTTAATACTGGAGACAAGGATGACCCTTGGCGCTGAGCTTAATTTCGCCATTTCGATGGCCATCATCCCACCAAACGAAACACCCAGGAATACCGGCTGTTCCGGGTCGACCTGTTCCATCATGCGGGCGGCATATTTTTCAATGGGTTCCCCGGGCAACGGCATGAGCCATTCCAGATGGGTAAACCGAACACCCGGTACTTTCAGCTTCGAAAATATTCTTTCGTCTGCCCCAAGGCCACTTATGCAATAGACTTTTTTCATTTCTTCGGCAACACATAGCTTTCCACGTCATCGCTGTTGATCGTTTTTCCCGAAAGGATGATGAGACGTTCCACCACATTCCGCAGTTCGCGGATATTGCCGGTCCAGTTGTGCTTCTGCAGAGATCTGATGGCCTCCTCCTCGATCGCTTTTTTGGCGATGCCATAATCGGCGCAGATATCGGTCAGGAATTTATCTACCAGCAGCGGAATATCGTCGTTCCTTTCGTTCAGGGAAGGCACATGGATAATGATGACGCTGAGACGGTGGTAAAGATCGAGGCGGAAGCTCTTTTCATCTACTTCTTTCAGCAGGTCCTTATTGGTAGCGGCGATCACCCTTACGTCCACGCTGATATCCTTGTCCCCACCTACCCTCGTGATCTTTCCTTCCTGAAGGGCGCGCAACACTTTGGCCTGTGCCGTCAGGCTCATATCGCCGATCTCATCGAGAAAAAGCGTTCCTCCATTGGCCTGTTCGAATTTTCCGATCCGCTGTTTTACGGCAGAAGTAAAAGATCCCTTTTCGTGTCCGAAGAGCTCGCTTTCGATAAGCTCGCTGGGAATGGCCGCACAATTGACTTCGATAAGCGGTCCGCTCTCCCGGTTGCTCTTCTCATGGACCCAGCGCGCTACCAGCTCCTTCCCCACCCCGTTCTCTCCGGTGACGAGGATCCGCGCATCGGTGGGCGCTACTTTCTCGATCGTCTCTTTGATCTTTTGTATCGGCGTTGAAGACCCTACCATCTCCTGGACCTTGCTCACCCGGCGTTTCAGGACCTTGGTCTCGGCCACCAGGCTGGTCTTGTCCATGGCATTGCGGATGGTGATCAGCAGGCGGTTGAGGTCCGGCGGCTTGGAAATATAATCATACGCGCCTTTCTTGACGGCTTCGACGGCCGTCTCGATGGTGCCGTGACCGGAGATCATGATGATGGGGGTGTCGGGGTTGGCCTCCTTTGCTTTTTCGAGGAATTCGATGCCGTCGATCTTTGGCATTTTGATGTCGCAGAGGATAACGTCATACTCCTTTTCCCTGAATTTTTTTAGTCCTTCTTCCCCATCTCCTGCCTCGTCTATCTTATAGCCTTCGTAGGAAAGTATCTCGCTCAGTGTCTTTCGGATCGCTTTTTCATCGTCAATGATCAGGATGTTCGACATGTGTTTTAACAATCTTTTGCTGTGGAATAATGAAAGACCGGACTCCTATCCGTCTTATAATGTTCAAAATTAACGATATGAACCCGAACCTCCTCATGGCAATTGTTTTCCTTTTGTTTGGCTGGGCCTCTTGTGGGGGGCAGACGCGGGGCGCGCCCGGAAATACCGGTTTCCAGCGTGTACCGGTTCCAGAGGCGAACCCCTTTCCAAGCATCCGGGCCATTCCGGTACCGGCAGGCTATCAGCGGGTGGTGGAGGCGAAACTCTCTTTTGCGGAATGGTTAAGGGGTGTCGCGTTGAAAAAGAACAGGATGGTCTATCTCTACAATGGGGAACCTAAGCATAACCAACAGGCCCAGTTTGCCGTGCTGGATATTTCCACGGGTAATAAGGATCTGCAGCAATGCGCGGATGCGGTAATGCGGTTGAGGGCCGAATATCTCTATAGCCTGGGCGATCCGGGACGCATCGATTTTCATACGGTCGGAGGGGCAAGCCTGAATTTTGGCGAATGGGCAGCGGGCAAACGGTGGCGGCTGGCCGGTGGGCGGCTGGTTGGGTATACTACAGGTGCTGTCATCCGAAGAGCGGCGGCGGGGTCGGAAGAGCCCGGGCTATCCGGGCAAGCAAGAGCGGCGGGATCGGTCCGGATCGATCAAGCATTGGCGACGGTTTACAAGGACAGGAAATGCTTCGACGAGTACCTGGAGACGGTATTTTCCTGGTGCAGCACCTTGTCCCTTGAGAAAGAGCTGAACCGGGTAGAACGTTTCAGCGGAATGCAGATCGGGGATGTCTTTATCAAAGGCGGTTCCCCGGGCCATGCCATGCTGGTAGTGGATATGGCGGAGGACAGGGCTGGACACAAATTGTATATGCTGGCTCAGGGTTATATGCCGGCTCAGGATATACATATCGTGAAAAACCCATCCGAACCGGGCCTGAGCCCCTGGTACAGGCTGGAGGAAGGTCCCGTAGATACCCCGGAGTGGACCTTTTATCCCGGGCAGCTGCGGAGCTGGCGGCAATGAGGTCGCAATCGACCCTGCCGGACCGCTAAAATCTTATTTTTGAGGCAAAACCACTGTTTTAAATAGGTATTCGTACTTATCCTGGGTAAAAGCCCCTTGCAGGAAGAGGCAGGAAGGAGTATCTTGTAGCTATATCCAGATCCAGGAAAAACCAACTATTAATCCACTAAAATAATATCTATGAAGAAGGAACTTGAACTTCAGGCTCTCCCTACCGGCAAAGTGCTTATTAAACTGACTATGCTTGGATGTGTATTGTTAGGTTGTGTTTATGGATTCCTCGTGCTGTTCAATTCGGCACTGGAAGCTTTGAAATAGGCCAGGCTCACCGTCAGGTCATATCCCGGGATCTTATAATAGATGCCGGGATTTTTTTTTGCTCATCACTACCGGATTTTCGGGGCGCGGCTGAAACCCTATTTATTCATGTACATCACCTCTTTGACCAGTTTGACCGTCCTGGCGACATCGGGAATACCTAACGCCGCCAGATTCGGAGCATAATGCAAGGGCGCATCGGCGGAAGTGATCCGGCGTATGGGGGCGTCCAGGTAATCGAATCCTTCTTTCTGTATTCGATAGGCGATCTCAGAGGAGATAGAGGCAAAAGGCCATTGTTCTTCCACGATCACGAGACGGTTGGTCTTTTTAACGCTCTCCAGGATGGTCATCCAGTCAAGGGGACGGATGGTCCGCAGGTCGATCACTTCGGCGCTCACCCCTTCTTTTTCCAGTTCTGCCGCGGCGCCCAGGGCGACCTTCATCATTTTATTAAAAGAAACGATCGTAACGTCCCTGCCCTGTTTCTTTACGTCGGCCTTGCCCAGCTCGATATAGTATTCTTCTTCCGGAACTTCTGATTTATCCCCATAGGTAGTCTCTCCTTCCATGAAGATCACGGGATCTTCTTCGTAGCGGATGGCCTGTTTCAGCAGGCCTTTGGCATCGTATCCGTTGCTGGGCGAAACTACCTTGATACCGGGTATATTGGCATAATAGCTTTCGAAAGCCGTCGAGTGCTGTGCGCCCAACTGACCGGCCGAGCCATTGGGTCCACGCAGAACGATCGGGCAGCTTAGCTGTCCCCCGCTCATAGCGAGCATTTTGGAGGCTGTATTGAGGATCTGGTCAAGAGCCAGCACCGCAAAATTCCAGGTCATATATTCGACGATTGGCCTGAGTCCGTGCTGCGCCGCTCCGACGGCGACGGCCGTAAAGCCCAGTTCGGAGATCGGCGTATCGATCACGCGCTTGGGCCCGAACTCGTCCAGCATGCCCTGGCTGACCTTATAGGCGCCATTGTATTCGGCCACTTCTTCACCCATCAAAAAAACTCGGTCATCACGGCGCATTTCTTCATTCATGGCCTCGCGTAAAGCCTCCCGGTAAGCGATTTGTCTCATTCGTAATAGTTGATTTTTATCTGCCGGCCGGTAGGTATTACTGGTCTGTCGGACAGAGCCGCAAAAATATTGGTTAACGGGGACATTATCAAATCGTGTTGGAAGGGATGGCGGGGCGCCTGTTCAGGGTTGCGATATGCCTGTGTCACCAGGACCGCATCGGTTCATTACTCAAAATGATACCGGCACTGCAGTACATGTATATATTTGTTCTTTACCGTATAGACCAGCCTGTGCTCGCCGCTGATCCTCCGGCTCCGCAGCCCCGCATATTTCCCCTTCAGGGGCTCGGGCTTACCCTTCCCTTTGAACGGACTTTTCAGGCAATCCTTGAGCAGCTCATTGATCTTTTGCAGGGTCATTTCATCCGTAACCTGCCAGTACAAATAGTCATCCCATGCCAGGGTTTGCCAGACGATCTCCATTATTTTCCAGTTAAAGGGTGCTTGTAGGATTTTCCCGTCCTGAGCTCTTCCATGGCCGCATCCAGCTTCTGCTGATTGGCCTTGCTTCCGGCCAGGTGAAGGGTCTCCTGCAACGAATTGTACTCTTCCAGCGCCATGACCACCACGTTCTTGCCCTTGCTGCGTGAAACCACTACGATCTCGCTGTTGTCATTCACCATGTCCAGACTCTCAGCCAGGTTCTTGCGGAATTCAGTATAATTCAGGATTTGCATGCTTTTTCCTTATTTAAGTACTTATTCAAGTACTAAATTAAGACTTTTTTACGGATTCAGCAATTTTCTTCGCCTTACCTTTGATCTTCCTAAATCAAAGACCATGCAGGCAACCATTGAACTTTTACAGAAGATCGCCGCCAATTATTCCAGCAGGATGAAGGGCTTGTCGGAAGATGAACTCTCCTGGAAACCTTCGCCTGAAAAATGGAGCAAGAAAGAGATCCTGGGTCATCTGGTCGACTCCGCACAGAACAATATCCGCCGCTTCGTCGTCGCGCAGTATGAAGAGGTCCCCGATATCGTCTACGACCAGGATAAATGGGTGAATATCGCCGGCTATCAGCATTATCCAGGCCGGGACTTATTGCAGCTCTGGGAACTGCTGAACCGGCATATAGGTCAGGTGCTCGAAAATACTTCGCCGGAGGCGGCGCAACGGAAATGCAAAGGAGGTGGCGCCGATGCGCATACGATCGAATGGCTGGCGGCCGATTACTGCAACCATCTCCTGCATCATCTGCACCAGATCCTGGAGCTGGAGCCTATTGCCTATCCTTAGGGGGACCTGCCGCGGATTTATGCGAAAGCGGAGTCGGCCCGGTGTGCTGAGGGGATTTGCGTGCAGAAGGGGCTACCAGCCGGTGGCGGAGCATCAGACCTTTTCGAAAGCAAGCATAAAGGTAGTTCCTTCTCCGCTCTGAGAGTTGACGTCGATAGTAGCCTTGTGCGACTGAACGATATTCCAGGTGGCGGCAAGGCCCAGGCCAAAGCCATTGGTTTTGGAGGTAAAATAGGGTTCGAAGATGCGGGAGAGGTTCTCGTCGGAGATGCCGCTGCCGTTATCGCTGATATGAACCCGGTAATGCGGGGCAACCTCCTTTATAAAGATCGTGATCTTCCCCGATTCTTCCGGTACGGCCTCGACGGCATTGATGATGATATTCAGGAAGGCGATCTTCAGTTTTTCGATATCCGCCATGACATTGGCGTCATCCTCGGGATAGAGCAGCTCGAGATTGATGCCCTTCAGGGAGATCCTGTCCGAGGCGGCTGCCAGCGTCGTCTCCATGATAGATTGCAGGGATGCCTTCTGCAGGGTGATCTCGGCGGGACGCGACAGGCCCAGCAGCTCGGAGATGATCCCATCGATCCGCTTACAGTTGCGCGCGATGATATCCAGATAGATGGTCGATTCTTCGGCGTCGATGCCGGGCTTGAGCTGTTCGACCGAAAGGTTGATATTGGTCAGCGGGTTGCGCACTTCATGCGCCAGGGTCCGGAGCAGCGTGGCGGTGGAACGCAGCTTCTCGATCTGGAAAGTGGCGCGCTCGATCTTCTTCAGGTTGGTGACATCATGGATGATGCCCTGCACATAGGTCTCGCCGCTGGAATGCATTTCCATGGAAAGCGAAAGGATGCAGTTCCTTTTCTCCTTGTTCTGGGTCAGCAGCTCCACTTCTTCGTCCTCCACTTCACCGTTCTTCTTCAGCTTCTCTTCGATCCGCTGGATCGTATCCTTACGGGCGAAAAGATTGTTGAGGCTGGTCTTCAGCAATTGCTCCTTGCTGTATTTGACCAGCTCGCAGGTGGCGTTATTAACGTCGAGGAAGAACAGTTTTTCATCGGCGAGGAAGACGGAGTCTTTTGATTTCTCGAAGATGCTGCGGAATTTGCGCTCATTGGCTTTCAGAGCCTTCAGATAGGAGCTTCTTTCCAGCGAATAGCGTATGCACCGCTCCAGCTTTTCCCGGTTGATCTCCGATTTCACCAGATAATCCACGGCTCCGATATTCATCGCCTGGATGTCCAGGTCACGGTTGCCGATACCCGTCAGCAGCACCAGCGGATCTTCGCATCCCAGGGCCATGGCATCCCGCAGCAGGTCGATGCCCGTTTTTTCTCCCAGCAGATAATCCAGAAAATAGATATCATACCGGCTCTCGCCGATATGGTCCAGCGCCTCTTCATACCGGTAGCACCAATCTATAAGGAAGTCCCTTTCCGGTATATCCCGGATAAATCCCTGAATGATCAGAAAATCATCCTCATCATCTTCTACGACTAAAATCCGGGTCTTCGCTGTAGTAGGAAGCATATTATTCCCTGGTTTGCGGTTCTTTGCTTATTGATTGCGTCTCTTTGCTCGTCTGTATAAAAGGCAATGATACAGTAAAAATAGCTCCTTCATCCAGTTTTCCACGGGCTGAAATAAACCCTTTGTGCTTTTCCACGATCTTTTTACAAAGGGCCAGCCCGATGCCGGTGCCTTCGTATTCCCGGCTGGAATGAAGCCGCCTGAACATGTCGAAGATCTGTTCCGCATATTTCTGGTCGAACCCGATGCCATTATCCTCCACATAAATGCGGCAATAGCGCGTGTCCGTCTCCCGGCCATTCGGTCCGGTGATCGCCGGGCTGCTGTCGGTGCGGATATGGATGACTGGGGGCACCTGCTTCCTGCTGTATTTAAGGGCATTGTTGATGAGATTCGAGAACAGCGGGCTCATGAGCAGGGCATTCACCGGCAGCACAGGAAGCTTGTCCACGATGATCTCGGCATTCTTCTCCCGGATGGCCCCATCCAGTTCCGACAGCACTTCCTCCAGCACCTCGCTCAGGTCCACCTCCTTCAGCGATTCTTTTTCCACCGAGATCTTGGAGAACCGCAGGATATCGTTGATAAGGTCCTGCATTCTTTTCGACACCTGCTGGATCCGTTCGAGATACAGCTGCCCATCCTTATTGAGCGAATCCTTATGGTTTAACATAAGCCGGTCGCTGAACATGCGGATCTTCCTTAAGGGCGCCTGCAGGTCGTGGGAGGCCATGAAGGCGAACAGGTCAAGGTCCTTATTGGCCGTTTCCAGCCTTGCGATATTTTCCAGCAGTTGGTGGTTCAGCTCGATGACCCTTTCTTCGGAGGCTATCCGCTCGTTGATCTCGAGCTCCAGGTTCTTGTTGATGGCGACCAGCCTCTGCTCCTGGGCCAGAAGGCGGTGGTTCTTCCGGTAAAGGTCGACAAAGACCCCTACCTTGGCCTTCAGCAGCTCGGGGTTAACGGGCTTGTAGATATAGTCCACGGCCCCGGCCTGATAGCCTCTGAAAATATTTTCTTCCCCATAATTATTGGCCGTGATAAAGATGATGGGAATATGCCGCAGCCTATCCCGTTCATAGATCAGCGAAGCTGTCTCGAAGCCGTTGAGGTTGGGCATCTGCACGTCCATCAGGATCAGGGCGAAGTCGATATCGGAGAGCAATATTTTCAATACCTGCCTTCCCGAATTAGCTTTGACAAGCCGGTATTCTCCATTGCCGAGGATGCTTTCCATCGACAGGAGGTTGTCTTCACGATCATCTACCAGTAATATCTTTGGTTGCATGGACCCAATTTTTATTTATAGAACCAGACCCGCATCAGGGACAGCAGCTGGTCGATCTTCAGGGGTTTGGTGATATAATCGGAAGCTCCCGCCTCGATACATTTCTGCCTGTCTCCCTTCATGGCTTTGGCGGTGACCGCGATGATCGGCAGGGTGCTGTTCTTATGTTCCCGCCTGATCTTCTGCGTCGTCTCATAGCCATCCATTTCGGGCATCATGATATCCATCAGCACCATGTCTATCTTCTGCTGGTTGTCATTGATGATATTAATGGCTTCCTTACCGCTCTCCGCCGTGATCACATTCATATTATAGCGTTCGAACACGGTAGTCAGGGCGAACAGGTTGCGCACGTCATCATCCACGCAGAGGATATTCTTCCCCGTGAGGATATCGTCTTTCATGCGGATATTCTCGATCACTTTCCGTTTCTCAGGCGCCAGCTCCTTGTGATTGATATGCAGTTGCAAAATGGTCTCTTCGAGCAAATGTTCCAGGGAGTTCACTCCTTTCAGCAGGACGGTGTTGGAGCTGCGATGAAGCTGGTAAAGCTCTTTTTTGTCGAAATCTTTTGCCGAATAGACGATGACGGGTGTAAGCTTTTTCTTGCTTCCCGCTATTCCGTTGACCAGGTCGATGCCGGAAATATCGGGAAGTGTATAGTCGAGGATGATGCAATCAAAATCCTTGACATCTGTCTCCTGGAGGGCCTTCTTACCTGTAGCGGCAATGGTGACTTCCATATTATCACCTATCAGCATCTTGCTGATCTGGGAGGAATCGAGCTCATTGTCCTCGACGACCAGTATTTTCTTCGTGACCTTGTTGTTGAAGGCGATGATGTCCTCAAAAAGTTCGTTGAGGGATTCGTCGTCGAGGGGCTTCAACAGGAAGCTGCGGGCTCCGCGTCTCAGCGCCAGGATGTTGTTCTCCTCACCGGATATCAGATGGATCGGGATATGCCGGTAGTTAAGGTCGTTACGCAGGAGGTCCAGCACCTTCCAGCCGCTGGTATCGGGCAATTTCACATCCAGGGTGATGGCCATGGGCATGAAGCGGTTGATGAAGTCGAAGACTTCGATATAGTTGGTCGCTACGATGGCTTTCAGGTCATAGTGATGCGCTTTTTCAATGATGATCTTGCTGAACCGGAGATCGTCCTCGACGATCAGCACGATCTTGTCATTAGGCTGGATATTGCTGCGGTCATCCCCTGCATCGTTGATCATTTCGCTGACGACATGCAGTTTGGGGGTTTCCGATCCTTCGTTGGTGACGCGCAGGGAATTCAGCAGGGTATCGATCTCCCCGCTGTCCGAGCCCAGTTGTAGCTGATGATAGGCGTTAAGGTTGTCGGAAGTCTCCCTGGACATGACACCGGCGATGTTGTCGACCGGCAGGAACAGGGTGAATGTGCTGCCACTTCCCGGAATGCTCTCAAGCTCGATCGTACCGCCCAGCAATTCGGCCAGCCCGCGGCTGATGGACAGCCCGAGTCCTGTTCCCCCATATTTACGGCTGGTAGATCCTTCCGCCTGCTGGAAGGCCTCGAAGATGATATTTTGTTTTTCCTGGGGAATGCCGATGCCGGAATCGCTGATGGCGAAGGCCACCACTTGTTTCGCGGTGTCCAGTTGCACGCTGTTGCCCTGCTTCCAGTTCTTATCGGCCTCGTAGATCCTCAGTTTCACTTCTCCTTTTTCCGTGAACTTAAAGGAATTGGAAAGCAGATTCTTCAGGATCTGGTTCAGCCGCTGCAGATCCGTCTCCATAGCCTGCGGCAGGTTGGGATCCGTCTCGATGTTGAAACGCAGATGCCTGGCTTCGGAAATGGGCTTGAAGGTCGTTTCGGCGAAGGAAGCGATCTCTCCGAAGCGGACGGATGAGATATTGGCACTGATAAATCCCGACTCGATCTTGGAAAGGTCCAGGATGTCGTTGATGAGCTGGATCAGGTCATCTCCGCAGGAGTGGATGGTCTTGGCATAACGGATCTGTTTGTCGGAGAGGTTGCCTTCCGCATTTTCATAAAGCTGCTGGGCGAGGATAAGCAGGCTGTTCAGCGGCGTCCTCAGCTCATGGGACATATTGGCAAGGAATTCCGATTTGTATTTGGAAGTAAGCGTGAGCTGTTCCGCTTTTTCTTCGAGAGACTTTCTGGCTTCCTCGACCTCTTTATTCTTTGCTTCCACCTCATTCTTCTGCTTGACCAGCAGCAACGCCTTGTCCTGCAGCTCGTCGTTGGTCCTCCTCAGCTCTTCCTGCTGGATCTTCAGCTCACCGGCCAGGGATTGGGATTGCGCCAACAGCTCTTCTGTGCGGGTGTTGGCCTCGATGGTGTTGAGCACGATCCCGATACTTTCCGTCAGCTGGCTCAGAAAGTCCAGATGGGTTTCGCTGAAAGCGTCGAGAGAGGCGAGCTCGATGACCGCCTTCACTTTATTCTCGAACAGCACGGGCAGGATGATCAGGTTAGCCGGCTTGGCCCTGCCGAGACCGGAGCTGATCTTGATATAATTGGACGGTACATTCGAGAGGATGATACGTTCTTTTTCAAAGGCCACCTGTCCCACCAGCCCCTCGCCGATGGCGAACTCGATAGGTATATTTTTATCCGAGCGGTAGCCATAGGCGGCGAAGAGATTCAGTTTCACGTTCTGGGTATCCTCATCCTGCTTGAGGATATAGAAGGCGCCGTAGTGCGCGGTGACGGTCTGCGCAAGCTCGGACAGGATGCGCTGCGTCACCGTCTTCAGGTCTTTCTGACCCTGCAGCATCTGGGTGAACTTGGCGAGGTTGCCCTTCAGCCAGTCCTGTTCCTGGTTGCGCAGCGTGGTCTCCTTCAGGTTGGCGATCATCTGATTAATGGTATCCTTCAGGGCCTCCACTTCTCCCTTCGCCTCAACGCGGATGGTACGGGTAAGGTCTCCCTTCGTCACCGCGGACGCCACTTCCGAGATCGAGCGCACCTGGGTGGTGAGGTTCTGCGCAAGCTGGTTCACATTCTCCGTCAGGTTCTTCCAGATACCGGAGGCGCCTGGCACGCTGGCCTGGCCTCCCAGTCTTCCTTCCACCCCTACTTCACGCGCCACGGTAGTCACCTGGTCGGCGAAGAGGGCGAGGGTATCGATCATTTCATTGATGGTATCGGTCAACTGGGCTACTTCGCCGCGGGATACGATAGAAAGTTTTTGTTTCAGGTTGCCCGTCGCCACGGCCGTAACCACTTTGGCAATACCGCGCACCTGGTTGGTCAGGTTGGACGCCATCATGTTCACGCTGTCGGTAAGGTCCTTCCAGGTACCGGCCACGCCTCTTACTTCGGCCTGGCCTCCCAGCTTACCTTCCGTACCCACTTCGCGCGCCACACGCGTCACCTCGAAAGCGAACGAGTTAAGCTGCTCCACCATCGTATTGATGGTATTCTTCAGATCGAGGATCTCTCCTTTTACTTCGATGGCCACGGTCTTGGAAAGGTCACCGGAAGCCACGGCCTTGGTCACTTCGGCGATATTACGCACCTGCGCCGTCAGATTACCCGTCATCTGGTTCACGGAGTCGGTCAGGTCTTTCCAGGTACCCGCTACGCCCGGTACAAAGGCCTGTCCGCCCAGCTTACCATCGGTACCTACTTCACGGGCGACGCGCGTCACCTCGGAGGCAAAGGCGCGGAGCTGATCCACCATGGTATTCAGGGTCTCTTTAAGCTGCAATATCTCTCCGCGTACATCCACCGTGATCTTTTTGGACATGTCCCCATTCGCCACCGCGATGGCCACCTCGGCGATGTTACGCACCTGTGCGGTGAGGTTGCCCGCCATCTGGTTAACGGAGTCGGTAAGGTCCTTCCAGGTACCGGCCACACCGGGCACCGATGCCTGTCCGCCCAGCTTTCCTTCGGTACCCACCTCACGGGCCACACGTGTTACTTCGGAGGCAAAGCCACGGAGCTGATCTACCAGCGTATTGATCGTATTCTTCAGTTCGAGGATCTCACCCTGCACGTCCACGGTGATCTTGCGGGACAGGTCACCGTTAGCAATGGCCGTGGTCACCTCGGCGATATTACGCACCTGCGAGGTCAGATTGCTGGCCATCTTGTTAACAGAATCGGAAAGGTCTTTCCAGGTACCGCCCACACCGGGCACATCCGCCTGGCCGCCCAGCTTACCTTCGGAGCCCACTTCGCGCGCCACACGCGTCACTTCCGAACCAAAAGAGTTGAGCTGATCCACCATCGTATTGATCGTATTCTTCAGCTCGAGAATTTCTCCTTTCACATCCACCGTGATCTTCCTCGACAGGTCACCCTTCGCCACGGCCGTCGTTACCTCAGCGATATTACGCACCTGGTTGGTCAGGTTGCTGGCCATCCCATTCACGGAGTCGGTAAGGTCTTTCCATACCCCTCCTACTCCTTCCACCGCTGCCTGTCCCCCCAGCTTGCCTTCGGAACCTACCTCACGCGCCACACGCGTCACTTCCGAGGCGAAGCCGCGGAGCTGGTCCACCATCGTATTGATCGTATTCTTAAGTTCGAGGATCTCCCCTTTTACATCCACGTCGATCTTGCGCGAAAGGTCACCCGTCGCCACCGCCGTCGTTACCTCCGCGATATTACGCACCTGTGAGGTCAGGTTACTGGCCATCTTGTTGACGGAGTCCGTAAGGTCCTTCCAGGTACCCCCCACGCCCGGCACGTCGGCCTGACCGCCCAGCTTACCTTCGGAACCAACCTCACGCGCTACACGTGTTACCTCCGAGCCGAAAGAGTTGAGCTGATCCACCATCGTATTGATCGTGTTCTTCAGTTCAAGGATTTCTCCCTTCACATCCACCGTAATTTTACGCGACAGGTCACCCTTTGCTACTGCCGTGGTTACCTCCGCGATATTACGCACCTGGCCGGTAAGGTTACTCGCCATACCGTTCACGGAGTCCGTAAGGTCCTTCCAGGTACCAGCTACCCCCTTTACCTGGGCCTGGCCGCCGAGCTTGCCTTCCGTACCTACTTCGAGGGCCACACGCGTTACTTCCGAAGAGAAGGAATTGAGCTGATCCACCATCGTATTGATCGTATTCTTGAGTTCGAGGATCTCTCCTTTCACATCCACCGTAATTTTACGCGACAAGTCTCCTTTTGCTACCGCCGTGGTTACCTCCGCGATATTACGCACCTGGCCGGTAAGGTTGCTCGCCATCTGGTTCACCGAATCGGTGAGATCCTTCCAGGTACCGGCTACCCCTTTTACTTTTGCCTGGCCGCCCAGCTTACCTTCCGATCCTACTTCACGCGCCACGCGCGTCACTTCCGAGGAGAAAGAGTTGAGCTGATCCACCATGGTATTGATCGTATTCTTCAGTTCGAGAATTTCTCCTTTCACATCCACCGTGATCTTCCTCGACAAGTCTCCTTTTGCCACCGCCGTGGTTACCTCGGCGATATTACGCACCTGACCGGTAAGGTTACTCGCCATACCGTTCACGGAGTCGGTGAGATCTTTCCAGACCCCTCCCACCCCTTTTACCTGGGCCTGTCCGCCCAGTTTACCTTCCGTACCCACTTCGAGGGCCACACGCGTTACTTCGGAGGAGAAGGAGTTGAGCTGATCCACCATCGTATTGATCGTATTTTTAAGTTCGAGGATCTCGCCTTTTACATCCACGGTGATCTTTTTGGACAGATCGCCCTTTGCCACGGCGGTAGTCACTTCGGCGATATTCCGCACCTGGCCGGTAAGATTGCTCCCCATCTGGTTCACCGAATCCGTCAGGTCTTTCCATACGCCTCCTACCCCTTTTACTTTAGCCTGTCCACCCAGCTTACCTTCGGAGCCCACCTCACGCGCCACCCGGGTCACTTCCGAAGAGAAAAGGTTCAGCTGTTTCACCATGTCGTTCACTTCACGGGCGATACGCGCGAACTCTCCCTGCAAGGGATGACCGCCGATCTCCAGCGGCATTTCCTGCGAGAGGTTGCCCTTGGCCACCGAGCTTATCACATGTGCGATCTCGATGGTAGGATGCACCAGATCGGAGATGAGGGTGTTGAGGGATTCCACGCCGGTGCCCCATGAACCTTTTGTGTTGGGGACTTCGATGCGCTGGGTCAGCTTACCCTGTTTGCCGATGGTGTTGCCGGCCCGGGTGAATTCACGCATCATTTCTTCATTCAGGGAGATGATCTCGTTCAGCGTATCGCAGATCTTTCCTTTCACACCCACCTCGTCGATGGGCATCCTCACGCCGAAATTGCCGTTGCGGACCTCGGTCAGGATGCGCAGCAGCTCTTTATTGTCCAGCAGTTCGTCGCCGGATATCTCGATCGGGCGGGTTCGCCCGGAACCATTTTTACTCACCGGAGGTTCTTTTACCTCCGCAAGAAGACGGGCAGATTTTGCAGTTGGCTTTTTAGCTTCTTTAGCATTCGTTCCCATGGTAACCTTTTTTAGCTTTTAAAAGTTTATTGAACTTTAGTGGATCAGATTGAACTTTATTTCATCAAATTTATTCTATTATTGGAAGAAAGAAAAGTGCGTTGAAAATGCCCGGAAACCACAATTGGCAAGATTATAGTACTTATCCTGGGAAAATCACCTGTGGCCGTATCTGGCCTGTAGAAAGATCGCATAAAAAATAGTGTTTTTAAATTAAATTGATACTTTTAATGAACCCTTAATAAACGACAGCCTGGCATTATTTTACAGACCAACACTTATTTATGAAAGACAATTTACAGAATCTCATTTTCATCGTCGACGATGACCCGGACGACAGGCAGATCATTCTGGACGCATTCCTGGAAAACAGTCCGCAGATCGATTATGTTTTCATCGAGAATGCGGAAACCTTGCTGGAGAACTTATATTCCGACGAGTCGGATTATCCGGCCCTGATCCTGCTGGACCTGAACATGCCAGGTATGCTGGGGTTGCAGGCGCTCAAGGAGATCAGGGGAAATAAGAAGTTCAGCCAGATCCCTGTTATCGTGCTCACGACGTCTACGCTCAATCAGGATCGCAAAACATCCTACGAATTGGGTGCCAGTTGTTACCTGAAAAAGCCCGATTCTTTCGGGGAGCTGGTAGAAATTACGAATTCCATAGTAAAACTATGGCTCCATGACAATTAATTCGTTACAGATTGCTAAAAAAAAATTTGCCGGACTTCGCTTTCCTTAATGGCTGACGGGATTTAGACAAACCGAACTTTTTAAAGTGTGGAATTTTTTCCCCACTTTTTTTATTGGATAAAAGGGAAGGGCCCGTTTGCAAAGCAAACGGGCCCTTCCCTTTATAAGAATGTCTCTCGTTTCAGATCTCTTCGCTAACTTGTTCAACACGGTCCTTGACCGGTATCTTCCGGATAAAATTATCATATCCTTCCTCCCCTTCGTGATTGCTGTACAGACCATACGCATCCAGACTATAACCCAGCATTCCATCATTGGCCTCGATCTGGTAAAGGATCGAAGAATCGGACGGATCGGATTCGCCCTCGAAACGATAGGTCTTCAGGATCACAAGGTCTTCCGGCCGATAAGCCTTACCCGTGCCGGTAGTGAACCCTTCCGGCGTCCAGCGGAATTCGTTATCGGCCTTCTTCAGCCTCAGCTTTTCCATGACGCCCGATAAGGTGGTCATATCCTGTTTCATTATTTCTTCTTTCATAACTTAAATTTTAGTGATTGGTGGTAGTTTAAGCTACTGGTTCAAAAGCCATGCCCGAGATCAGGCGTCCTTTGGTCACTCCTTTTGGTCCGCGCGTCAAAGAGATTTCCATCCTGGCAGCCGGCGGGATATTTTTAGGAAAACTTTAAATATGCAAACCCCCGATCACCAGATAAAGGCCAACGAAACGCAGACCATGGCCAGCGACTTAAAAATGCCGGGCGCCAACCGGCAGGCCTATCTCGACTGGCTCCGCATCCTCGCCATTCTCGGAGTGCTGCTCTTTCATTCGGCCATGGCATTCGTATCCGACTGGGACTGGCATATCAAGAACAAGGAGACCAGTAACCTCCTGCTCGAATTCAATTTCTGGCTGCACAATTTCCGGATGCCGCTCTTATTCTTTATTTCGGGTACGGTGAGCTATTTTATGCTTCAGAAAAGAACGGGTGGCGGATTTATCGGGTTGCGTTTCCGCCGCCTTTTGATCCCGCTGCTTTTCGGCATGCTGGTGATCGTTCCGCCACAGGTCTACCTCGAAAGGGTGAACCAGGGGTTCAGCGGAAATTTCTGGGATTTTTATCCCAGCATCTTCCATACTGGCGCATATCCAAAAGGAAATCTGAGCTGGCACCACCTCTGGTTTATCCTCTACCTCCTGGTCTATGATATTATCTGTGCGCCGCTATTCGTCTGGCTGATCTCCCCCAAAGGAAAGACCTTTCTGCGGAAGATGAACGGACTGGCCAAAGGCAAAAGGATCTACCTGCTGATCCTGCCCAGTATCCTGGTCTATACGTTCATGTCCCTGAAATATCCCGAGACCAATGATCTCATCCATGACCCGGCCTACCTGGTCTACTGGCTCCTGTTCCTGCTGGCCGGTTTTATCTGCATCGTCAACCCCATCTTCATGGACAGCCTGGAAAAGAACCGCCGCTTTTCCCTCGCCGTGGCCTTTATCGCCATTCTCGCGATCAATTATTTCCGCTGGAATAACAAGGAGCCCTGGGACTCCCTGCCGGACTGGAAGCATGACTGGAGAACTTATCTCTACGAGGCGCTCGGCGCGATGAATTCATGGGCCTGGGTGCTGGCGGCCATTGGTTATGGGAAAAAATACCTCAATAAGCGACACCGGGCGCTGGATTACCTCAACCAGGCGGTCTACCCATTCTACATCCTCCACCAGACGGTGATCCTGGTGTTGGTCTTCTATGTTGTGAAAGTGAAAGAATCGATCGGGATGAAATATGCCTTCACGGTGGTCCTGACCTTCCTGCTCAGCATGGGGATCTTCCACCTCTTTGTCAAGCCTTTCCCGCTGATGCGCTTTCTGTTCGGGATGAAACCCTTGCAAAAGGATGCAGCGCCTCAGAGACCAAAAGAGCAGGGGTTGAGTGGGCAAAAAAGCGGACAGCTTGCAGACAAGGCTCTTCCGCTTACCATCTGAAAGTTGTAAATTTCCGCGGAGATAAGCATACGGCCGATGACGCGCAGGTCCTAAATAACAAACGATGAACAACCGATTCTGGAAATATCTCTTCCCCCCGATCTACGGACTGCTGGTCTACTTTACGATCCGGCTGCTGCTGGATTCCGTCACCGGTATGAAATTCTGGCTCAGAGACCCCTTGCAGAATGCCATCGAGTTTTCGACCACTATTATGGTCAGTTACGTCATCGTGTGGGCCTTCCGGCGCCTGTTCCGCTACCTTGACGAACGCTGGCCGGCCGAATTCAGTTACCGCCGGGTGGGCAGGGAGCTATGGTATGTCTTCCTCGTGAACCTGGTCATAGTGAATGCTTTCTTCACCACGATGGCTGCGATTACGGACGATGGGCTCCAATGGTACGATGTAGCGGATATCAATACGGTTCCTTTATTATATGCCATTATTTATTATGGTATCGCCCGCAGCAGCACCTTCCTGCGCGCCTTTGTCGCCAGCAAACTACAACTGGAAAAGATCACGAATGACAAGCTGGAGACGGAGCTGAAGTTCCTGAAAGCCCAGTATCACCCGCACTTCCTGTTCAATGCGCTGAACACGATCTATTTTCAGATGGATGAAAATGTGGCCGAGGCAAAAAAAAGCGTGGAGAAATTCTCCGAACTGCTGCGCTACCAGCTCTACGACCAGCAGCAGACCGTTCCCGTTAGCCAGGAGATCCATTACCTCGAAAATTTTATCCAGCTCCAGGAAATACGATCTTCGGAAAAACTGAAGTTAACCGTCAATTTCGACAAGAACCTGAACGGACAGCAGGTCTACCCTCTTCTGTTCCTGCCGCTGGTGGAGAATGCTTTCAAGTATGTTGGCGGCGATTACTGGATCCGCATCGAAGCGTCTATAGAGGAAGGAGATGTCCAATTCTCCGTCCGGAATGCCGTGCCGAAAGAAATATTGACGACCAGGCCCGGAGCTATCGGGCTGGAAAACCTGCGACGGAGACTGGAATTGCTTTATCCCGGTAAGCATTCGTTTAATTTTGGTAGACAGAACGAAGAGTTCGTCGCGACCCTTTCCTTACATTTTAAAAATAAGAACTTATGATCCGTTGCGTGATCACCGATGACGAGCCTTTTGCCCGCAAGGGCCTGCAGGGGTATGTAGAGAAAATAGACTTCCTGGAATTAAAAGGCGTTTGCGAGAATGTGCTCGAACTGAATTCGCTGATCAAACAGGAGCCCATCGACCTGATCTTTCTGGACATTGAAATGCCCTGGGTAACGGGTATTGACTTCCTGAAGAACACATCCAACCCGCCGAGGGTCATTTTCACCACGGCCTATGAAAAATACGCCTTGCAGGGTTTTGAGCTGGAGGTCCTGGATTATCTCCTGAAGCCGATCCCGTTCGAGCGGTTCCTGAAAGCGGCAAACAAGGCCTGGGACTACTTCAGTCCGCAACAGTCTGCCGCGGCAAATGGGGCACAGGATCATATCTTTGTAAAGGCCGACAGCAAACTGGAAAAGGTCCTGTTCGACGATATCCTTTTTGTGGAAGCATTGGAAAATTATGTGTCCATTTATACCCGGGAGCGGAAGATCATCGCACACCTGACATTAAAGATGGTACAGGAAAAATTACCGGGTTCCAGGTTCATACAGCCCCATAAATCTTACCTCGTCGCTATCGACAAGATCAATTCGATCGAAGGGAATATTCTGCACCTGCAGCAGTTTCAGGTTCCCATCAGCAAATACCAGAAAGAAGAGATGATGGAAAAGATCGTAAACAGCAATCTGCTGAAACGGTAAGGCGCGCCGGCGCAGGGACCGCTGGAGGCGGTGAAGTACCGGAAGGCTGCGCTGAAAGGGGTACCGCAGTGGCTGAGATTGTATGACAGAGGATCCCTGAGGAGGGCTGGGCATTCTTTTTGCGACTTGTATAGTAGCTAAACAGGTCTTTTATGACAAAGTTCTATTTTTCAATTCTGATCGGCTGCTCCTTACTGACAACACAGGCAAAGGCACAGACTCCCGATACCGACATTCCAGTATCCACGGAGGCGGCAACAGCACCCTTTTTCTACGCTTATACTGAACCAAACTCCAATATGGTTAAACTCCGCTGGCAGATCTCCAGTGAGTTCAATACGGACCATTTTGTACTGGAACGGGCAACGGATGGGGTTCATTTTGCCCCTTTGCACGAGCTGGTAGCCAGCGGAGCTAAAGGTCAGGGACCGGCTTACGACGATCTTGATAACAGCCTCGCCGGCCAGATGGGATATTACCGGCTGAAGATCGTGCTGAAGGATGGGAATGCCTTTTATTCTCCTGTGGCAACGGTCGATATGACGGGCAAAATTGCTCCCGAACTGAAGCCAGGCGTGGTGCATATAGGCAGCACGGTGCGATTGAACGTCTACTACGGTCAACCGGTCACGGTGAATTTCTTTAACTCCGGGGGAAATCTCGCCGGCTCGTATATGGTGAACAGCACTTCTTTTGACATCAATACTTCCAACTGGGGGAAAG
>DATHHO010000205.1:0-31500 GCA_035317125.1 Puia sp.
CATAGAATTTCATTCCGGCAAACCAGCTTTCGTGCAGGACATATTGTACCGGTCTATGTGCCAGGAGTTCGGCGGTATATTTCTTCAGCAGGTCCAGCTCCGGTGTGGAAAGCGCCTCATTTTTGTGAAGAAGACGGTCGATCTTTTTCCGGCCGCTGATATTCTCCATCACCCAATCCGTCATAAGGGCGGCTTCCCGGGCCTCGTAAAGCTTTTGTAATCCGGAGTTCAGCTCCTGTTGTGCATCATGCAAAGTCATTTGTAAATTTAGACTTATTTTCGCGTCCTTGAAGTAAGCGGGAGCGAACTCCATCAGACCATTAAAAAAGACATTGACTCCTGATGAATATTGCGGAAACATACATGCATCGCTGTCTGGAGCTGGCACGGCTCGGGGCGGGCCATGTGGCCCCCAATCCGATGGTAGGCGCTGTGCTGGTGCATAAGGACAGGATCATCGGGGAAGGCTGGCACCGGCAATATGGCCAGGCGCATGCCGAAGTGAACTGTATCCACTCCGTAAAAGAAGAAGATCTCCCCCTTATCCAGCAGTCGACGCTGTACGTATCTCTGGAGCCTTGTGCACATTTTGGGAAGACCCCTCCCTGTGCCGACCTCATCATCGTCAAAAAGATCCCAAGAGTGGTGATCGGTTGCCGTGATCCTTTCGAAGAAGTCAACGGAAAGGGGATAGAAAAATTAAGGGCTGCCGGTGTGGAAGTGGAACTGGGCGTGCTGGAAAAAGAATGTATCCATCTCAACAGGAGGTTTTTCACCTTCAATACCCTCCACCGGCCTTATATCCTGCTGAAATGGGCGCAGAGCTCGGATGGAAAGCTGGCCCCGGAAGACCGTTCGAGGGTCTTTATCTCGAATGAATACACGAACAGGCTTGTCCACAGATGGAGGACGGAAGAGGCTTCGATCCTGGTCGGTACGAATACGGCCCTTTACGATGATCCGGCCCTTACCGCCAGGCTGTGGAAAGGCCCCGACCCGATAAGACTCGTGCTGGATAAGGATCTGCGTTTGCCGCAGTCCCTCCGGCTCTTTGACCGGAAGGTGCGGACCATCATCTTCAATACGGTGGAGCAGGGTGAGGCGGACGGGCATTGGTCAGGGGGGCGTGCCGGTGAAGGCGGTTCCAGCGGCAGTGCCGGGGGCTCCAGCGACGGGGCGGATGGCTCCAGCGGCGAGACTGGCAAGACTGGCGGGACTGACGACGATTCCAGACACGCTACCCTCTCGTGGTACAAATTGACAGCAGGCAGTTCCCTTATACCCCAGCTCGTCCAGGCCCTGTACCAGTTGCGGATCCAGAGCGTCCTGGTGGAAGGTGGGGCCACTCTCCTGCAAGCTTTTATCTCGGAAGGGTACTGGGATGAGGCGAGAGTGATCACCAATGAGGACCTGTATATCGGCGAAGGGCTGTCCGCCCCCGTTATGAACGGTCCGCAACTTATTTCCAGAGAACAGTTTTTCTCCGATACCCTTTGCTGTTATACAAATCCCGCCGCCGATGCCAGAACCTGATTTCTTTTATACGATCGAGAAGGCAGCCATGGCCGAATTCAGGGAGAGAGGCAGTAAATTTATCGGGTATGCCCGGCCGGTAAAGAATATGGAAGAGTTCAAAGAAGGCCTGAATGAAATAAAAAAAGAGCATCCCAAAGCCACCCATCACTGTTTTGCCTACCGGATCGGGCTGGACGGGAACAATTACCGTTCCAGCGACGACGGAGAACCTTCCGGCACCGCCGGTAAACCGATCCTCGGCCAGATCGACAGCAGAGAGCTGGTCAATACGCTGGTCATCGTCGTCCGCTATTTCGGGGGCACGCTGCTCGGGGTCCCGGGTCTGATCAACGCCTACCGCTCGGCCGCAGCGCTGGCGCTCCAGATGACGCCTGCCGTACAAAGGCCGGTCGAGAAGGAATATATCGTCCGGTTTGATTACACGCAGATCAATGAGGTGATGACCCTGGTCAAACAATACAATTGCCGGGTCCTTCAACAGGAAATGCAGCTTTTTTGTAATATGAACATTGCCGTACCGGTCAACCGGCTTTCCGAAATAAGCTATAAGCTCCAGGAGCTGAGAAATGTGGAATTGGTGAAAATAGCGTGAATGCTTATAAAAATCGTTCGCTGACCGGTGGTTCTTTGCTGCCGGGGCTGTATTTATAGAATCCTTCGCCGCTCTTGATGCCCAGATAGCCTGCCGTCACCATATTGGTGAGCAGGGGACAGGGTGCATACTTCGGGTTGCCAAAGCCGTCATGCAGCACGTGCATGATCGACAGACAGACATCCAGCCCGATAAAGTCGGCCAACTGCAAAGGCCCCATGGGATGGGCCATCCCCAGCTTCATTACCGTATCGATCTCCTGGACGCCGGCGACCCCCTCATACAGGCTGCAAATGGCTTCGTTGATCATCGGCATCAGGATACGGTTGGCGATAAAACCAGGATAGTCATTTACGGCGCAGGGCGTCTTGCCCAGGCTGCGGGAGAGCTCGATGATCCTTGCGGTGACAGCCGCATCCGTAGCATAGCCATTGATGATCTCCACCAGCTTCATGACGGGCACGGGATTCATAAAATGCATGCCGATCACCGATTGCGGGCGTTTGGTCACGGCGGCGATCTTTGTGATCGAGATCGAAGAGGTGTTGGAGGCGAGGATACAGCCTGCCGGCGCCAGCTCATCGAGCTGTTGGAAGATCTTCAGTTTTAATTCCGTGTTTTCCGTGGCGGCTTCCACCACCAGTTCCGCCTGCGTTATGCCTGCAGCCAGATCGGTCTTTGCAGTGATGGCGGCGAGGGTAGCCTTTTTCTGTTCTTCGGTGAGGGCGCCTTTGGCGATCTGCCTGTCCAGGTTGCGGGAAATGGTCTGGACCGCCTTGTCCAGCTGAGCAGCATTGTTGTCCACCAGGCTGACGGTAAACCCATTTTGGGCAAAGACATGCGCGATGCCATTGCCCATGGTTCCGGCGCCGATAACGGAGATATTCTGCATAGATTAGTTATTGTTCCGGAAATCACCTCTTTTCCAGGCCTGTATGAAGTCAGCCCAGGCCAGGGGATTGAAAATATTCTGCGGGGGCGCCTGTCCCTGGTAGTAGTAACGGGTGGCGGCCTGCTTCAGGTAATAATTGCTCGCTTCCCGGGCGTCGGAAGGGAGTGTCCGGGCCAGCACCCTTCGTTTGGCGGCATCGGTATTCTGCCTGGCGATCTCGATATCGTCGTCGGGGACCTTGGTATTCACGAAATCCCGCTCGAACTGCTCCCGGGTAGGCCGGGGCTTGATGATGGTGGCGGGGAGGAACTGGGCGTCCGTGACCATCAGCTGGATCACGCTCCACTGGTTGCCGGAAAGGGTATCGGGGATCTGGATCAGCTTGGATTTATAGCCGACGCTGGTGAACTCGATCTGGTCGCCTTTCATCACTACAATGGAAAACACCCCCCCTTCATTGGAAAAAGTACCCCGTCCATCCCTTTTATCTACGATCGTCACCGAAGGAATGCCCTTAAGGCTGTCAGCCGTCATAATGACCCCATAGAGCTGGACCACCGAATCTTTCAGCTTATCGAACTGGGCATGCACGGCAAAAGGTGCGGATAAGAGTACGGAGAACAGAAGGTATGGTACAATTTTTTTCATTCAGCGATTTTTTCTGCAAGGGCCCCAAATTAACGATCTTTGGCCGGAGCCAAAAGTAACCTTTAAACCGTAATTCGTAAACAAAGTAAGGGGACCAATGGTTAATTTTGCCTGAAAGTAAAGTATTTAACAAAATCTTGCGCATGACGAAGGAAAAAGTTTTAGAGGCTTTGAGCAATGTTCAGGAACCCGACCTGGGAAAAGATATTGTTACGCTGGGGATGGTCCGGGATATCGAAATAGAAGGAAATTATGTCGCCTTTACGGTAGTGCTGACCACACCGGCCTGCCCCATGAAGGACATGATAAAGAATGCCTGTGTGAACGCCATCCGCCTGCTGGTGGATAAGGAGGCGGCGGTAAATGTGAAATTCACGTCGCAGACCACCACGAACCGGAAAGATGCCCGGGCCCTTTTGCCAAAAGTACGAAATATCATTGCGGTGGTAAGCGGAAAGGGTGGAGTAGGAAAGAGTACCGTGGCCGCCAATTTTGCCCTTGCGCTGGCGAGGGGCGGTGCTTCGGTGGGCCTTATGGATGCCGATATCTACGGACCGAGCGTACCGATCATGTTTGGCGTACGGGGCGAGCGCCCCATGATGATGGCCGGCGGCGAAGGGGAGAAAGGGCTGATCGTCCCGCTGGAACGCTATGGCATCAAGCTGATGAGCATTGGCTTGCTGGTCGATGAAAAGAATGCGGTGGTCTGGAGAGGCCCGATGGCCAGCAGCGCGATAAAACAATTCGTATCGGATGTGTTCTGGGACGAGCTCGACTATCTGATCATCGACATGCCTCCCGGGACGGGAGATATCCATCTGACCCTGATGCAGACCGTTCCCGTTACGGGCGTGATCGTGGTCACGACCCCGCAGGATGTTGCGCTGGCCGATGCGAAGAAAGGAATTGCAATGTTCGGACAGGCGCAGCTGAAAGTGCCGGTGATCGGTCTGGTGGAAAATATGAGCTATTTCACACCGGCCGAGCTGCCCGATAATAAATATTACATTTTTGGTAAGGATGGGGGCAAGCGGCTGGCAGAGGAATACGATATTCCTTTTCTCGGTCAGATCCCCCTGGTGCAGAGCATACGCGAAGGCGGTGATTCCGGAGTGCCCATCATGATGGGTGATGACCCCATCGCCAGAAAAGCTTTTTCCGATTTTGCCGGTAATGCAGCCCGCTGTATCGCCATGATGAACGCGAATATGGGTGTGGCCCGCGCGGCGGAAGTGGTGGCTTAGGCAATCAGCTTGTTCCGGAAATAGGCGAAAAGAGTCCGGAAGATAAAGGACAGACTTATTCCCAGAAGAACGCCGCCCAATATCCCGCTTACAGCGCCGGAGACCAGAGATGTGGAAAGTTTAAGATCAAGCTTGAAGAAATCATTGACAAAATAGAAGCTGATCATTCCAAGTATTGCCCCCCCGATGCTGCAGACGATGATCAGAAGCGTTTTGAAACCGGCCGCGAGGGATCTTTTATACAAGCCGACCATGATGGAAGCGGACAGGATGCCCGCGGAGACCAGCCCGATAAAGCAAAAGAACAGCAGCATGGCCAGAAAAGATCCGAAAATAGCCGCGCCAATCATGATGGATATGCCTGCTAACAGGATGGCAAAAAGGAAAACACTGAAGTCATCGTCCTGAGCCGGAGGCGTCTGTACGTGCTGGGCCGAAAGCGCAAATGGGATGATCAATAACAGCAGGGCGAGGCTAAATGGAACAAACGAGCGGCTCATCGGTGAGGGTTTAGGTTAAAATGCTTTTGTGAAATTAACCAATTGGCCTGAAAACAGGAAGCGTTTCCAGGTAAAATCAGTCATATGCATATCCCCAGACGATACGAAGAAAAGGACAGGGACAAGATATTCTCTTTTATAAAAGAGAACAGCTTTGCCATCCTGGTGAGTGTGAGCGAAGGAATTCCCATCGGCACGCATATTCCCTTGCTGGCAGGCAAGAACGCGGAGGGCGCGGATGTCCTGATGGGACATATTTCCAGAGGGAATGAACAGAAGTCTACGCTTACCGACGGCGCCCCGGTGCTGGTGATCTTCCCCGGTCCGCACGCCTATGTATCCCCCACCTGGTACACCGTCCCCAACGTACCTACCTGGAATTATATTTCCGTGCATATTTACGGAAAGATCAGGATCATGGAAGGGGATGCATTGAAGGCCGCGTTGTCCCAGCTGATGGACAATTATGAGCAGCACCTGCCCCATCCGATGAAGCTGGAAGACATACCCGAAAAAATGTTCAACGATGATGTCCGGGGCATCGTCGGCTTCGAGATCAGCATCGACGAGATTCAGGCAGCTTATAAGCTCAGCCAGAACCGCGACGAGAAAAGCTTTCAGCAGGTGATCGGTCAGCTGGAGCAGGGAGATGAGGCGGCCAGAGGAGTGGCCGGAGAGATGCGGCAGCGGGAGGGTGGATTATTTCCTTTATCCGGAGATCAAGTTTAATCCCACTGGATCAAAAAAAGCCTCAATTTTGTGGAGATAATAAGATGTAAAACATATAATGTTTTTATGTTGGATGTTATCCACAATTGTGGAAACTTGGAGCGTATAATCGGTTTGTCGTATTACATTAACATGATTAAGAATGACTACTTTAGAGCAGCTAAAAGTCAGTTTTGGGGTAGACGGTGAAAAGCAATTTGAATACTTAAATAATAAAAATAGAGGTGGAGTCAATAATTCGAAGGGTAATACTTTTGAGAATTTTTTTACAGTATATCAAATAGCTATTTTCTTCAACACTTTACCTGATTGGGAGGATATTTTGTTTTCTTCACAGGCATTTTGTTTTATTGATGATCTGGTGATTGAACTAAATGCGATCAGAGACAAATATCATTTTCAAATTAAAGATGTTGAAAAGTTAAGCTGGACTGATGACATTCATGCCGTTAAAGATGATTTTACAAGGCAATACAAAATAGGTTGTGATCAGAAAGTCGACTCTTATTTATACTTGGTAGTTTCCAGGAAAGAAGTGTATGATCATCTGGTTGCTGATCTGCCGAATGAAATTAAGGGTTTAGTAAAAGTGATTCATTTTGAAACCGCTTCATCTTTAAATAATTTAATAAGGAAGAACCCTCTTATAAAGGCAGAATTAGGTAAAATGTGTGCTCTTGAAAATCCATCTGTGGACAAACTGGATACTTTAGGCGCCATTCTTTTAGGTTCATGGGATTCAACGGATAAAAACAGGATTTCTTTAAAAGAATTATTAGATAGAAGCCGGGCTCAGAACCCGAATTTTATAAGAGGTTTTGGTACAGAAGTTTCGAAAAAATTAAGCGAAATTTTAAAATCGATAGCAGGATTTTGTTATACTGTAGAAAGCGGCTATTTGAACTGGAGGTTTAATGACACAGATGATGGCGTCTTAAAATATTGCATTGGTAGTTTTGAATATGAACAATGGGAAAACGATGTCTTCAATACAGTAGTTATAACATTCGAAGATTTGGAACCGCTTTTAGCTTCATAAATATGGGAAGAATTTTAAACGATAATGTAAGTAAAGATATAAGTAGTTTACTTGACAGACTTATTGACCAAGGAACCAAAAGGCAAGAATATGCACAAACCATGTATGAACTTGGGAATAAACTTGGTGATTTGATATTAAAAAGAACAACTGGTTCTGACAGAATTACTTTGGCATGCACGGTTGAAGATGCAGATTATTTAGGTAAAGGGATTATTGATGTATTGGAAAAAAAGGGGAAGAAGGTGTTTTTGACTGTTTTTTGGAATGAGCGGTTTAAACCGAATATAGAGAACGGTGTTTCTGTAGCTCCGATTATCAAGAAATTTCATGAAGAAGGATATAAGGATATCCCAGTCTTAATTATAATAAAATCAATTATATCAGGTTCTTGTGTTGTCAGAACGAATCTCACTGACTTGATTGGAGAATCCCATCCTAAGCAGATTTTAGTTGTTGCGCCTGTTTTATTGGAGGGAGCAACAGAAAGCTTAGAAAGAGAATTTGAGGATAATGTCAGCAGGAAATTCGAATACTTATATTTTGCAATAGACGATCAAAAAAATCAAGATGGCTTAGTAGACCCTGGAATAGGAGGAGATGTGTATAAACGATTGGGATTTGAAGGACAGAAAATGAAAAACAAGTTCGTTCCAAATATTGTCAAAGAAAGAAGGTACAAGCATCTATGACACGTCAACAGTTGATTGAACTGATCAGGATAAAAAGATCTTACCTCTGTGTCGGCCTGGATACGGATCTGGCTAAGATCCCCCGCCACCTTCTTTCCCATGCCGACCCCGTCTTCGAATTCAACAGACAGATCATCGACGCGACCCAAGACTATTGCGTCAGCTATAAGATCAACACCGCGTTCTACGAATCTTCCGGCGCGAAGGGCTGGGAGTCGATGGAAAGAACGGTCGACTATATTCCTTCCACCCATTTCAGGATCGCCGATGCAAAAAGAGGCGATATCGGGAACACCTCCTCCCAATATGCAAAAGCGTTTTTCGAGACCCTGAATTTCGACGCCATCACGGTAGCTCCGTATATGGGCGAAGACAGTGTGAGGCCATTTCTCGAATATAAAGATAAGTGGACGATCCTGCTGGGCCTTACCTCCAACTCCGGTGCGAAGGATTTCGAATTACAGCGGGCAGGAGAAGATTATCTGTATGAAAAAGTGTTGAAGACTGCCGCGGGCTGGGGCAGCCCCGACAACCTGATGTTCGTCATCGGCGCCACACAGCCGGAATGGTTCGAAAACATACGCCGCATTACGCCGGATCATTTTTACCTGGTGCCCGGCGTAGGTTCGCAGGGGGGCAGTCTGGAGACGATTTCAGAAAAAGCATTGAACAAGGATGGCGGTCTGCTCGTCAACGTAAGCCGTGGTGTCATCTATGTTTCGGACAAAGAAGATTTTGCCGAAAAGGCCGGCTATGAAGCCGCCTGCTACCAGGGAGAAATGCGCAGATATCTTTCGGCTGCGGCTATTCACTGATCCGAAGCCGGGTCCGGATAATGCGTGCCGGCAGAGTGCTTTGCCATCATGCCGCGCCCGCGGAGACGGTGAGCGTCTGTGTCCCGTCAGGCGCCTTAAAATCTCCCTCGCTGTTTGCGATCACCAGCGTAGCCACCCCATTGCCGATGATATTGGTGATGGCCCTGGCCTCGCTCATGAATTTGTCCACGGCCAGTAAGAAGGCAAGGCCCTCGACGGGGATCTTCTGAACGGCCGTCAGCGTGGAGGCGAGGACGATAAAGCCGCTGCCCGTCACCCCCGCCGCTCCTTTAGAGGTCACCATGAGTATGAACAGGATGGTCAGCATTTCTCCCGTCGACAACGATACATTGTACAGCTGCGCAAGGAATATGGTCGCCATGGAAAGATAGATCGATGTGCCGTCGAGGTTGAAGGAATAGCCCGTGGGGACGACAAGACCGACCACCGGTTTGCTGCACCCCATCCGTTCCAGCTTATCCATCAGCGAAGGCAGGGCGGCTTCGGAGGAAGAAGTTCCCAGTACGATGAGGATCTCCTGCCGGATATTTTTTAAATAGGTCCAGATGCTCAGCTTATAATAACGCAGGATCAGGCCCAGCACGACAAAGATGAACAGGATCATCGTACTGTACATGGTCAGCATAAGCTTGCCGAGGGGGACCAGCGTCCGGATGCCGAATTTTCCGATCGTAAAGGCCATGCCGCCAAACGCTCCGACGGGGGCCAGATACATCACCCCTTTCAATAAACGAAAAACGAACCGGGTGGCCGGTTCCAGGAGACGCTGGATCTTCTCGCGGTGCCGGTTGAGACTGACCACGATGCCCGTAATGATGGCCAGCACCAGCACCTGCAGGGTAAGGTTGGAAAGAAAGAACTCCGACCATGAAAAGCCGGCTGCGCCCTGCTTCGCATATCTGGAGGCATCCTGGATTGGCAGCCCTGCCTTGTCGATCCGGCCAGGATGAATGATATTGGCCATGAGGATCCCGATGGCCAGGGAGATGGTGGTGACCACTTCGAAATAAAGAAGCGACTTGATGCCGATCCGCCCGACTTTTTTCAGGTTGCTCATGCCGCTGATCCCCGATACGATCGTAAGGAATATAATGGGTGGAATAAATACCTTAACGACCTTGACGAACCAGGTGCCCAGCGGCTCCATCCTGACGGCTGTGGAAGGATAGAACTGACCCAGCAGCACAGCCGCCACAAGGGCTACCAGCACCAGAAAAGTCAGGTTGGTGACCAGGCGGGTGAATAGGTTGCGCCGGGGTACTGCCGCCCCTGCCGGAGTGGCCGGAAACGAGCCTGCTGAATCGGATTTGCGGTGCCCTGTTGTCAAGGATGTTTATTGAAAGTTTTGTAAAATATGATAAAACCGGTAGACGTCTTCAAAGGAATTGTAGAGCGGGGCAGGGGCCACACGCACGACGCCGGGCTCCCGGTAATCCACGATGATGCCGGAGGCGATCATTTTCTCATGGATCTCTTTTCCTCTTTCCTGGAAGTACAGGGACAATTGCGCGCCCCTTCGCTCCGGCGAAGCAGGGGTAAGGACCTCGAAGCGGATCGTGTTCAGCTGCTGCAACAGGAATTCAAGATAAGCCGTCAGCTCCAGGCTCTTTGACCGGATCTTCTCCATGCCCGCCGTATCGAATAATTCGAGGGATGCCTTCAGGGCAGCCATATTAAAGACCTGGGCCGTGCTCAGGTTCCATCCGCTGGCGTCGGGTTTGGCGATAAAGCCTTTCTCCATCCGGAAACGGGTGGCCTCGTCATTGCCCCACCAGCCGGCAAGCCGGATCAGGTCCTTGTCCCGGGCATATTTTTCGTGCAGATAGGCGCCGCCTACGGCTCCGGGCCCACCGTTCAGGTATTTATAGGAGCACCATACGGCGAAGTCGACTTTCCAGTCGTGCAGGCGCAGCAGTGTGTTGCCTGCTACATGGGCCAGATCGAAACCGGCGATGGCCCCCGCGCGATGAGCCGCCTCCGTCAGCGCAGGAATATCGAAAAGCTGGCCGGTATAGTAGTTGATCCCACCGAACAGCACCAGGGACAGGGAATCACGGTATTGGTCGATCGCAGCAAGGATGTCTTCTTCCCGGATGATCTTTTCTCCTTCGCGGGGATGGATCTCGATGATGGCATCGTCCGGGTCCAGCCCATGCCATCTGACCTGGGTCTCCACGGCATACTGATCCGATGGGAAAGCCCCGGCCTCCATGATGATGCGGTAGCGCTGGGGTCCGGGATGATAAAAAGAAAGCATCAGCAGATGGAGGTTCACCGTCAGGGCATTCATGACCGTGGTCTCTTCTTCGAGGCAGCCGACGATCTTCGAAAGCGGCTTCCTGAAATTATGCTGATAGTATAGCCAGGGATTTTTTGCGTGCATATAGCCCCCGATGGCCAGTTCCTTCCAGTCTTTCAGTTCCTGCAGGATAGCGGCTTCCGCATTTTTGGGTTGGAGGCCCAGGGAGTTGCCGCAGAAATAGATGGCATCCTTGTCCTGATGCCTGGGGAAGTGAAACTGATCGCGGAGGACATGCAGCGGATCTTCGCTGTCTTTCTGCCGGGCGAATTCCAGCGTCGGTGTAAAATGGCTTTGCATTGCTGCAAGATAATAAAATAAAAAAGGGCCATGGCGGCCCTTTTTTAGTATACGAAGCTGTTATAATCTGGCCGATGAATTATCATCGTCGTCTTTGTCCTTATCCTTGTCTTTATGTTTATCCTTGTGTTTGTCTTTATCCTTGTCTTTGCCTTTTTCGTCGTCTTCGTCGTTATCGTTCACGCCGGCGGCGGTATGGGAAAGCCGCACGTTGCCAAAGCTGCTCTTGATCTTTATCGTTGCCCTGCCATCTCCTGCCTTTCCGGCATAGTCCTTATCGAAATGAGGACCATAATCGTTGTCGCTTCCCTCTTTCTGCTCTTTTATGCTGAACTCGCTGTCGTTATGGAAGCTGCCAAAGCTGGTGTGTACATCGATCTCCGCCGAGAGGGCCTTGGTGACGATCATCCTTACACCCGAATAGGATTCGAAGACGGAAAGTTCTTTTATATCATTGGCTACATTGAACGATACCCGCTGTGAGAATTCGCTGCTGATCTTCACGCTCCCGTCTACTTTCCCGATGGTGGATTCTTTGTTGAACTTGAAGACCACTTTGCCATTGGCGATCTCTTTGATCAGGGCCTTTCCGAATTCCACATCGATATTGTCCACATTGGTCAGCTTGCCGGTGGTCAGGCTGCCGAATTTGCTGGTGAGGCTGACTTGTCCGTTAAAATCGGGAATTACGGTCTTGCCAAAGCTGTTCTCGAGGTCAAGGCGGTTGGCCGCCGGCATATGGATGATATAATCGATATAGAACGCCCTGTCCTCATCCTCTCCGTTCTTATTCCGTTTTTTGTCATTTCCGTTATGGATATCCCCGACCTTGGTCTTGAAGGAAATGATATGGCCTTCATGGATATCCTTTACGTCGATCTCGTCCATGATATCCTGTGCCTTCTGGTCCGTGGGGGCGTTGGCGACGATCTCGATGTCGACGGTGATCTCGTTCTTATCCCAGGTGCTGACCATGACATTGCCAAAGGAGTTCTCGATTTCGAGCTTGTCATCGGCCGTGACGTTATAGGATTTGTTGATCGTTTTTTTCCGCTGCACATCTTCTCCGGGGCCCTTGGCCATGCCGGTAAAGGGCAGGGATAAGGCAAGGAGAATAAATACGGGATTAAGCTTCTTTATATGCTTTTTCATACGCTTTCTTTTTTGAATGATTGATTTGTTTGATGATGTCCAGCTGATGATTCAGCAATCCCATCTGCAGCTCGAGATTTTGTTTCATCGCCTCCAACAGTTGCTCACGGTTGGGGTTTTCCGGTAATTGTTTTTCCAATGTGCGATACGTACTGTCCAGTTTGCTGACGTCACCTGCAAATTGTTTGTACAGTAAGGGTTCGTCTTTCTCAATGGTCTTTAGTTCTTTATGTTTCAGCTCCACAAGCCTGGCATAGTGATACATTTCCTCCCGGTAATCCGATTCGGGACTTGATTCTGCAGGAGCCGCCTTCTGGGTCGCGGATGCTACCAGCGGGGCGTCCTTGCCTACACCGGGAGATGCCGGTGAATCTGCCGGCTGCGTTCCTTTTGCCTTGACATTCGAAGTCGTATCGGCAGGAGCGGGCTTCTGCGTCGTAATGGCTATTTCTGTCGGGTTGACTTTCGGGGCCGTGTTCGTCCGTGAAAAATACCAGACACTGCCAGCCATCAGCAGACTGACCGCCGCTACGGCCGTCCACCGCCGGGTGCTCATCCAGATAACGGGTATGGCGGTTTCCCTCTTCTTCACAGGGTCCATCTGGAACTGGATGTTCTCCCAGACTTTTTTCCCTGGCTCGTCGGCATCGAATTCCTCGCGATGGTCGCGGATGAATTGTTCTAACCGGTTGTTCATGATAACTCTCCTTGTTTTATAAGACCTAGTAATTTTTGTTTCGCCCGCATGTACTGGGTCCTGACCGTAGCATGCGACACGCGAAGGATCTCTGCAATTTCTTCCTGGTCATATCCTTCGAACAGGTACAGGCTCAGTACGGTCCTGTATCCGTTTGGTAAAAATCTGACCGCTTTTCTGATATCCTCCACCTTCAGCTGGATCTCGTTCTCATCCAGGCTCTCTTCCTCGGGCAGATGCCCGAGATTCGTCTTATCGATGTCGATCAGGTCCATTTTGCGTTTGCGCAGCTGGTTGATCGATTTATTGATCACGATCTTCTTCAGCCAGGCCCCGAAAGTCGATTTATAATGAAAGTCCTCCAAAGACCTGAATGCATCGGTAAACGCCTCCTGGATAACATCCTCCGCATCGCCCGTATGGTCGACGATACGCAGGCTTGTATTATACATAGCCTTGGCATATTTCTGGTACAGCTCGGAGAAACTCCTTGAGTCTCCCTGTTTGCACCGTTCTACCAATTCGTCTCTGAGTATTGGTTCAGTTAATTCCAAGCCAGCTATTTTAGCGTTCATTTTTTGCCGGAGATGGTTTCCCCGGATCTGATGTCCGGGCCATCTCTTACCATTAAATACACGGACTTATCTCCCATGTTGCATATCGGGGCAAAATAAAGGCAAAAAAAGGGTCGCCGCCCTCTTTTGCGGTCACCAGGGCAACAAAGTTTCCCGGACTACCCGGACGGAACGAAGGTCGGATATCGGATAACGGGGCCTTTTTCTTACTTTAGCGGCACAAATTAAACTGGCTTGTCATGGCTGCAAAGACAGATCTTTTTCAAAGCCCGGACTATTTTGGGGTGGATGAATTGCTGACGGATGAGCATAAGCTGATCCGCGAATCGGTGAGGAGCTATACCAAAAAGGAGATTTCCCCCATTATCGAGGAATATGCGCAAAAAGCTGAGTTTCCGCAACATATCGTCCGGCAACTGGGCGAATTGGGCTGTTTTGGCCCTACCGTTCCCGAAAAATACGGGGGCGGTGGGCTGGATTATATCAGCTATGGCTTGATGATGCAGGAGCTGGAAAGAGGGGACAGCGGGGTGCGCTCCACGGCTTCGGTCCAGGGCTCGCTGGTGATGTTCCCCATCTACGAATATGGCAGTGAAGAACAGCGGAAAAAATACCTGCCAAAGCTCGCCAGTGGCGAATGGCTGGGCTGTTTTGGCCTGACGGAGCCCAATCATGGCAGCGATCCCAGCGGGATGCTGACCAATTTCAAGGATGCAGGGGACCATGTGGTCCTGAACGGCAGCAAGATGTGGATCAGCAATGCCCCCTTCTCCCAGGTAGCCGTGGTCTGGGCCAAGGATGAAGAGGGCAATGTCCGGGGCCTCATCGTGGAAAGAGGAATGGAAGGCTTTACCACCCCCACCACCCATGGTAAATGGAGCCTTCGCGCTTCGGCCACCGGGGAGCTGGTCTTCGATCATGTCAAAGTGCCCAAAGAGAATATATTGCCCAATATAAAAGGGCTGAAGGGACCGCTGAGCTGCCTGACCAAGGCCCGTTACGGGATCGCCTGGGGCGTGGTGGGTGCGGCAATGGATTGTTACGATACCGCCCTGCGGTATAGCCTCGAAAGAGTGCAGTTCGACCGTCCTATAGGGGGCTTTCAGCTCCAGCAGCGGAAACTGGCCGAAATGATCACCGAGATCACCAAGGCGCAGTTGCTCAACTGGAGGCTCGGGGTACTGATGAGCGCCGGAAAGGCAACCCCGGCACAAGTGTCGATGGCTAAACGCAATGGATGCGAGATCGCCGCGCAGATCGCAAGAGACGCCCGGCAGATGCTGGGGGGCATGGGCATCACGGGGGAATATCCGGTCATGCGCCACATGATGAATATTGAAAGCGTTATCACGTATGAAGGCACGCATGACGTACATTTACTGATCACGGGCATGGATATAACAGGGCTGAACGCATTCAAATGAGGCGATGAGCCAAAGGCCCATCGGGCAAATGAAAAAAGACGAAGAGAGCGCATGAAAATATTTCTGATAGGATTTATGGGTTCGGGAAAGACGCACTGGGGCAGGTTGCTCTCGGCAAAGCTGCAATTGCCTTTCCATGACCTGGACACCGAGGTCGTAGAAAAGAACGGGCGGTCGGTATCCGAGATCTTTTCGGAGAAAGGAGAAGAATATTTCCGCTACCAGGAGAAAGAGGTGCTGGAAGACCTGGTGCAGCGGGAAGAACGGTTTGTATTATCCTGCGGAGGCGGGACCCCCTGTTTCTTCAATAATATCGAGTTTATGAAAAAGAGCGGGAAAGTGATCTGGCTGAATACCGCCATCGACACCCTGAAGCAGCGTCTGCTGATGGAGAGGATGAGCCGCCCCCTGATCCGGGAGATCGGCGACGATGAATTGCAGCGCTATATCGTACGCAAGCTCAGCGAACGAAGGATGTATTATGAACAGGCCGATGTGATGGTGAATGAAGAGAACATTACCCTCGACAAACTGATCCAGTTATTATTAGAGGACGAAACATATTCTGAATGAACAAGAATTTTCTTTCCATTGCCGCCTTGTTAGGAGCCCTTTCCGTGGTGCTCGGCGCATTTGCCGCCCACAAGCTGAAGGAGATCGTCAGCCCGGACGCCGTGGCCGTATTTGAGACGGGGGTGCGATACCAGTTCTATCATGTATTCGCGCTGCTGCTGGTGGCGCTGCTGTCGGAGAAATTCTCGAATAAGTGGATGGCCTGGGCGGGCAATTGCTTTATCACCGGGATCATCCTGTTCTCCGGTTCTTTATACGTGCTCACCGCACTCAAGGCCGCCGACAGCCTCAACCTGAAATATGTGGGCATCGTCACGCCCGTGGGCGGGCTGTTCTTTATCGCGGGCTGGCTTTTTTTGTGGATAGGGGTAACGGCGAAGAAGTCATAGAGCTCTGTGCAATAATATATCTCACCGTCGCTGTATTTTCTCATGAGCTGAACTAAAGCCCCACATTACTTCTACTTGCAGCGATTATTCTCATCATCAATTGAAACAGCTCGAAAATAAGGCTCCTGATGAGCTATATTATTGCCCGAGACGCTGATTCTACTTACAACCCCAGAAAAAAAGTAGTCTTTGTCCCGCCCTGGGCCTCTATGGCGAATTCCCCATCGATGGACGCCATCCTTTTCTTCATATTGTTGAGCCCGTTACCAAATTTCCGCAGCTTTTCCATATTGATGCCAACGCCATCGTCGAGGATCTCGATGATCAGCCGCTCGTTCACGAGCACGTTGATCTTCACCACCGTCCCCTGGGAATGCTTGACTACATTGTTCAACGCCTCTTTTACCGAAAGGAAGATATTTCTTCTTTTCTCGCCGCTGATCTCCCTCGAAGGGATGGAGCCTGGCATATTGAAATGACAATCGATGCTGGTGTTCTCGAAAAATTCAACCGCATAGGAGCGGATATAGGCCACGAGGTTTTCCACCGAATCGTTGGAACTGGTCATGGTCCAGATGATGGTGTTCATCTTGTTGAGAAGCTCGTTGGCGGAATTGGAGATCTTCTCGATTTCCGGCAGGGTCTGTTCCTTCATCTTGCTTTTCACGATCTCGCTCATGAGGCGGATAGCGGTGACGCCCGATCCCAGCTCATCATGCATGTCGGCAGAGATCCTGTTACGCTCGTCCTGCTTGGCCGCCAGCACCGCCACCTGTTTTTCCAACTCTTTGCGTTCCGTTTCCAGTTTCAGCTTTTCTTCCTTCTGGATGCTGAGGATGATCTCCTTTTTATTCTTATAGGTCACTGCGAATAAAAAGAACAGCAATTCAATGGTGATGCCGGCCTCGTAATAGAACAACGAGAGGTTGAAAATAGAACCTCCTTTAGCCGGGTTGAAATTGGTGGCGATCATCAGCTGGGAGAAGATGGAAAGCGCACAGAGGGAGATATTCCCGAACACGATATAATTCATCAGCTTATCCTTGTAGCCCAGGCCTTTCCATATAAAAACGATGATCACCAGCAGCAAAAGGTACTTGGTGAAATCCTCTATGAAGTTGGCGACCCGGAAATCCCGGATCCAGAAGAAAGCGAAGGAATACAGGAGCATCAGCACGAAGACCACCCTCGCGCCCCAGTGCAGGAACAGGTCGAGATTACGGTAATTTTTTGGGGTATCCAGGAACTTTCGGTGGAAAATAATATAGGAGATATGGCCGATGCAAAAAATGATATTGTCGAGGTAACCTTCAAAAAAATAGCTGAACCGGGTAGTCGTATCGTGCAGAAACGATTTCAGGAATAACAAGGAGCTGATACAAATGGCATAGATGGCATACCAGGGGAATTCCGGCTTGGTGGTCTGCACATACTCGCTCAGCGCATAGAAGATCATCATCAGCATGATACCCGCGAACAGGTTGGTGATCACATCGATATCGGACTTGTCCCGGTGGCTGAGCATAATGCCTTTTCTGATAAAGACCTGCCGGGTGAGGGTAGGATTCAGGGAATTTGTGGACGTCCTGATAAAAGAAAGCTGCGCAAAAAACGTTTTGTTCTCGTGTGGCTGGAGAATGATGCCCCGGTACCCCAGACTGTCCTTATCGGGAGGCATGAGGACAGGCGCTGGCCTGACCAGCTGTTTGCCGGAGACGCTGTCCAGCTGGAACAAGTTTATGGAATCATAGAAGAAGCCCGGACAAAGGAATACGCGCTGGACACTGTCGCTGCTGTTGAACACGGTGAACTTCAGGATCGCTTTTTTATTGACCAGGGCCGCCGGAATAAAATGTTCGTATTTTTTCGTACCCAGGGTGAATGGCAGAAAAGGCATGTTTTCAGGGGCGACGTTGGCCCCGGAGAACCATACGGAACATATATTTGAAATATTATCTAAGATGCCCGTCTTTGCCAGATCGGCGGCTGGAGGCTCAGGGCTGGGCTGGGATTGTGCAAGCAACCCGCTCAGGGAAAGGATAAGTGACAGATATAGCGACCGGAAGGCCATGGAACACATAGGTTTTAAAGGTAAATTAAATAAATTTAGTCACTTATCTTTGCGATCATGGCAAACCGACTGAAGTCAAAGAAAAGCCAGGCGTCTGACCCTTCTGAACTTAAACCCGAAAAGGACTCCCGGGTGACGGTAAAACAAATCGTCAGGGACGAACGCACCCACAAGATCACAGGGGCCGTATGTCTGCTTTTGGCTGTTTTTCTTTTTATAGCTTTTACTTCCTACCTCTTCACCTGGAAAGAAGACCAGGATAAGGTATTCCATGGAGGGGCCTCTATATTATTACCTTCCTCAGAAGTAAAGGTGGCCAACCTCCTGGGCAACCTCGGCGCGCTGGTGTCTCACCAGTTCTTCTATAAAGGCTTTGGACTGGCTTCTTATCTGTTTTGTTCCTTTTTCTTTATCGTGGGGGCAAACCTGTTGTTTGCGCGAAAAATATTTTCCATCGGCCGCAACCTGCGTTATGTGCTGGCGGGTTTATTGTTCTTCTCCGTCAGCCTTGCCTTTATTACGAGGGGCAATGGATTTTCCTGGGGTGGGGGTGTAGGGGATATGATCAGCGACTGGCTGATCCGCTTCCTCGGCTGGCTGGGAACGGCCGCCTTATTGCTCGTGGCGGGGCTGGCCTATTTTATCTGGAGGTTCAATCCCGTATTCAAAGTACCCGCTATCCCCTCCTTGCCAAAGAAAGAGGCAGTTCCGGTCGCCGTCACCGGTGAAGCAAAGAAGGAAGGCGCACGTTTATTCGTAGATGAGGGATTCAGCAATAAGAAAGGCAATATCATGAAAGGGGATGGGGTAGTGGTCATTCCGCCGGAGCCTGTGCTGATGGAGGAAGATCCTGTATTCACCGTCGTGGAAAGACCGGAGGAGAACGGATTGGGGAAGGACGGGTCGCCGTTTGTTGAAGATCCGCTGGTCAAGGAAATACCGCAGACCATCATTCCTCCCGTCGTGCCCGGAAAGAAAAAGGACCTGGCCGAACTCAGGCTGGAGATCAATGAGGCGCCCGATGGCGTGGGAGAAATAAAAGAGGGGGATTATGAGCCCACCCTCGACCTGCGCGATTACAAATATCCTTCCCTCGACCTGCTCGAGGCGCATGGCAGTGAAAAGATCGTCCAGGATCCGGCCGAGCTGGAGACCAATAAGAACCAGATCATCAATACGCTCAAGAATTACGATATAGCCATCCAGAAGATCAGCGCCACGGTGGGGCCGACCGTGACCCTGTATGAGATCGTCCCTGCTGCGGGGGTCCGTATTTCCCGTATCAAGAATCTCGAAGACGATATTGCGCTGAGCCTCGCCGCCCTCGGCATCAGGATCATTGCGCCCATACCCGGTAAGGGTACCATTGGTATAGAAGTTCCCAATGTGCGGAAGACGGTGGTGAGCATGCGCACCCTGCTGGCCTCGGATAAGTTCCAGCACAGTAATTTCAACCTTCCCATCGCCATCGGTAAAAAGATCGATAACGAGAATTTCATCGTGGACCTTGCGGCCATGCCCCACCTGCTGATGGCGGGCGCCACGGGCCAGGGTAAATCCGTTGGGTTGAATGCGATCCTGGTCTCGCTCCTGTACAAGAAACATCCTTCGCAGCTGAAGCTGGTGCTGGTGGATCCCAAGAAGGTGGAACTGAGCATCTATCGTACGATCGAAAAGCATTTCCTGGCCAAGCTGCCCGGCGAGGAAGAAGCCATCATCACGGACACGAAGAAGGTGGTGCATACGCTGAACGCCCTGTGCACACTGATGGACATCCGGTATGACCTGCTGAAGGAGGCGGGCGCAAGGAATATCAAGGAATACAACGACAAATTCATCAAGCGCCGGCTGAATCCCCAGAAGGGACACGAATACCTGCCGTTCATCGTGCTGGTGATCGACGAGTTTGCCGATCTGATCATGACGGCCGGCAAGGAAGTTGAGATGCCTATCGCCCGTCTCGCCCAGCTGGCCCGTGCGGTGGGCATCCATCTCATCATCGCCACACAACGTCCATCCGTCAATATCATCACCGGTACGATCAAAGCCAACTTTCCGGCACGTATCGGCTTCAAGGTATCCTCCAAGATCGACTCCCGTACCATCCTGGATGCGGGGGGCGCGGATCAGCTCATCGGGAAAGGAGATATGCTCATTTCCTATAATGGGGAGATCACCCGTCTGCAATGCGCCTTTGTGGATACCCCGGAAGTCGAGGCGATCACGACATTCATCAGCAAACAGCGTGGATACCCCGAGGCATACAAATTGCCGGAATATGTCGACGAGAAAGAAATGGAGGGGAAGGAATTCGACGCGACTGACAAAGATCCACTTTTCGAAGATGCGGCGAGGCTGATCGTGCAGAACCAGATCGGCTCGACTTCGCTGCTGCAAAGAAGGATGAAACTGGGCTATAACCGGGCAGGTCGCCTGATGGACCAGCTGGAAGCCGCAGGGATCGTAGGACCAGGCCAGGGCAGCAAGCCGAGGGACGTACTCTACAGGACGGAAAGTGAACTGACGGAATACTTCCGGGGCGGCTTTGGATCCTGATCGGGAGTTGAATTTCCCGGGGAATTTGCGGCGGCATACCGGGGGCCTGACATATAATTTAACGCTTTAATCGCATAAGCTCTGCTTCTTTTCAGATATATTTGCGCCTTCAATTCATATACTGTTTAACCATTGCAATATGAACAAATCGATCTTTACCTTTTTATTGTTAGGTGGATGTTTTTTTACAGCCCAGGCTCAGAATAACAGCCTCGGTAAAAATGATCCGGATGCAAAGAAGGTCCTTGATGGCCTTACCGCCAAACTCAAGTCTTTCCAGGCGATCCAGGCCAATTTCACCCTGAAGGTGGAAGACGCGAAAGGTAAGCAGCAGGGTAGCAAGACAGGGGTGATCTATCTGAAGGGGACCAAATATCACCTGAGCATAACCGGGCAGGAAATATTTTCCGATGGCAAGGATGTCTGGACCTATGACAAATCATCCAATGAGGTGACGATCACGAAATCCGATCCGGCATCCAGGACGATCAGCCCCGAAAAATTCTTCACCGACTTCTACGATAAGGATTTCCTGTACAAACTGAATGGAGAATCGAAACTGGGTACGCGCACCTTGCAGGAAGTGGAACTGACCCCCGTGGATAAGACAAAGACCTTTTATAAGGCCCTCCTTTATATCGACAAGGCCCAGCACACGCTGGCCAGCATCAAATGGTATGACAAGAACGGCAGCCGGTATACGCTGGACACGAACAAGCTGAATGGGAATGCACCGCTCACCGAGAACCAACTGGCGTTCAATAAGACGAAATATCCCGGAGTAGAAGAGGTCGATCTTCGGAATTGAGCCCTACGAAGTAACTAGCTTCCCCATCGGAACGTACTGATATCCAGCCCCGCCAGGTCCAGCACGCGATCGACGACCGTTGCGGCCATTTCTTCCAATGTTTTCGGACGACTGTAAAAAGAAGGCGTAGCCGGGCAGATGATACCCCCGGCAAGGGTCACCGTCTCCATATTGCGTATATGCATGAGGTTGTAGGGCGTATCCCGGACCACACAGATCAGCTTTCTTCTTTCCTTCAGCACCACATCGGCGGCGCGGGTGATCAGGTCGGAGGAGATGCCGGTGGCGATCCGGCCGAGCGTACCCATCGAACAGGGGATAATGATCATGGTATTATACTTTCCAGAGCCGGAGGCAAAAGGCGCCGAGAAATCTTTCTGAGAAAAGAAAGTGACCGGCAGGTCCTGCCAGGATTCATCTTCCAGTTCCGTCCTCCACACTTCTTTGGCATTCTCGGTCATGACCACGGACAAGGCTTCCCATTGTCCCTTGAGGGCAATCAGCTTTTTCAGCAGAAGCCTGGCATAGAGCGATCCGCTGGCGCCCGTCACGGCAACGACGATTTTGTGCATGCCGCAAAAATACTATGCAAAACCCGAAAGGGTTGCTTTTATCTCCATAAGTGATTTCATGTAGCTTTTTTACCTACCGATACGGAGGACAAATTGCCGATCGAGTGTGGGCCTGAGTTGATCGGTGGAGAGGCTGTGCGATACGGTGAGCGATAAAGCGAGGCACACGCAGGATACACGCACTATAACGATTTAGCTCGTTGCGGATCGGGGAATGGCTGCAAAGGATCAATCGATTATAATTGGCTTGATCTGAATCAATATAATGGTATAAAAGGCAAAAAAAGTGGGACGAGGAAACGGCTCTTTTCATCCTAACAGCTTATATTTGATTTTTCATAGGATAAGGTTTAATGGTTAATGGTATTTGATTAGTGCAGCCCCGCTTTGGCGGGGCTTTTTTTTGTCCGGTCGGGTAAGGGTTATTCCCGTGGTCCTTCTAAAAAAAGCATAACCCCGGCAATTTACCGGGGTTATGAAATATCGGGTCAGGATCGGTTGAGCAGTGCCGCCGTTCCGCAGGGAACGCCGGCAGCGGATCAGGCCTCCGCCATATGAGGGATGGCGGCTACCTTATAATCCCCCGCATCCAGTTTCTTTTTGGTCTCCCGGAAAGCCTGGAGGGTCAGTTCGATATCTTCGTCGGTATGAACGGCCGTAGGCACCAGGCGATAAATGATATGCCCTTTCGGGATCACGGGATAGACGACGATCGAGCAGAAGATATTGTAATTCTCCCGCAGGTCCATCACCATTGCGGTGGCCTCGGGGACGTCTCCCTTCATATAAACAGGAGTAACGGGTGAATCGGTCTTGCCGATATCAAAGCCGCCTTCCTTCAGCCCTTTCTGTAATTTGCGCACCACATCCCAGAGTTTTTTCCGCAGCTCGGGTTTCGTTCTCAGCAGCTCCAGTCTTTTCAGATTGCCGATCGTAATGGACATCGGCAGACTCTTGGCAAAGATCTGCGAGCGGGTATTGTACCGGATATAATCGATGATCGCTTTGTCACCGGCCATAAAAGCCCCGATGGATGCCATGGATTTTGCGAAGGTGGAGAAATACAGATCGATCTGATCCTGCACTCCCTGCTCTTCTCCTGCACCGGCCCCTTTTTTGCCCAGTGTGCCAAAGCCATGCGCATCGTCCACCAGTAACCGGAATTCATATTTTTCTTTCAGTTCGACGATTTCTTTCAGCCTTCCCTGATCCCCTGCCATTCCGAATACACCCTCCGTGATGACGAGGATGCCACCCGCGTTTTGTTTTTCGATCAGCGCGGTTGCCCTTTGCAGTTGCTTTTCGCAATCCTCCACATCGTTGTGCTTGAAGACATACCGGTGGCCGGGATGGAGCCGGAGCCCGTCGATGATACAGGCATGGCTTTCCGCATCGTACACGATCACGTCGTGACGGCCACAGATGGCGTCGATGGCGCTCATGATCCCCTGATAGCCATAATTGAACAGGGTCGCGTCCTCTTTACTTTCAAATTCCGCCAGCTCTTTTTCCAGTTGCTCGTGATAATTACTGTTCCCGCTCATCATCCTCGCACCCATTGGCGTGGCCAGCCCGAACTGGACGGCTGCTTCCCCGTCTATCTTCCGGATCTCGGGGTGATTGGCCAGGCCCAGATAATTGTTGAGGCTCCAGACGATCTTTTCCTTACCGCGAAAGATCATCCTGCTGCCGATCTCGCCTTCCAGTTTCGGAAATGCAAAATATCCGTGCGCTCTTTCACGATGCTGGCCGATGGGCCCGTTGTGCTTCACTAACTTTTCGAAGATATCTCCCATATTATGAAATTGTTAATGGTTTAAGACTGGCGCAAAGCTAACATATTTGAGATTAACGCCCAATTGCCCGCCCATCCTGCTCTCACAGCGACAAAGATTATTAATCAACTTTTAACCCCCGGAGCCTGTATTCCTCCACGATTGTACAATTATCATTTTCCTGTAGGTTTGCGCAAATTTCATTTTCATGAACAAGCCCCTCCTGTCCCTTCTGTTGCTGGCGACCCTGTCGTTTACGGCCTGCAAGCCAAAACACGCATCACCCGTCGGACGCCCCAGGCTCGTCGTCGGCATCGTGATAGACCAGATGCGATGGGATTATTTATACCGGTATTATGACCGGTATGGGGAAGGAGGGTTTAAGCGATTGCTCCGGCAGGGCTTCAGTTGCGACAATACCATGATCAACTACCTGCCCTCGTTCACCGCCGTGGGTCATACCTGTATCTTTACCGGCTCCGTACCTGCCTTCAGCGGCATCAGCGGCAACGACTGGATCGAGCAGGCCACCGGCAAACGGATGTATTGCACGGATGACAGCACCGTAAAGAGCGTGGGGGCAGAAGAGCCGGAGTCGAAGGAAGGAAAGATGTCGCCGCGCAACCTGCTGGTCTCGACGATAACGGATGAGCTGAAGATCAGCAATAATTTCAGATCGAGGGTCATCGGCGTATCGCTTAAGGACCGGGCTGCGATCCTGCCTGCGGGCCATGCGGCCAATGGCGCTTTCTGGATGGATGATTCGACCGGCCATTTTATTACCAGTAACTATTATATGCCAAGGCTTCCGGCATGGGTGGACAGCTTTAACAACGGCAACCGGATCGGGCAGTTCGTCCACAATGGCTGGAAGCCCCTCTATGCCCTGAACACGTATGGGCAGAGCGATACGGATGACCAGCCCTATGAAGGAAAATTCAAGGGCGATTCCACCACGGCCTTCCCGCATAACCTCGATTCCTCCTATAAGATAGGTAAGAGCAGCTTCCGCAGCACTCCCTTTGGCAATACCCTTACCCTGGATTTTGCAAAGGCCGCCGTGGAGGGCTATCAGCTGGGGAGCGGAGAATTTACGGATTTCCTGACGATCAACTGTGCCTCAACCGATTATGTCGGGCATATGTTCGGCATCAATTCCATCGAGACCGAGGATACCTATCTGCGCCTCGACCAGGAGCTGGCTGCGTTTTTCGATTATCTGGACCATAAGCTGGGAAAGGATGAATACACCGTGTTCCTCACGGCGGATCATGGTGCGGCGCATGCAGTCTGGTATATGCAGAACCACGATCTCCCGGCGGATTACTGGCTTACGGCGCCGCTGATCGACGGTCTGAACAAGGTATTGTCTGCGAAATTCGGGGTGAATGCGCTGGTGGACACTTCCTCCAACTACCAGATAGACTTTGCTATGCAATCAATTGAGGCTCATCACCTTGATTTTGAGGCTATTAAGAAAACAAGTCTCGGATGGCTGAGACAACAGCCCGGCATCAATTACGCGGTGGATATGGCCGATCTGGGCAGCGCCGCGGTGCCCGAGCCCATAAAGACGATGATCGTGAACGGATATTATTTCAAAAGGAGCGGGGCGATCCAATTGATCCCGAATGCCGGCTGGTTCGAAGGACGGGGCAAAACGGGCACTTCCCACGGCACCTGGAACCCCTATGACACACATATTCCCCTGTTATTCATGGGCTGGGGCATCCACCATGGAAATACTAACGATCAGGTCTTTATGACAGATATCGCCCCCACGCTGGCAGCCTTGCTGCATATTCAGATGCCAAATGGCTGTGTAGGCAAGCCGATTGTAGAGGTGCTGGCCAGGAAATAGGCGTCTGGCCGCATGAACGACGCCTGAAACAGGTGTCTGGCGCCCCGGCGGCGGCCTCCAGCGGAAGATTGGAGCGAAAAGCTTGCATAACGCGGTTCCGGGCAGTTCCCAGGCAGCGAAAAGACCACAAAAACGGTCACTATCATGTATTTCCCAAAGTCGAAAGCGGTTCTTAAACCCAATGGTCCGTTATTTGTTCTAAAATATGTAATTTAAGAACTATGATTAAAGTATCATCCAAAGCAAAAGACTATATCAGCCAGCTGATGACCGAAAATAAGGCCGAAACCGGTGCTTTTCTCCGCGTAGGGGTAAAGAGCGGCGGCTGTTCCGGGCTGGAATACCAGATGTTGTTCGACACTGCCCAAAAGGAAGGGGACCAGGTCTTCGAGGACAACGGGGTCAAGGTGGTCGTGGACATGAAGAGCCTGTTATACCTGTATGGCACCGAACTGGATTATTCCGGCGGATTGAATGGTAAAGGATTGGTTTTCAATAATCCAAACGCTTCCAGGACCTGTAGTTGCGGAGAAAGTTTTGCCGTATAAGGGGTTAAGCGGGGAAAAGCGCTGATGTTAAAGTATCTTGCATGCTGGGACTTTTATAAATAGCCTGATATGGGAAATGACAACGAAATAATTGACAATATAGCCAATAAGGAATACGAATTTGGGTTTGTCACGGATATTGAAATGGATATTGCGCCGGCTGGTCTGAACGACGATACGGTGCGGTTTATTTCGGAGAAAAAAGGCGAGCCGGAATGGCTGCTGAACTGGAGGTTAAAAGGATTTCAGTCATTTCAGAAGCAAAAGCTGCCTGAATGGCAGAATTTCAACCTGCCAGCCATCGACTTTCAAAAAATATCTTATTACGCGGCTCCAAAGAGCAAAAAGAAATACGACAGCCTCGATCAGGTAGACCCTGAATTGCTGGCCACCTTTGCAAAGCTGGGGATTCCCCTGTCCGAGCAGAAGACACTCGCCGGTGTCGCCGTCGACGTGGTTTTCGACAGTGTTTCGGTCACAACTACCTACAAGGAGAAGCTGAATGAGCTGGGTATTATCTTCTGCTCTTTCGGCGAAGCGGTAAAGAAGCATCCGGAACTGGTGGAGAAATACCTGGGATCGGTGGTCCCTCATTCCGACAATATTTTTGCAGCGCTCAATGCAGCGGCTTTCTCAGATGGATCTTTTGTCTATATACCCAAGGGGGTCCGTTGTCCGATGGAATTGTCCACCTATTTCCGCATCAACACCGAGAATACGGGCCAGTTCGAGCGGACGCTGATCATCGCGGACGAGGGCAGCTATGTCAGTTATCTGGAAGGATGCACGGCGCCCATGCGGGATGAAAATCAGTTGCATGCTGCCGTGGTGGAACTGATCGCGCTGGAAAATGCCGAGATAAAATATTCGACCGTTCAGAACTGGTATCCCGGCGATAAGGAAGGCAAAGGGGGTATCTTTAATTTCGTCACGAAAAGAGGGATCTGTAAAGGCGCTCATTCCAAGATCTCCTGGACGCAGGTCGAGACCGGCTCCGCCATCACCTGGAAATATCCCAGCGTCATCCTGCAGGGAGACTATTCCACCGGAGAATTCTATTCCGTAGCGGTTACCCGCAACCGGCAGATAGCCGACACCGGAACCAAGATGTACCATATCGGCCGCAATACCAGGAGCAGGATCATCTCGAAAGGGATCTCGGCCGGCCAGGGGCACAACAGCTATCGTGGCCTGGTGCAGATCGGTTCCAAAGCCAATGAGGCAAGGAATTTTACGCAATGCGATTCCCTGCTGATCGGCGATCAGTGCGGGGCGCACACATTCCCCTATATCGAGTCGAGGAATAACACGGCCACGGTTGAGCATGAGGCGACCACGTCCAAGATCGGCGAGGATCAGATCTTTTACCTGAACCAGCGCGGCATCGATTCCGAAAAAGCAGTAGCGCTGATCATCAACGGATATGCCAAAGAGGTCCTCAATCAGCTCCCGATGGAATTCGCCGTGGAAGCCCAGAAGCTGTTATCGATCACGCTGGAAGGAAGTGTGGGATAGGGGCGGATCGGCTGAATTTGCCCGCGCAGCCAGAGAACGGAAAACAATGGCGGGGCATGGCCGCCGAAAGTTGCTGAGGAAGGAGAGTAGGATTGCGGAGGAAAAACAAAAAATAAAAGAGCTAAATTCAAATAAGACCAATGCTGAGTATTAAAAATTTACATGCTGAAGTAGAAGAGAAGCAGATCCTGAAGGGGATAAATCTGGAAGTAAAGGCTGGGGAGGTCCATGCGATCATGGGGCCAAACGGATCCGGGAAAAGTTCGCTGGCTTCGGTATTGGCGGGAAGGCAGAATTACATTGTCACCGAAGGCGAAGTGATCTTCAAAGGTCGCAACCTGCTGGACCAGGCGCCAGAAGTTCGGGCCAGAGAAGGGCTGTTCCTCGCCTTTCAATATCCGATAGAGATCCCGGGCGTTTCCAATATAAACTTTTTAAAGACCGCCCTCTCCGAGATAAGGGCGTATAAGAATCTTCCTCCCCTGGACGCCAAAGAATTCCTGCGGCTGACCAAGGAGAAACAGAAATTGGTGGAATTCGATGCCCGGCTGGTCAACCGCAGTCTGAACGAAGGTTTTTCCGGCGGCGAGAAGAAGAGGAATGAGATCCTGCAGCTGGCTATGCTGGAGCCCGAGCTGGCGATCCTCGATGAAACGGATTCCGGTCTGGATATCGACGCCCTGCGTATCGTTTCCAAAGGCGTGAACAAGCTGCGTTCGGACAAAAATGCCTTTATCATTATTACGCATTACCAACGGCTCCTCGAATACATCGTTCCTGACTTTGTGCATGTGCTGTATGACGGTCGCATCGTCAAATCGGGCACAAAGGACCTGGCGCTGGAGCTCGAAGAAAAAGGATACGACTGGCTGAAGGAAGAAGCGCATGGAAAAGGTTCGCTGGAGACGGCGGCCATCTGAGACGACAGCCTGCGGTGAACAAGACGCGATGAACAAACCCCGGGCGCTGACGCTGAGAGTGGAAACGAGGGGGTAATTAAATTTTTCTAAATGAACATGGTACAAGAACTGGCTATACCTTTATATGATGAGGTGGTGAATGGATTCAATAAACTGTTATCGGACCAGGGCGTCACGAGACAGGAAAGCAGCAGCGTTCGTCAGGCCAGACAATCTGCGTTCGAACGGTTTAAAGAGCTGGGTTTCCCCACGACAAAGAACGAAGACTGGAAATACACGAATATCACCCGGTTCCTCAAAGATGAATTTGCGATAGCCGGCACGGATCATTCTGCCGCAGGTCATTCAGCTGATGGCGGGCATGACTCCTTCACGGCGACCACCGCCGCCCTGCTGGAACAATCGGCGATCGATGCGCTGGATTGCTACCGGATCGTGCTGGTCAATGGGGTATGGCATGGAAAGAAGGCCGACGAAGCCTATCCTTCCGGCGTTCAGTTGTTCACGGTGGCCGAGGCAAGGCTGGACCCTGCTTTTTCCGGTTATTTTGAACGGTCCGCTGAATTCGAAAAAAATCATTTTACGGCACTCAATGCCGCGCTGTATACGGATGGTCTTTTTATCCGGGTAGGTGCGGGCGCATCACCGGACAAACCCCTGCATATCGTACACGTTTATACTTCCGCCCACAATCTGCTGGTGCAACCCCGGCATGTGGTGCTGGTGAACAAGAACGCCTCCCTTTCGATCATCGAGTCGGTGGTATCGGGAGATGGGGCGGCAGGGTCCGGGGCTTCCGGACCGGGGCAGGGAGCCGGCGGGGCTCAGGTCGGCGGCGGAGCGAAAATATTCGTCAACAGCCTGATGGAGATCATCGTGCAGCCCGATGCGAGAATGGACCATACGATCATCCAGACCTCGGGGAAAGCGACGCGCCTCGTACAGCATATCACGGTGAGGCAGAAACGCCAGAGCCTGTATAACAATTTTACGTTTACCTTTCCAGGCGCAGACCTCGTGAGAAATGAGCTGACCCTGCGGCTGGAGGAAGAGCATACGGAAAGTCATCTGTACGGATTGTACCTGCTCGGCGGCCAGCAGCTGGTAGACAACCACACGCTGGTCGATCACCAGAAGCCTTCCTGCCACAGCAATGAACTGTATAAAGGAGTGTTGCTGGAGAAATCTGTCGGCGTATTCAACGGTAAGGTATATGTACACAAGGATGCGCAGAAGACGAATGCCTTCCAGCAGAACAATAACCTGGTCATCAGCAAAAAAGCGACCATCAACTCAAAGCCACAACTGGAGATCTTTGCGGATGACGTGAAATGCAGTCATGGCTCTACGGTGGGGCAGTTCAGCGAAGATGCCCTGTTCTATCTCCGTGCGAGAGGCATCGGGGAGGATACGGCAAAAGGGTTGCTCATAAATGCATTTGCTTTCGATATAACAGAAAAGATCGGTATCCCTGCCTTGCGTGCCCATATCAACCACCTGATCGAAGGTCAGATCCCCGTTACTACTGAGGACCTGGTCTGAATCCCGGGCGGTCTCACGCATCACGCGGAGACGGTCTGAAACACGGTCGGCCCGCAGCTTCCAGCGGAAGGACCGGTCTAAAACAATATACAAATGGAAACTTCCACCATCGTGAATCCGGCAAAGCTGGATATAGAAAGGGTAAGAAAGGATTTTCCTATCCTTCAGACCTCCGTTTATGGCCACCCGCTGGTCTATATGGACAATGCAGCCACAACGCAGAAACCCTGGGCCGTACTGAAGGCCATGGAAGAATACTATACGGATATCAACAGCAATGTACATCGCGGTGTGCATTATCTCAGCCAGCGGGCAACGGATGCGTATGAGGGAGGCCGGGGCAAGGTGGCGGAGTTCATCCATGCGAAACATGCCCACGAGATCATATTCACCCGGGGAACGACGGAAGGTATCAACCTGATCGCCAGTTCCTTCGGCAAAAAATTCATAAAAGAAGGAGACAGCATACTGATCACCGCCATGGAGCACCATTCCAACATCGTGCCGTGGCAGATGCTCTGCGAAGAAAGGAAAGCCATCCTGAAAGTGATCCCGATCAATGAGGACGGGGAACTGATCCTCGATGAGCTGGATGCCTTGCTGAATGGCGTGAAGCTGCTGTCGATGAACTGGATCTCCAATGCACTGGGGACGGTCAATCCTGTGGAGAAGATCATTGCAGCCGCACACCGGCAGGGCATACCCGTGCTCCTCGATGCCGCGCAGGCGGTGCAGCATATGGATGTGGACGTGCAGGCGCTGGATGTGGATTTTCTTGCTTTTTCCTCGCATAAGATCTATGGCCCAACGGGCATCGGTATACTATATGGCAAGGAAGAGTGGCTGAACCAGCTGCCGCCTTATCAGGGAGGTGGTGAGATGATCAAGACGGTGACGTTTGAAAGAACAACGTACAACGATCTGCCCTATAAATTTGAGGCGGGAACCCCGGATATGGCTGGTGCGGTTGGTCTTGGCGCCGCGCTCGATTATTTTCAGGGCCTGGGCATACATGCCGTTCAGGATGCCGAGAAAGAACTGATGGAATATGCCACCGAAGCCATGCAGTCGGTGGAAGGGCTGCGGTTTATCGGAAAGGCCCGGAACAGGGCAGGGGTGCTGTCCTTTCTTGTGGGTGATATCCATCCCTTTGATATGGGCGAGATCCTCGACCAGCAGGGGATCGCCGTCCGTACAGGACATCATTGCGCACAG
>DATHHO010000206.1:0-10142 GCA_035317125.1 Puia sp.
ACCTTTCCTGCTGGCACCCTGCAGAAATTCCACGGCCCCGGGAACAGCCGTCGCGGCTGAGCGGTCGGTCCATTCCTTCCATGACCCGGGGCTGTATGCCTGTCCTTCCCTGATCAGCTTCGCCTCGCTGGGGCTGTTGTCGAGGATCGTCTCATCCAGATCGGTGATGATCGCCGCTCTGGTTTTCCGGAGCTGCTGTACGGACATGGCGTCCAGCCGGAGCCTGGCCATATTGAACGCCTGATAACACAAAGCCCGGTACTCCGCTGCCGTCTGCTGCCAGAGCACGGCCATTTCGCGCATCCGCGATTCCTGCTTCACCGCAAGCGGGGTGCTGTCCTGCTGTATGCTATTCTGCTGGCCACTTCCCTGGCCGTCAGCAACCTGGGCATCCGAGGCCCGGGCAAGGACGACTGCAAGGATTAATAAGCTGGCATGTCTGCCGATCATCATGATATTCCGCATCGGGCAAAGGTAGAGCAAGTCCACCATATCATTTGCCGGGCAAGGAAAAAGCCCCCGCACGAGGGCGGGAGCAAATTTGAATAACCGGACAGACTACAAAGAAAAGGCCAGGCCGAGTGTGACATTCAATCCGCTGATGGACTGATCATAGGCATTCAGCCGCCTTCCGGAATTCACGACAAAATCATCGTATTCCATATCGATCCGGGGTCTGGATGAAAAATAATCCGCGTTGGCCTGTACAGCTATGCACGACGTGATCGGATAGCTCAGACCCGCGCCCAGCTGAAACCCAAATCCGCCTCCCGATGCCCCTCTCTGCGTCATCGAGTTATCCGTATAGTCTTCGTAAAAGATCTGGAAGCCCGCCAGATGTGTGCTGACATATCCGCCCATCGCACGAAGCCCGACCTTTAGTTTCTTGCCCAAGGGGATGTTGAAACTGGGGCCCGCAAGCATGCTGAGCGAATGGTTTTGGCCTTTTGTAAAAAGCGTGGTGCTGTCCGTACCCGAATCCTCTTTATAGCCATCCGACAGGCTCTGCGAGCCTTTGAAGCCGAACTGCGAATAGCCGAGCAACACGCCGATACCAAAGCGCTTCGAAATATAATACGTCCCGGTGAGGTTGAAATGACCGCCCGTACTGGCAAAGCCCGACCGTTCATCCGCATAATCCCCTTTTCCAAAACTGCCCGTGGGGATACCGGCTCCGGCATTGGCGGAGAAGACAAAACGGTGGAATGAAGGCGTGGGCGTTGTGGAAGGGGCAGGCGTTGTGAGGGCGCCGGCTGAGGGCGAAGTCTGCGCGAAAGCAAGATGGCCGACGATAAGGGCAAGAGCGGCGAATAGTATTCTTTTCATGATCATTGTTTTAGTTTTTTTGACGCCAGTTGGTTTAGGACGCCAGTTGGTCTAGTTGATAGTAATTTTAAAATCGACATCCGCATCGGACGATCCGGGGTCGCAGCTTCCGTTCTTGGCATTGGGCTGATGCCTCAGCTGAACGTTGAGCGTGCCCGTGCTGGCTGCGCCCGTTGTGAACCTGTCCTGGAGACCGATCTCCAGCGGTGGGTTATTGGTATCCTTATCCGTCCTGACCACCGTCAGCGTTGCAGAGCCCGCTACCGTAAAACACAGCAGATGATAGTTCCTCCGGTCATAAATATCATCGGTCACATTGCCGGCCGGCTTCTTCGTTTCATCCAGGAACAGCACCTGGACATTATAGCTGCTGTTGGCCCTGAGCTTCAGCTCCGGATGATTGATACTATCCGGCGGATTGGCGATAAGGGTTGTGTCCGTGATGGTCGCCACCTGCACGTCCGTTGCGTCCGCAGTATTGGTTGCCACCAGTCTGACGGTCGTCAGGAATTCATTCCCCGGCACCGGCGGGGACACCGATTTTTCTTCCTTTTTGCAGGCATAGAAGGACAGCATGATCAGCAGCCCTGTCAGAAACGCACCCGATAATTGCTTCATTGTTCTTGATTTTTATGGTTTAAAAAATATTTACTGAATCAGGACGGCTGCGTCTCTTCTTCTTATCAGAAGCTGTATTTCGCCCGCAGCACGATGTTGATTCCGAGATCGTCCGCATAGTATCTGAACCGGTTCAGGTAATCACGATAGGCGACATTTGTCAGGTTATAAGCGGCGAGATCGATGGTCAGCAGCCGTTGTTTGCGTAGGGGGCATTCGAAGCCGGCATTGGCATTGATCAGGGTATAGCCGGCAGGCGGGGGAACATAATCGCTGTTGGGCGGCGTCCTGGTCTGTTTCAATACGGAGACCTCTTCCATGCTGATATGCCAGTTCTTCCATGCGCCCCAGTTCCCGATATCGTACCGGATGGAATTGACAAAGCGGTCCGCAGGCATGAAGATCAGATAGTCGTGGATGGTCTTGTTCCAGGCCCTGACGATGGAGACCTTCGCATCGGCCGACAGCTTATCCAGGAATTTGTATTGCAGCTCCGCATCCACTCCTTTCAGGTCCACATCCGCCTGGGTATAATTGAACAGGGGGTAAGTGCCGCTGATCAGCGTGATGGGCGTGAGGGAGGGTTTTGCATAAATAAAATCATTGATCACATTATCATAGAGGACGATCTCCGCAAAGAAGCGGTCGGCCTGGTATTTCCCCGAGACCGTAAAATTATACGAGCGCTCGGCCCGCAGACTGCTGTCGCCTTTTTCATAGGACGCCGCGCTCAGGTGTATGCCATCGATGTACAGTTCGTTGACACTGGGCGCCCGCCAGGCGCTCCCTATATTTGCCGACAGGGACAGCCGGCTGTTAACGCTGTAGGTGCTGCCGACCGTGCCGGTAACATTCTGATAGACCGAGGTATTGTGATAGGGCTGAAGATTGTTGTTGTTCAGCCGGTACACGCGCAGCCAGCGATAGTCGTAACGCGCTCCGGCTTCCAGCATCCATTTGTTCTTCGAGTATCTTTCGATGGCAAATGCGCCGCCACTGTAGTTCCTGAAATTGGGCACGAGATAACGGACCCCCCGGAAGACATTGCCCTGCGTGGCCCCGCTGATCCCCACCTGCCCGGAAAAATTATGTCCGGTTTCCTGATGCCAGATGAGGTCAAGATCATGGGTCCTGATCTGGAAGCTGATCTGCGGGAGCTTCAGGATATTCGGGTCGGTGGAATAAGGGTAGTCGATATCGTATTCATCGCGCCGGTTCTGCTGGTAGGAGAACTGGGCCTCGATCTTCCCCGCATGCTTCAGGTTAACGTACGAATTCACTTTCAGCAGCTCATGGCCGATCTGCTGGTAGGTCCTGTCGATATCGTAAGAAAAATAAGAAGGGGTAATGGGCTTGCTCCGGGCAAAGGCGGCATAGAGATCGCTGACATTGCCCACATGCGATCCCTCGAAGATGCCGACCTTGTTGTGAAACTGGCTGTAATATACCTCCGTGCCGAAATTATTTTTCTTGTTCTTATAGTTGCTGGTCAGGGAAAAATCCTGTTCCCGCAGTCCGGTGTTCTTCAGATAATAGTCCGCCGTTCTGAAATTGCCCGCCTCCTTGAGCGTGCCCTGCACCCGCCAGTTAAAGCCTTCCAGCTTGTCTTTCAGCCGCCCTTCAAGGGTCACCGATGTGGCGCCAGCCTGCCCATTGCTGCCGGCGACGATATTGACCTCCCCTTGTACCGTTTTTTCCGGAGCGAGGGTCTTCGGTTCCACGAGGATCACGCCCACGATGGCGTCCGAACCATATCGGACGCTGGCCGCCCCTTTGATGATCGTGATCTTGCTGGCGATAAAAGGATCTATCTCTGGGGCATGTTCCGAACCCCATTGCTGCCCTTCCTGCCGGACGCCATTGTTCAGGATCAGGACGCGGTTGCTGTGCAGCCCATGGATCACGGGTTTGGAGATAGAAGGACCGGTCTGGATGGAATTCAGGCCCGGCAGCCCTTTCAGGCTCTCGCCAAGCGTTTCGCCACGGGTCTGGAAGAGTTGCGCCGTCTTTATCTCGGATTGGGCATTGGTGGCTATGTCCTGCCGCCGCTCGCCGATCACCTCCGCGCTGGCCAGTTGTTTGCCGCTGTGTGACAGCAGGAAAGTCTGGTGCAGGCCACTGTCCGCCACGCTGTCCGCGCCACCCCCGCCGCCGCTTACCCGGACGCTGTCGGTCATTCCCCCAAGGCCACCTCCGCCGCCGCCAAGTCTGACTGCCGTTTCCACAGCGTCGAAGCCGGCATGGGTGATGAGCAGGGTATAGTCTCCAGGACAGAGATGGTCGATATGGAAAAGCCCCGACCGGTCCGAAAGAACGGTGATCCCCGCGGCGGCTGGTCGCTGGACCGGCGATCCCGCGGCGGGATCTGCAGTTGACAGTCGGGACGAAGGCTTCCGCGCGGCCGGTCTCAATAGCACGGTTGCTCCGGCAATCTTTTCATGTTTACTGACATCGAGGATATGGCCGGTAACGGACAGCCGGCATTCCTGGGCATGCCCGCGGGGAATAGTCAGCGCCAATACGGCGGACAGCAGAAAAAATTTCACGATAAAGAATTATACAGATGAACAGAGCATGGCCCGGGGACCATGGATCGGAATCCGATGCCTGCGGTGGCACGGTGTGCATTTGCCCCCATGCGTGGATACCCCCTTGCGCGGGATAACTCCGGTGCGATGGATTGCCCCCCAGTGCGCAGACAGCAGGGTAAAATGCAGGCTAGATAAGGGCAGGCGGTCCTCTCAGCTCAGCAAAGAGCGGGCTGACGGACCGAACATCGTTGGAAAGAACGGAGTAGTGCGGGTTGAAAGCGGGCAGCCCGGCAATCTGCACCGGCGCATCCCCTTCTATAAACGGAGATTCGACGACGAGATCTTCGAGATGACAGTTAAAACCCGATTGCTGGAGTCTGGGATCGGCGCTATGGGAAAATTTCCCCGGCGTATCCCGGTGATGGGCCACCCAGTCATGCAGGATCTTTTTGGGCATGATGCCGAGCGCAAAAAGCAGCAGCAGGAAGCCGGAGAGAGCAGGTCGTATGGTAGATTTGTGGAACAAGATTTTTTGCAGCGTGGTTGCAAATTAGGGATTTTTTGTTAAACCAGCGTGGATTAACGAATTCTTTACAAACGGGACGATCAGTTTGATACATACATTCCTCCCCATCCCATAAATCCCCGAACGTCCATCGGGCGAGCGGGAATAGTATTCAAAATATTTCAACCGGCTGAGATTCGATTGATATATGGCATCGAAAAGATTGTTCACCTGCGCCTGGATCTGCCAGGGCGCATCTTTTAGAATACCAAGCGCCGCGCCGACGGAGATATTGATCAGCGTATAGCCTGGGGTAGGCGTTTCACTGTGGTACAACGCCAGATAGCGCCCTTGTGCGGCATTGTATTCTACATCGGCCTGGAGACGGACGGTTGGCAGCAGACCGGATCTCACCGGGATATCCTGACTGACCGAACTGGTCAGCTTCAGCGGCGGCATCAGCGGAAGGAACCCGCCATTCACTCCCTGGCCTTTGTATTCCGGTTTTTTATTTATCCCATACAGCAGCGAAAGACCGCTGATCCACTGGAACCCTTTCATCCGCTCCGGATGGAGGTCCAGCGATGCCTCCATGCCATACAATTGTGCGGCGGCCTGCTGGTACTGAAAAGTTTTATTACCCTGCGCATCCGTCAGCGGATCGCCCTGGGCGTCCGTCAGCTGAGAAAGGTAAATATAATGCTGCACATGGTTGCTGAACACGCTGACGGATGAGCTGACATCGGTCAGGCTCACGCTGATGCCCAGGTCCTGTTGAAGGCTGAACTCCGGAACGAAATCCCTGTTCCCGAGATAAATGATATGGGCGCCCGGATCGAGACCGTTGGAAGCCAGCTCCGTGATGCTGGGAGATCGGTATCCCCTTGCCAGATTGGCCTTGATGCTGATGTTCTCCGTAAGCTGATAAGTCCCGCCCAGGCTCAGGGATATCCCCATAAAGGTCTTTGAAAAGGAAGAAAATTGCCGCGCCGCCCCCACCGTATCCGGCAGGAACACCTGCCCCGCGAAACCACTGACCGGATCTCTCCGGATATAAAGGTCCCGCGTCCCGATCCAGCGCAGATCATTCCGCAGCCCTCCGCTGACCGTCCATTTACGGTGTCTCCATTTTCCAAAGACATAGCCGCCAAGATCGGCAAGCCGGTAATCGGGTATGGGGAAGTCGGTGGCAAGCTTGCTCTTGTTTGCCTGGACCATCCCATTCACACCTGCGGTCACTTCGATATCCACAGACACCGGGACCGAATACCTGATCCCATAATTAAACGTGTTCAACCGCACAAAGAGCCCGGGCTGCGCGGGGGCCGTGGGATGGCTGTACTCCCGCCGGATATTCTGCTGGAATCCCAGCAGGACGTCGATCAGGCCCGTGGCGCCGACCCGGTAATGGTTGTTCGTATACACGCGGTAATGCTGGATATGCTGGTGCAGCGGGCTCAGACGATACGCATTCAGTTCCGCATCCGTCACCAGCGGCCTGTGCGCGATATCATCAAGACTGCCCTCATCGATCTGGCGGGTGAACCTGCGGGTCAGAGAGTCCCTGCTGCCATCGGGAATGCCCTGAAGGTTGTCATAAGCGGTGAGGTTCAGATGGGAATAGCCCTTCCTGCCTGCATATCCGATGAGCGCTGAAATATTTTTTTCACTGAACCCGGCATTATACACCCGGCCATCTGCCTTATCGGTGTAGTTCCCCGCGATCCTCCAGGAGCCGCTGAGGGCCCAAAGCCAATGGCCGCCGCTGTGGTCTATCCGCAGTCCGTTGCCGGTCAATCCATTATTACCCTGATACTCCGACACATATTTTCCTCTCAGGACCCCGTCCTTCTGATCCGGGACATGGGGGAAGAGACTGACCACCCCTGCCAGGGCGTCGGAGCCGAACTGCAGGCTGGCCGGACCTTTTATGATCTCGGCTTTTTCAATGGTATACGTGTCCACTTCGATGCCGTGCTCGTCGCCCCATTGCTGTCCCTCCTGCCGGAGGCCATCATAAAGGGTCAGCACGCGGTTGTAACCCAGACCGCGGATCAGCGGCTTGGAAATATTCGGTCCCGTCTTTACGGCATTGAGCCCCGGCACATTCTTTACCAACACGTCGATGGCATTGCTTTCGATCGTCCTGTCGATGGTCACAGCGCGAACGCTGGCGATGGGTACGGGGTTCTCCCGGATGAGGGTCGCCCTGGAAAGACCGGTGACCACCACCTCCTGTAGTTTCTTCGCCCTGAGCTCGCTGGAGTCGGGAGACTGCGCATTGGCTGTTACCGCCGTCAGGGCAAACAGCCGGAAAGAAAGGAAATGGGAGAGGATGCCACGCGTAATATTATACATATCTAAATATAATGTTAGACAAATCTAACATTTAATATTTATATGCACAAACATTTGCCCCGCGGGTGGGCTGCGCGCAAACTTTTGCTCCCCGGGGGGGTGAGGTTGGGTGGGCCGCGGGGGTGATCGCGGCGGGGCGGCGGCCTGCCCTAACGGCGCAACAATCTCCCCTGGACGACCTGCATGACCGAATCACGGTAATTCCGGCTGATGGGCAGCGCCTTATTCTTGAGGATCACCTGGCTGCCCTCGATGGCATTGATCCGGGAAAGGCTGACCAGAAAAGACTGATGGATCTTGATGAATTCGTTGGCGGGCAACTGGCTTTCGATACCCTTCAGGGTGAGATAGGCGGCGATCCGTTTGGTCTCCGTACAGATATTCACGTAGTTGCCCAGGCTTTCGATGTAGAGGATATCCGCCAGCTCGATCTTTTCGATCCTTTTTTCGCTGCGGACGAACAGATAGGAGGAGAGGGCGCGTGGCGCCGTAGCATTCTTCATGTCCAGATATTCCTTTGCTTTCTGCACGGCCTTGAGAAAGCGGTCGAAGGCAAAGGGCTTAAGCAGGTAATCGATTATATTCAGCTCGTATCCTTCCAGCGCGTACTGTGGAAATGCGGTGGTCAGTATGACAAGGGGCTGGACAAACGATGTCTTCAGATAATCAAGTCCCGAAAGCTTTGGCATCTCGATATCCAGGAACATCATATCGGCCCTGTTATTTTGCAGATAAGCCTCCGTCTTCATGCTATTTTCAAACTTACCGGCCAGTTCGAGGAAGGGCACCCGCTCCACAAATTCCTGGAGGATCTTTCTGGCCACCGGCTCGTCATCGACGATTATGCACCGCATTTTCTTCATATAATAAGGGTTAATGCAACATAGTAAATTTTTTCCGCTTTTTTTATAGTAAGGGCATACCGGTCCTTATACAGCAGCTCCAGCCTGCGCATGGCGTTATTAAGCCCGATGCCGCCCGCGGTCGGCACATTCTCCTCATAGGAATTGGCGCAGTCAAAAAAGATCCGGCTGCCGGTCTGTCGCAGGCTGATCTGTATGCTGTTGTCGCGGTTGTCCTCCCGGGTGCTGTACTTGAACGCATTCTCCACAAAGGCCATAAAGATCAGCGGTACGATCCTGACGGATGGGTCTTCGACGGTGATCTCCAGACTGATCCGCATATTGTCGTTGCTCCTCGCCTTCTGCAGGGCCACATAATTCTGCAGATAAATCGTCTCCTGTTCCAGCTCGATCAGGTCCACATCGGCCTCGTATAGATTATACCGCAGCAGGTCCGAGAACTGCACCAGCATATCCCTTGCCTGCTGATTGCCGATATCGATATATCCATAGATCGTGTTCAGCCCGTTGAACAGAAAATGCGGGTTCACCTGCGCCCGCAGATATTTCAGCTCGGTCTGCAACTGATGGATCTGTATGTTCTTTACCTGCTGCCGCTGCTCGGACCATTTCTGGGTGAAGAAGAGCATGGAAGAGATCAGGATGAACCACAGCGCATAGAAAAAATTCCACTCGAAATAGGATTGCAGGGTCATGAGGTCCTGGGGCCAAACCATGCCGTCCCAGTATTGCTGGCTCCTGCTCCGCAGCAGTGTATATCCCACCATCAGCAGGACGACGCCCGAAATATAAAGGACCGTCTTTTTCTTTTCGAGTAAGAGCGGGATCAGGATCAGGGTGTGGCTGTAGACCAACATGGCCATCAGTCCCAGATGGACCAGCAATGGACGCACGCTGAAAAGCCAGCTCCGCTGTTTGATATAACCCTGCATCTCCAGGATCATGAACAGGCTGTACATCAGCCAGAACAGCAGGTGGAAAAGATAGCGTCTTTGGAAGAGGATGCGCAAGCGGAATGGTTTTCAGTAAAACTAAAAGATAATTGGCATAAATTTATTCCGGCCGGGAGGCATTTTCCCCGTCTGACCCCTTTTCATCGCGGGCAGGCCGGTTACGGAGTTTTCGTTGCAGGATATCATAAAGTTTTTTTATTGCCACCGGGTTTATTAAATTTAAGAAAACATGACATGCCAGCTACGACCGAAGACAAAAGCCCTGCCACAAGGGCCCACGGGAACTCCACCGCAAGGGTGCAGTCCATCGATCTTTTACGGGGCGTCGTACTGGTCCTGATGGCCATCGACCATGTGCGTGTTTATTCGGGGATCCCGGCAGGGGGCCCTTCTCCGGACATCTTTTTCACGCGCTGGGTCACGAATTTCTGTGCGCCCGCTTTTGTATTTCTCGCGGGAGCAAGCGCTTTTCTTTATGGCGCTAAGCTCAAGGACAAAGGCAGGCTCGCCCGCTACCTCCTTATCCGCGGTTTCCTGCTGATCGTCCTCGAGCTGACGGTCATCCGTTTTTTCTGGATGTTTAATTTCAACTATGCGAATTTTACGCTGGCCGGCGTCATCTGGATGCTGGGCTGGTGCATGATCCTGCTGGCTGCGGTGGTAAGGCTCCGGCCCGCCGTTATCGGTATTGCGGGTCTGGCGATCATCTTCTTCCAGCAGCTCTTCCGATATGTGCCGCACATCCTGCCCGGCGAATGGCGCAGGCCGTTTGGCTGGTTCTGGGAATTTTTCTATCCTTCCGGGTTGGACAGTCTGCCCGGCATCGCGACACTCTATGTCCTGGTGCCCTGGATCGGCGTGATGATGGCCGGCTATGGCTTCGGCCCGTTGCTGAACCGCGATCCCGCCTCAGTAAAGAAGATCTGTCTCCGCACCGGGCTTGTCGCCATAGCCCTTTTTCTGATCACGGGTCTGTGGTTTATCCTGG
>DATHHO010000207.1:0-20861 GCA_035317125.1 Puia sp.
ATGCCCGAGCATATACAAGCCAAGCGCTGCAAGGATCGAGGAGATCAGCAGCACCCCCTGCGGAGAGAACCGGTGCACAACCGGCCCCGCAAAAGCCCGGCCCACTACCATGACGCCCGTTTCCAGGGTAAGGATCAGCAGCGCGTTGCTCGTTACATTTTTCAGCAGGACGTCGATCCACTGCCCCGTGAACAATTCCGTAATGGCCGTGCCGAACATACACAAGATCATGAACAGGAACAGCGGTTTGAACAAGGCCTTGTACATTTCTTCGGTCGATACCCCCGCCGCCACTCTTTCCGTGACGGGGAAATCAAGACGGGAGAAAAGATATCCATAGATCAGCGTCGGGATCAGCATCACGGCGATCTCCACCTGCGAGATCCAGTAAGGCTTGGGGGTCAAACCCGACCCCAGTACATTATTCAGCCCGAAAACGACCAGCGTACCGATAAAGATCCCACCCGGGAACCATAAATGAAAATGATTCAGCTTGGTCGTCTTGTTATTCGTGAAAAGAGAAGCTACAAGGGGATTGCAGGCTGCCTCCACCGTTCCGTTCGCGATCCCGATCAGCAGCGTAGACAGAAAAAGCGTCCAGTACCCGTTTGCAAAGATCGTCAGCAATATTCCCGCGAGATGAAAGACGAACGCCCCCACCAGCAATTTTTTCATTCCGACGATATCGACGATGAACCCGCCGATGACGATGGCCAGCGGAAAGCCCCAGAAGGCGGTGGCGGCGATCGTGCCCAGCTCGGACGCGTTCAGGTTGAATCTGACCCCCTGCTCAGCCAGGATACCGGCCCTTATGCCAAAAGAAAGAGAAGTGACCAGCAAGGCAAGGCAACTAGCTGTAAAAAGTTTATTCCGGTGAATAGGGACAGTCATGGCAGATTGATTTTAATAAGTATTTAATCGTTAGACCATAAATGTAATTTTTATTTTCAAATAACTATGCTGCTCAATACTGCTAAAACAAAAATTTTCAGAAAGGGCTGATATTTCATTAAATAATTCCCGAAATTCACCCCATGAACAGAAAATTAAGAATGGGAATGATCGGTGGGGGCAAGAATGCCTTCATCGGCGCCGTTCACCGGATCGCAGCCAATATGGACGGCCTCATCGAGCTGGTCTGCGGGGCATTCAGCAGCAGCCCCGCCAATGCCCGCGAGTCCGGGCTTGCCTTGTTCCTCCCCGAACAAAGGGTGTATGCCAGTTTCGAAGAGATGATCGGTAAAGAGAGCCTCCTGCCCGCTGGCGAGAGAATGGATTTCGTGGTCATCGTAACGCCCAACAATGCGCATTTCGCCCCGGCTATGCTGGCGCTCGAAAAAGGTTTTCACGTGGTCATCGAAAAGCCGATGACCTTCTCGCTGGAAGAAGCGATCGCACTAAAGAAAAAAGTAAAAGAAACCGGTCTCCTGCTCTGCCTGACCCATACCTATGCCGGTTACCCCATGGTGAAGCAGGCCAGACAGATGGTCAGCCAGGGAGCATTTGGAAAGATCAGGAAAATATATGTTGAATATCCCCAGGGCTGGCTCAGCCGGCTGTCCGAAAAAGAAGGCAGTAAACAAGCGGCCTGGCGCACGGACCCGACGCGCTCGGGAAAAGCCGGTTGCATGGGAGATATCGGTACCCACGCGGCCCATCTCGCGGAATATATCAGCGGACTCCGCATAACGCAGCTCTGCGCCGACCTGAGCATCTTCGTGGATGGCCGTGCGCTGGATGACGACGGCAATGTCCTCCTGCGTTTCGACAACGGCGCCACCGGCACCCTCACCGCTTCACAGGTTGCGGCCGGCGAAGAAAATGCGCTCAGGATACGCGTTTACGGTGAGCTCGGCGGCCTCGAATGGGCACAGCAGGAGCCGAATACCCTGCTCATAAAATGGCAGGACGCCCCCGCACAGATCCTGCGCGCCGGATCGAATTACGGCGACCGTCTGTCTCCTTTCGCTACACACAATTGCCGGACCCCGGGTGGTCACCCCGAAGGATATCTCGAAGCATTCGGCAATCTCTACCGGAACTTCGCCCTTACGCTGTCGGCCCGGCTGGATGGACAATCCCCTTCTCCCGAAGCAATGGATTTCCCCTCCGTCGAAGATGGTGTCCGCGGCATGGCCTTTATCGAGAACGTGGTGAAGAGCAATGAGAGCCTCGAGAAATGGACCTTCTTCGAGATCCCAGGAGAAACGAACTGCTGACGGCAGCATCACCGGCACAGCGATCCTCCGCCGCCACAGGTACAACGATCAGCAACAACACGGACCCGATCCAATAACAACAGAAATTTTTGACCATATGCAAACGATAAAAGGACCTGCCATTTTCCTTGCCCAGTTCATGGGAGACGAAGCCCCCTTCAACACCCTGTCTTCCATCTGCAAATGGGCCGCAGGCCTGGGCTATATCGGCGTGCAGATCCCCAGCTGGGACAGCCGATGCATCGATCTGCAGAAAGCCGCGGAAAGCAAGACCTATGCCGATGAGATAAAAGGCATCGTTGCCGCGGCAGGCCTCCAGATCACGGAATTGTCCACCCATCTGCAGGGACAGCTCGTTGCCGTTCATCCGGCCTATAACGATCTGTTCGATGGATTCGCCCCCGCATCCGTACACAAGAACCCAAAAGCGCGGACGGAGTGGGCCGTTCAGCAACTTAAATATGCCGCCAAAGCCTCGCAGAACCTGGGATTGAATGCGCATGCGACCTTCAGCGGCGCTCTGCTCTGGCCTACCGTATACCCCTGGCCACAACGCCCCGCTGGGCTGGTGGAGACCGGCTTTAAAGAACTCGCCAAACGCTGGCTGCCGATCCTCGATGAATTCGACCGGCACGGCGTAGACCTCTGCTATGAGATCCACCCCGGCGAAGACCTCCATGACGGTATCACCTATGAAATGTTCCTCGGGCACACCGGCAATCATAAGCGGGCATGTCTCCTCTATGACCCTTCGCATTTTGTCCTGCAATGCCTCGACTATCTGGAATATATCGACAACTACCACGAACGCATCCGCATGTTCCATGTAAAAGATGCGGAATTCAATCCGACGGGTAAACAGGGCGTCTATGGCGGCTACCAGCCCTGGATAGACCGCGCGGGCCGCTTCCGCTCCCTCGGGGACGGACAAGTCGATTTCCGGTCCATCTTCAGCAAGCTTACGGCATACGATTATAAAGGCTGGGCCGTGCTGGAATGGGAATGCTGTATCAAGCATCCCGAAGACGGCGCAAGAGAAGGCGCTCCCTTTATAAAAGACCATATCATACGGGTAACGGAAAAGGCCTTCGATGACTTTGCCGGCACCGGAAAAGATGAAAAATTTAATCGCGCCGTTTTAGGGTTGGAATGATTTATTTCGGAACTTGGGCATCCTTTACATTGATTAATACTCAGCAACATGAACAAAAAATTAGTAGTCATTTTATCCTGCACCCTCTTCGCTGCGGCATGCGGCAACTCCGGTGAAACAAAATCTTCTGCAAAAGACAGCGCAACCACCGCGGCCCCCGCTGCAATCGCGGGAGAAAAAGGCCTTGAGCTGATCGGCGGCAGCGATTGCACGACCTGTCACAGACTCCAGGAAGCAGGCAGTGGTTCGACGATCGGCCCGGCCTACAGCAAGGTCGCCGATAAATATGCACCCGCGGCAGATACCACGGTCGACAGACTCGTAAAAAAGATCATTTCCGGCGGCTCGGGCATATGGGGCGCCGTTCCCATGACACCCCACCCTTCTTTAAAAGAAGCGGATGTAAAAGAAATGGTCAGCTATATCATGACGCTGAAAAAATAAGCTCTTTCCGTTCACATAACATAAACTCAGTCTGATGAACTCATTCACCTTTTCGAGATCCTTCCTGGGCATCGCAACCCTGGCCCTTTGCCTCACGCTGGCAAGCGCCTTCCGTCCTTCACCTTCCGCAACGATCAACGGCCCTGCCGCCAATTTTGCCAAACCAAAAGTGCTCATCTTCTCAAAGACCAATGGATTCCACCATGCCAGCATACCCGTCGGCATCGAGGCCATAAAGAAACTGGGGGCGGAGAATGGATTCGACGTCGACGCCACCGATGATTCCCTCGCCTTCAATTATAAAAACCTGAAAGCATACAAGGCGCTTATTTTTCTCAGCCCTACCGGCAAGGTCTTCGGGCCCGATGAAGAGAAGGCCCTGCAGGAATATATCCATCACGGTGGTGGTTTTGTCGGCATCCATGCCGCGGCAGACTGTGAATATAATTTTCAATGGTATGGAGACCTGGTGGGCGCCTACTTCAAATCACACCCCAAACAGCAGCAGGCAAAGTTTATCGTCGTGGATAAAAATCATCCCGCTTCCAAAAATCTCCCCGATGTGTGGGACCATTTCGACGAGCTGTATAATTATAAATACTTCAATCCCGATATCAAGGTACTGGTAAAGATCGATGAGAAATCATACGAAGGTGGAGTGAACGGGGACAACCATCCCATGATCTGGTATCATGAATTCGATGGGGGAAGATCTTTCTACACCGAGCTGGGCCATACCAACGAATGCTATTCGGACCCGACCTATCTCGGCATGCTGCTCGGCGGCATTCAATATGCAATGGGGAAAAAATAGTCCGGGGCCGCCCTCCTAGAACCGGTGCGCAAAAGCAATTCCGAGGGACCCGCTCTGGTAAGTGGGCATCAGCACCGTGCCTCCCGAAGAGGATTTGTCTTTTCCGAAAGCATGCTGCAGGATGGGATAAAGCCAGTAAGCTACTCTGGTAGAAGCTATCCCGATACCCGCACCCGCCAGCACATCGCTGCACCAATGCTTGTTATTATACAGCCGCAGCAGACCAGTGGTCGTAGCCATCGCATAACCGGCAACCCCATACCAGGGGCTGACATCCTTATATTCCAGCCGCATGAATTCCGCCGATGCAAAGGCTTCGGCCGTGTGACCGGATGGAAAGGAATTGTAAGCCGACCCGTCGGGCCTGAGCTGATGGGTCGAGCCCTTCAGCGAAAAAACGGCGGTGTTCGCGAACAAGCTTGACATCAGATAGAGCATGCTCCTGTCCTTAAAATTATGTTTCCCATGGATCCCCGCCGCATTCAGTCCAAAGACGGCCAGACCCGGAGCAAACATCAGGTAATTATCGATCGTCACCTTTTTATGAGGGTCCTCCGTCCAGATTTCTTCTCTTACCTTAAGGTTGAAATGTTGCAGCGTGCTGCTGTGCAGTTCCGTAAACCCGTAGGCGATCAGCGCCGCGGGTAATATCATTGACTTTAATGGAAAAGGATGCGTATAGGACGCCGTCTGCTGCCAGTCGATCCTGGGTGGGATCGTGTCGCCCATACCGGACCGCTCCAATGGGATTATAGTCTGTGATTGTGCCGACAGAGAAATGCCTGTGAACATCACGATTACGGTTGCCAGTTTGATCATGCGGGGAATTACTTTTCTTTTGGGAAACGACAAATATGCAAAATAAATATGTTAATGCATAGTCTAAATGTCGCATTCAGCCCGAAATATGCCTTTTTTAACAATTTTCTCGGAAATCGGGGGTTCAACCCCACCCAGGCCATCGCCAGGCACCCGGCCTTCTCATTAACCTCCACAACTGTCTCCGACCCGACCCACGCACCCCATCCCCCGATTCAACGCCGGCCTCGGCCCTACACCACGGGCAGCTTATACCCGTTATGGTATGGCTTCATCATATAGGCCTCATTGATCTTTTCATCGTCGAATTTTGCAGCCGCCTTATTCCAGGTCAGTCGCTGCCCGCTGCGCAGGCTGATATTCCCCATCTGTGCGACCGTCGCTACGTGCGATCCGTCCTGGATAGAGCAATGCAGGTCTTCCACCTTGCGCGAACGGACCACATCGATGAAGTTGACCCAGTGCTTGTCCACTCCTTTATCGGAAACCTTTTCAAAAGGCCTGGCGACCTTTGTCTTGCTGTTTTTTTCCTCCAGTACTTCCCATCCGCCGCGGTTCAGAACCAGCGTTGCATTATTGCCGATATAGGCGATGCCATGGTCCCTGCCATAAGAACCGTTATCGATCCCCATAGCATGGTCCCAGACGAGATTGAATCCATCGAATTCATAAAGCGTTGTCAGGGTATCGGGCGTTTCTTCATACAGATCGGGATAGGCAAAATTTCCCCCAAGGGCCACGATCGACTTCGGCACATCCGCCTTCATGCCCAGCAGACCATAATCCAGCAGGTGAACGCCCCAGTCGGTCATCAGACCTCCGGCATAATCCCAGAACCACCGGAAATTGAAATGGAACCGGCTGGAATTGAAACTCCTTTTCGGTGCAGGTCCCAGCCACATGGGATAGTCTACTCCGGCTGGGGGTGCGGAGTCCGGCACTACCGGTCCTGGCTTCATCCAGCCTTGGTAACACCATACCTTGACGGTACGGATATTCCCCAGCTGACCGGACTGAACAAAGTCGACCGCATCCTTAAAATGCTGCTGGCTGCGCTGCCACTGGCCGGCCTGCACGACGCGTTTGTATTTCTGCTGAGCAGCGATCATAGCCCGGCACTCCACGATCGAATTACCCACCGGCTTCTCGACATATACGTCTTTTCCCGCCTGGCACGCTTCGATCATGATCAGCGCATGCCAGTGGTCCGGTGTCCCGATGATTACCACATCGATATCCTTCTGCTCCAGCAATTTCCGGTAATCGGCGTATAGTTTGATCCGGCTGGTATCCACCTTCATATCCGCCAGGTCCTTCATTCGCTTGTCGAGGACATTCTTATCGATATCGCAGAGAGCGACCAGGTTGACGCCCGGTACATTCAGTGCGGCCCGCACATCGGCAAAGCCCATGCCATTGACCCCGATCGCGCCGACATTGATCTGGTCCGAAGGGGAAATGCCCCTCGCAAAGGAAGAAAAAGGCGAGCTGTCAAATGCTGAAAGAAGAAGACCTCCGCCTACAAGGGCCGAGGTTTGTTGCAGGAAAGAACGACGATTGGCCATATGGTGCAGTGTAAATAGTTATTGCCAACCAATTTACACAAAAATCTATATAATCGTTTTTTTCAGATCGCCCCGGTCAAAAAAAAGTCCCTTGCCGTCCCGGGCGGATCGCCGAAAAAGATACCGTAGCTTGGCGTAATCCTGAATTTCCACATAAATTTTTTATGCATCTTCCTAGATTGCTTTTTTTGCGTTGACGATCAGCTTGTCCCCGGTCAGCGCCAGCCAGGACAGATCTTTTTCATCGCCGATTATTTTCTCTTTCACCAGATCGCTTATCCCAGGAGGCTACACATTTTGTTCGGTATCATAATAAATTATTTATAGTAAGAGGAAGGGAATAATTACTTTTTATGTATCGTAACGGACTCGGAGCCGTTCTTTTTGGAATAAATGATCCTGTCCTCCGGATCCTTCAGGAATTTTTCACGGAATTGCTGATACACTTCATCGGACTGTTTCACCCCGTTCACCGTCAGCCCATATTGATCCAGAGAAAAAGAGAAGTCGTTCTTATCCGTGATCAGTTTTCTATCGGACAAGGCGCCGATAATGGGGTTCAGCTCATCATGGACATCCTTCCTGCGCTTTTCGCGGTCGATCTCCATGCGTTCCCTGTTCTCTTCCAGCCGCGCCCTGTTCTCTTCCAGTATCCTGCGGCTGGCATCCATATTCCTATGGCTCTGTTCCAGTAAATCCCGATTCTTTTCGATCATCAACCGCTTGCTGTCCTTCATCTTCCTGTTCAGGTCTTCCGCCATAGTCTTCTGGTCCTGAAGCATTGCATTCTGGTCCTGCAACAGGACATGCTGATCCCCTGACATAGCCTTCCGGTCTTCCGCCTGAAGGGCTCTCAGCTTATTTTCCATCATCAATTTTTCCTTTGCCGTCATTTCCTCATGTCTCTCGGCCATTTCTTTATTCCAAGCTCCCAGCTTTCTCATCTTGTTCTCCATCATGATCCTTTCTTCCTTGCTCATCTTATCGCGGTCCAGATCACCCAGCCTCCTGTTCTCATCCATTATTCTCGCTTTAAGTTCCATCATCTCCAGTTGCGCCTTCTTGTCTTCCATGCCCATGTCCCCGTCGTCCATGCCGAGTCTGATCTCTTCCTCCATCAGTTTCTGCTGCCGCTCCGAAAGACTGCGTTGCTCGTCCTCCAGCTTCCTCCGCTGTTCCGCCAGCATTTCCCTTTCGCGTCTCAGTTTTTCTTTGCGCGATGGGCCAGGAACACTGTCCATGGTCAAAGCATCCTGCTTTGTATCCGGCCGCGTCGTATCGGCAAGAAAAGAACCCATATCTCTGCCAGCCTGCATACCATCATCATCGGCCGCAGCAAGCGCCTTGCCAGTTTTATCGGTCGTCGCAAGTCCATCCGTCCTGGACATACCCGATTTCTCCGACATATCGGTCGCACCGTCCCCCTGCACGCCATCCGCCGGTGAAACGATCCGGGTAGCCTGCCTTGCTCGGGCAACCGCAACCGTCCCGGTCTTTCCAGTATCTGCCTTCAGCATATTCCCCTTTTGCGGCGAATACGAAAAAGCAAGCGTCAGCGCACCCGTGATCAGCAGACAGCCCAGCAGGAAAAACCGCTCCCGGATATCCAGCATCTTGTTGTCGCGATAGATGATCCGCTTTACCCTTTGTAATAAATGGTAACGGGAACCGGCAAAGGCAAGGACTGACCGCCGACCGGCGCCGGCCTCATTATTGTTATATTCCTGGAAATTGACCAGGGCATGTATGAATTCTTTTTTGTTTTTCACCTGACCCAGGGCTATATCATCGCAGCAGTTCTCTCTTTCCTCCCTGATCAGAGAGGAGATCCACAAAACGCCCGGATTGAAGAAGAACAGGATCTCCGCAAAACTTTGAATAAGGTTGACAAAATAATCCCTCCGCCGGATATGCGCCAGCTCATGCAGCAGGATAGCTTCCACCTGCTCCGGAGGCAGCTGCGATAAAAGGCTGAACGGGATCAGGATCACCGGCTTGAAAAATCCCACCACCATGGGCACCCGGACGATCTCCGATTCCAGCAGGGCGACCCTTATCCTGACCTGCAGGGTAAGCGCCAGCTCCTCCAGACGATCTCTCCAGTGTCCCGATGGCTGATGCGTCCGGTAATGCCGCATACGTTGTATCGTTCCCAGATGAGCCAGTATCCTGACAAGCCTTGCACTGAATATGACAAACCAGATCATGACCACCAGCATGGCATGCGCATCGAAATAACTGACGAGGCTATTGATAAAATTGGCGCCCGTTCCCGGAACGATGTTCATCTGTGCCGCCGATCCCCCAGATAACCCGGATAGTGCATCTTGCGGAGACAGCACAAGGATCCCCGCACCAGCTGGGCCCGCGTTGAAATGCAGTTGCAGGCCAAAGGTCAGCATGGCAGAGAAGAAGAACAGGAAAAAGAGGGCCGATAAGAGATTATAACGGATCGCCGGGGCCGATTTACGCGTCAGCAGGATCACGATCCCACCCACGATAGCCAGCAGCAAACCCTGCCAGAGCGAATGCAGGAGGGTCCAGCACAAGGCCTGGATGATCCGCCCATCGAAAAATTGTTGTACTGACAGCAGCAGCATATAATATAAGTTTAACAATGAATTTATCGTCCCATTCCCCGGTCAGACTACTCCATTCATCTGGCCGTCTATTCCATATTATCCAGCAACTTCCTGATCTGGTCCAGTTCCTCTTTCGAGGCCTTCTTATTACCCAGCAGCTGCACCATCAGGCTGGCCGCGGAGCCGTTGTAGAGCGAATCGACAAACCGGTCCAGCAAAAATCCCTTGAATTTCTGTTCTTCCACAGCCGCGCTGTACACATGCTTCATATTGCTCTCGTCCCTGGCCAGTATCTTTTTTTCCACCATGATCTGCATCAGTTTCAGCGTGGACGTGTACTGCACGGCCCGCCGCTGCTCGTTCAGCGTGTCGTTGACTTTCCGTACGGTGGATGGACCATACTTCCACAAAACCTGTAATATCTCCAGCTCCGATTTGGTGGGCTCTGGTCTGCTGAGATCTTGTCTGACAAGCGCCGATCCGGCAGGCTCCTCCTTTTTGTCCTTTTCTTTCTTCATAAAGCTAAGGTAAGAAACTTTTCGTACGAACAAAATAGTAGTCACCTTTTTTTTAAAATATCTTTACCCCCGGTTTTTCTCGTTCCAGCCTTCCCGTTTTCCCTTTAAATAGTATCTTGCCTCACTTAACGACAAACCACCTGACACCTAACCAGATTTAAAATGAGAAAAGCATTCAAGGTCCTTGGATACATGCTGCTGATCATCCTCCTGCTCGTAGCGGGATTGCTCACCTACGTCAAGACAGCCCTCCCCAATGTCGGCAAGGCCCAGGAACTTACCATAGACCACTCGCCCCAGCGCGTCGAAAGAGGCAGATACCTGGCCAACGCCGTCAACCTCTGCATGGACTGTCATTCCACCCATGACAAAACGAAATTTTCGGCGCCACCAATGGAAGGCACCTGGGGCAAAGGAGGAGAAAAGTTTGGCAGGGAATCAGGATTTCCAGGGAATTTCTATGCAAGGAACATTACACCCTTTGGCATCAGCCGCTATACGGATGGAGAGCTTTTCCGGGTGATCACCACTGGAGTCGACAAGGAAGGAATGGCCATGTTCCCCGTCATGCCCTATCATTATTATGGTCAGATGGACCCCGAAGACATAAAAAGCATCATTGCGTATATCCGTACCCTGACGCCCATCAATACGACAACCCCGGAGTCCTATGCGGATTTCCCGATGAACTTTATCATCAACACGATCCCTCATAAGGCCGAACCGCAAAAGCTTCCGCCTGCCTCCGATCAGCTGGCTTATGGCGCCTATATGATCACGGCCAGCGCCTGCATCGAATGCCATACCCCCGTAAAAAGAGGGCAGATCATCCTGGAAAAAGCATATTCGGGGGGAAGGGAATTCAAGTTCCCGGATGGCGCAGTGGTCCGGTCGGCCAATATCACACCCGATAAGGCTTCCGGGATCGGCAACTGGACGGAAGAACAGTTTCTCAGGCGGTTCAAAATGTACACCGACAGCGGCTTTAAGATCCCCGCCTTACAGCCGGGCGGCTTCAATACCGTAATGCCCTGGACCATGTATGCAAAAATGGATATCCAGGACCTCAAGGCTATTTTCGCTTATCTGAAACAGGTAAAACCAGCTGGCAACAAGGTTGAAAAATTTACTGGGCCGTCCACAGCTAACTGACAGCTCCCGCTTTTACATCTATTTATTCAGTTGCTTCGACAACAGGTCATTTATTCAGTTGCTTCGACAACAGGTCGAGGTCCAGGCGCTTATTATATGTCTTCAGTGTACCCGCCAGTTTTACCAGCTGGGCCTTTGCCCGGGGGAAATCATTTAAATTGAAAATGGGAATATTCAGATCGACGACCTGGTCATAAAATAACGTGCTCAGATATACCTGCCGCTTCACCATCTTGCTGTTCGCTGGCATGTCGAAATACCATAACAGGAATACACGCCCCTTCATCGTCAGCAGCTCGGATTCCGGCTTATTATAATTCTGTCTCAGTTTTTTCCTGTAATAATCCAGTTCGTCCTTCATATACCTGGTCAGCAGATCTTTTTCTCTGGATGGATTGAGATGGCGGAGATCGATACCCTCCGGGACTGGCAGCAGGGTCGACTGAACGATCAGTCCATCTATATTGATAAATTCCGGCAGGTCCGATGGCTTCACCGACCGGGCAACTACTTCCATGGTAAAAGAATGCTCTTTCCCGGCATATGCGATCAGGGATCTCTTCTTTCCCCGCAACAACCTCGCATGGACATCCTCCGGCGAATTTTTCTGACAGATAGCCACGGTTGAAGACAGGAGCAAGATCAGCACAAACAACTTTCGCATAATGACAGGATAAGGTTAATAATAAAAAAATGAGTGACGACTTTAACGCTATACGTATTAAAAAAGACGACCTTAATCGCCGGTATAGTCCTTTAACGAACTGCCTACCGTATTTTAACGGTAAATAAGGCATCGTTTCCTATAAAATAAATATATTAATTAACTTTCGATACACACTCCGTTTCCTTTTTTAACCCCGATCAAACCTTTAAAATTTCACAAATATGAGCACTATCCTGCTGATGCAGAATCTGCGTGACTGTCTACGCCAATCAGGGCATTTTACAAAAGAACAGATTGACCTCCTCGAATCAAGATCCACCTTCAGAACGCTTAAGCCAGGAGATTATTTTTCCGAAGCGGGAAAAACGGCGACCGAAATAGCTTTTATCCTCTCAGGCATCCTCAGAGTATGTTATTATACCAATTCCGGCGCCGAGATCACCCATTATTTCGTTGATGAAAATAATTTTGCCGCAGATCTGAGCAGCTACAACTACCATATCACATCGTCCCTTTATTTTCAGGCCATACCAAAAACGGAACTGGTCATTATCAGCAGGCCAAATCCGCAAAGCTCATCCCCGGCTGACTTCGAATGGAACAAGATCATCACCCAGATCACGGCCATGGCTGCAGTCCACATGGCTACCCTCGTAAGCCCCATACAGGCAGAGGACGCGGGCACCCGGTATAAAAATTTTATGAAAAGCCATCCCCAGATCATCGGCCGTATCCCGCTGAGCTACCTGGCCTCCTACCTCGGGATCACCCAGCAATCATTGTCCCGGATAAGAAAACAAGCCACAAAAAAGGGTCCATTTCCTTATGAAAAATGAGGCTATCTGACACTATTTTGTATCTTTAGGGCATGCTTAAATCATTAGAAGAACCCGAAGAATTTGTAACAATGTGGGATGGCGATCCTGTCAAGATCAGCACGAAAGACTATACTTCTTTTTTGCTGGAATTTTCAAATGGGCAAAAATATGTGGTGGGACGTGACCCCGATGACGATAAAAATCCCGATTGGTATATACTTCCCGAAGGAGAACCAGGGATGATCGATTTCTTTTGCCAGGTGATCAAAGAAAACTTCCTTTAACTTTAATATGCCCTTGCGGCATACCTTAATGATAGCGTACAGATCTTATTCCCATTTTGCGCTGATCGCCTTAGCGGTCCTTGCCGTCGGCTGCCGTTCTTCGAGATCCGATCAGCAAACAGGATCCGCGCCGACGGCCCGCTGGCAGCAGACCCCTCTCGCCATTGACGGGTCCGACAGTGACTGGGTGAAGCCCTTGTCCTGGTACGATCCAAAGGAACGCCTCGCCTGGACCCTCTCGAACGACCGGGAGAATATCTATATCATGCTGTCCGTAAAAGATCCGCTGGAACAACGGAAGATCATCGATGGCGGGCTAACCGTATGGATCAATCCCCAGGCCGAAAAATCCGAGAACGGGGCCGCAGGCATCGGTTTTCCCGCCGACATCCGGAAAAGCCGGGATAAAAGCATCATGGCCGCCGCCCGTCCCGATCTCTTTAAGGACCAACCCACTACGCTCGACGATCTTACCGATTATTCCCTTTTTGGGTTCGGCAAGGAACCGATATCGACTTTCCCCTATGGTGAATCCAATCCGGAAGGCGTTGAAGTGCAGATCGGCTATAATCACAGCGGTGAACTCGTTTATGAAGCTTTGATCCCCTTCCGGGCGGTATTCCCCCGCAGCAGTTCCGGCATTTCTACGCACAGAAGCATCGCCCTTGGGTTCGTGACTGAAGGATTGCCTCCGCAGCCCGGCATGCAGGAAGGTGGCGGAGGTCCCGGTGTTTCGGTTGGTGGCGGGATAGGCATGGGATCATTCGGCAGTGGCGTCGGCATCGGCCTCTCACTGGGCTCCGGCGCCTTCGGCAGGGGAGGTGGGAAAAATAACCATCTGTACAAACAAGGAAAAATATGGCAGGTCATGCCCCTCGCAAGACCCGGCCCCGCTCCGCATAATCCGCCCCCTACTCACTTCTGAGGCTCTTCACCGGATTCACCACCGCCGCCTTCACGGCCTTATAGCCCACCGTGATCCAGGCGATCACGACAGACAATACAATGGCCAGCGCAAACACTTCCCAGCCCAATGCGACATGGTAATAGAACCTGGACAGCCATCCCTGCATGAAATAATATCCCAGCGGCGCCGCGATCAGAAAAGCGATACCCAATAGTATAGTGAACTCACGCGAGAACAGGTACACGATATTGCCTACCGAAGCCCCCAGCACCTTGCGGATCCCCACTTCCTTGGTCTTCTGCACCGTCATGAAGGATACCAACCCATAAAGGCCCAGGCAGGAGATGAAAATAGCCAGGAACGCGAAAGTCTTGAACAACTGTGAGGTCATGGCCTCCGAGTTGTAAAACCGTTCGATGCGTTCATCGATGAATCCGAGGTCGTAGACATAATAAGGATAGGTCGCCGTAAAGATCTTTCTCACCTGCTCCATGGTTTCCTTCATCTTTTCCGGATCAAATCGCATGGCCAACGAACCGTAATAGCCTTCCTGCGAAGACAGCACCAGCGGGGCAACGGCCTCCCGCAGCGATTTGCTGGAAAAGTCACGCATGACGCCCACTACCGGAAACTTTTGCCTGTCCTTATCGAAAGAGAACATCTTCCCCAGCACTTCTTTCGGATCCTTATACCCCAGTTTCTTCACCGCCGTCTCATTCAGCAGGACTTCCCGCATGGTATCGCTGGCAAAGGGCTGGCGTCCTGCCACCAGCCCGATCCGGAAAGTATTCAGGTATCCGGAATCGGCCATCTGCACGGTAATGGCGAAATCCTTCATCACCGGGTCGTTCCCGAAATAAAAATTACGGCTCTCTCCTCCCCAACTGGCCGGAGCATCCCCGCAAAAACTGGCTGCCTGCACCCCGGGCACCTGCAGCAGACTTGTCTTGAGGTAATTATAGCGGAGCCTGTCCGTACTGTCACTGGGCAGGTCCAGCAAGGCGACGGCCTTTTTCTCGAATCCCATGGGCTGATTGCGGAAGAACTTCATCTGCCGCACCACCACCAGCGTGCCGATCACCAGGAGCTGCGCAATGACGAACTGCAGCACCACCAGTCCCCTCCGCAGCGAAATTCCCCCGATCGTTTTGGTGCTGATCTTGCTCTTGATGGCCGTTATCGGGTTGAAGCCCGACAGGATCATGCCCGGGTAGAATCCGGCCAGGAGCGTCACCATCACACCGGTGACCAGGAGGAATAGAAGGATAGAGGAATTATGCCAGAGATCGAGCGCCAGTTCCTTATGCATGAGCCCTTTCAGCGCAGGCAGGGCCAGGGCCGCAATGAAGCAGCCCATTACAAGGGACAGAAATGTGATCACGGCCGTCTCCTTCAGGAATTGCCGCAGCAACCCGGAGCGGTTGCTCCCCAGCACCTTCCGCACCCCGATCTCCTTGGCCCGGTTCACGGATTGCGCCGTCGCCAGGTTGATGAAATTGATGCAGGCCACGATCAGCAAAAACAGCCCGATCAGGCCCAGGGTCCAGAGTTCTTTCACCGTGAGCGCATCTCCCTTGAAAGTAGAATATCGCTCCCCTTCCAGATGCAGGTCTTTCAGTGGCTGAAAATGAAGCGTGGTCTTGTTCAGCGAATGTTCCCGCTCCACCGTATAATGTTTATCGACGAAAGCAGGTAACCTGGCCTCCAGGGACTTCCTGTCCTGTCCCTTTGCCGCCAGCACATAGCTTTCCGAGCTCCATGGGGCAGATCCCCAGGCATCCTGATGGATGAAGGGCAGGGGATTTATGTTTTTAAAGGTCGCATACGATTCCCCGATCCGCACTTGCATGTCGGTATTATCTGGAAGATCTTTGAAGACTCCGACGATCCGGAAGGGTATACGGAAGGACCACATCTGGATGGTCTTACCGATCGCCTTTCTCCAGTCCCCGAAATATGCGCTGGCCACGCTCTGGTTCAGCACCGCCGTATTCGGCTCCGTCAGCCCGCTGGCATTCCCTTCCAGCCACTCGTAATCGAAGATCTCGAAGAAAGAGGGCTCCGCGAAGAACAGCCCATTATCTTCCTTGAATACTTTCTCATCGGACAGCTCCTTGCCCGGAACATGGATCTGCGCCCCGCCTACATTCCAGACGGCAGATAGTTTCTCCAGCCCGGGATGTTCCAGCCGCATGGCATCTGTCAGGGGGAAGGGGACGCTCCCTTCATAGCCGGCCCATTCGCCGTTGCTGCGCTTGGAATGCTCGGTGACCACCCGGTAGATCCTGTCCAGCTTTGACTGATAGCCGTCATAGCTCGTTTCATAATGGATCACCAGAAAGATCAGCAGGCTCACGGCGATCCCCACGGCAAGACCGGCTATATTGAGAAAGGAGAACGTCCTTTTCCGCCAGAGGCCGCGGAACATGATTCTGAGATTGCTGGATAACATAAAAAAAGATTTAGCCGGTCAATTCCACGACAAAAAGCGGGTCAGATCTTTACTGTATTGCTTATCAAGGAAATAGAAAGTCCGCAAATCACCGGAATTGTCCGTTTATGATACAGCCAATGCCCGTTTTCAAACAACATGTCCTACCCCGCTCCCCAGATCCCATTGATTGATAATCAGATAGCGTTCTGGCATTTTCCTGGATGACCCATCTCCGTCACCTGCGCACCATCGTAAAAACCAGCCGGAACCATTATGCTAAAGAACTATTTCAAGATCGCCTGGCGCAACCTCATAAAAGACCGCCAGTTCACCCTGCTCAACCTCGTAGGCCTGTCCACCGGCCTCGCCTGCAGTCTTTTGCTTTATCTCTGGATCTCCGATGAACTGTCCGTGGATAAATACAATGAGAAGGACCGCCAGCTTTATCAGGTCATGACCAATGCGAAAACGAGCAATGGGATCAGAACCGGCACCTATACTTCTGGCCTCCTGGGAAATACCGTGAGCAAAGAAATACCTGAAATTGAATATTCCGTCTCCATCCTTCCCGCTTCCTGGTTCCCGCACAAAGGCGTAATGACCATCGGAGACACCCACCTGAAAGCTGCAGGGCAATATGTGGGAAAGGATTATTTCAACGTATTTACCTGTAAGTATATCCAGGGTGATAAGGACCAGCTTTTTGCCGACAACAATACGATCGCCATTTCCGATGAGCTTGCCACGAAACTCTTCCGTACGACACAGGGCCTCATCGGCAAGACCCTGAAATGGGATATGGATAGTTTCGGTGGTGATTTCCGCATTACCGGCGTGTTCAAAAAGGTCCCGTCCAATGCGACCCAGCCATTCGATTGCCTGCTGAACTATGGACTCGTCCTGGAAAGAAGGCCCGAGCTGCTGAACTGGGGTAATGGGGATCCCAACACGTTCGTGGTCGTAAAGCAAGGAGCGACCATTGACCGGGTCAATACCAAGCTCGGCAATTTTATCCGGTCTAAGCGTAAGGACGATGGCAGCAGTTTCTTCCTGGCCCGCTATTCGGACAGATGGCTCTATGGTAAATACGAAAACGGCGTGCAGGCCGGCGGCAGGATCACCTATGTAAAATTATTTTCCATCATCGCCATCGTCATACTCCTCATCGCCTGCATCAACTTCATGAACCTGTCCACGGCCAAGGCCGCCCGCAGAATAAAAGAAGTAGGCATCAAGAAAGTAGTAGGCGCCAGCCGAAGGGACCTCATTTTTCAATATCTGGGCGAGTCCATGATGATGACCCTGCTCTCTCTGGCCCTCGCCATCCTCCTCATCCTGGCCCTGCTGCCCGTATTCAATGGGATCACGGGTAAACAGCTGCTCCTGAATATCGATGGTCGCCTGATCGGTTCCGTCCTGGGCATCGTACTCTTCACCGGCCTCGTAGCCGGCAGCTATCCTGCTTTTTACCTGTCGCATTTCAGGCCTGCCGCTGTGCTGAAAGGCAACCTCAGCAGTTCGGTCGGAGAATTATGGATCCGCAAAGGTCTTGTCGTTTTCCAGTTCACCTTGTCCGTCATCTTCATCATCGGCGTGCTGATCATCTACCGGCAAATAAATTATATACAATCCAAGGACCTCGGCTACAGCAGGGATAATACCATCCATTTCGAGATCCCCTTCGGCAGCAACCAAAAAGATTTTAGCGTGGACGCCAGCTTTCTGGACAGGGTGAGAACTATCCCAGGCGTCGTCAGCGCTTCCAGCTATTACCATAACCTCACCGGCGACCACGGGGGCATCGGCGGTTTCCAGTGGCCGGGAAAAGATCCCAACAAAGACATCGACTTCGCTAACCTCGAAGTAGGCTATGGCTTCCTCCAGACAGCCGGCATCCAGATCATCGAAGGACGTAATTTTTCCAATAACGCAAACGCCAGTAAAGAGATCGTCTTCAACGAAGCGGCCATAGCCGCCATGGGACTAAAAGACCCCATCGGCAAGACTGTAAAATTCTGGGACCAGCAGCGCATGATCGTCGGCGTTGCTAAGAATTTTCATTTCGAATCTCTCTACGAAACCGTAAAGCCATGCTTTTTCCAGGAATATCCGGTCATGCCAAATTTTCTCGTCAGGATAAAGGCGGGCACGGAACAGCAGACCATCGCAAAACTTCAGCAGGCCTTCCTCCAGTTCAGCAACGGCCAGCCCTTCGATTATAAATTCCTCGACGAGGATTACAGGGCGCTGTATGCATCCGAGAACAGGATTGCCCTGCTGTCCCGTTATTTCGCCGGGCTGGCGATCATCGTATCCTGCCTCGGCTTATTCGGCCTCGCAGCATTCGCAGCACAGAAAAGACGAAAAGAGATCGGCATCCGGAAAGTGGTGGGCGCCTCGGTAAGGAATGTGATCATGCTCCTGTCTGCGGATTTCCTGAAACTGGTGCTTCTTGCCATCGTGGTGGCATTCCCGGTCGCCTGGTGGGTAATGAGCAAATGGCTCAGCGGCTTCGCCTACAGCGTTCCGCTCGGTGCCAGCGCTTTTCTTATCGCAGGAGGCTCTATTCTGCTGATCACCCTGCTCACCATCAGTTTTCAATCCATAAAGGCGGCGCTGGCCAACCCGGCGGACAGCTTAAAATCCGAATGAACCACCCACATTGCCGGCCCTCCTATGATCAGCCGCGTCCTCACGCGTCTTCTTGTATGGAATGATCTTATTTTGACTTCGCTGGCTTGACAGCCTGGGTTCCTTTAACTGCCTTCACAGCCCGGGTCGATTTCTCCGGCTTCGTGGCCTTCATAGCCCGTTTGTTCTTCTGATAATACGCGCAGACGGGATTCATGAGGCACCTCTCGCACTCCGGCTTCGGCCGGCAGATCTCCCTGCCAAGAAATGACATGGCCATACCCGCATCCCACTCTTGCTGCGGCAGGGCCTCCATGATCTGCTTCTCGATTTTCTTCGGGTCCTCTCCCGATGCTATACCCAGTCTGGGGGCCACCCGCACTACATGCAGGTCTACGATCACTCCTTCCGCAGGTGCACCGGATTCCCGCAAAATAACATTGGCGGATTTTCTGCCGATGCCGGGATATGCCGTAAGCTCATCCAGCGTGCGCGGGATGGCGCTGTCCTTCTTTATCTGCTTCGCCGTGCCCACCAGCCAATTTGCCTTATTCGCAAAATTCCTGACCTTGCCGATATAAGGATACAAAGCCTCCGGAGTAGCAGCCGACAGCGACTTCATATCCGGAAAGGCCGCAAATAAGTCAGGCCCGATCAGATTGATATTCCGGTCGGTGCTCTGTGCAGCAAGGATCACCATTACCAGAAGCTGGTAGCCATTTTCGTAGTCCAGCGGGAACTTCGTTTTCTTATACTTTTTCAGCAGGGGCTTCATGGCCTCTGCCCAGTCGGTCCGTACAGGCATATTTCCAGGCTTTAGGATATAAATCTACATCAAAATCATTCCTGCCACGCTTCATCCTTACTCCCGGTTCCCCGCGATCGATGGATATCATCGCGCCAAACCCGGATCCCTGCCAATTCCCAGATCGGGAATGTCGGCCACCGGATGGAATCCCGCGGTAAACGCCATCATCACAAATATTTGAAAATCAACAAGATAAACTCTGGCTTTTGATTTGTTATCCATAAGAACATTCCAAAGTATGAATTTTCTTAACCCCTTTCTGAAAACAAAGATTCTCTTCCGGATCATGGTACCCGTTATTTCATTTACCATGATCTGCGGCAACACTATTGCCCAAAATGCAAAAAATACATCCATCACCGTTCCGCAATGGACAACGGAGCAGGACTATACGGAGCCCCATCTTTCCGGCAAATGGCACGGCGAAATGAAGAAGATAATCACCGTGCTCGCCTCCTGGATACAGGAGGCCTGGCCCGATTCACAGCAATGCAATCCTGCCTGGAGCGGTGCATATTTTTCCAGCAAGGCCAACGCGCTGCCCGTTCTCAAATATGAATTGCGGGCTGGCTTCTCTGGCGGTCATTTCAATATAACGGTTAATGATCATTCTCTGCTCGAGCAATCTTTGGTTTGTTACAGGACTTCCTGGTCCCTGCTGAGACCCATGAAGGAGTTGTACAAAGGGATCTTATACAATGAGATCACGGGCGAAAAGGAAGACACCGCTGCTTCGCCACAGACTACCAGGACCTGGCTGATCACACGCGCCGGTAAGCTGCCCTATACGTTTATCACCCGCAGGGAATATCTGGAGGAGGCAAAGAAGGAGATCCTGATGGATAAAGAAAGGGTGAGAGAGCATCTGAAACAGCTCATCCCGCTAAGATCGGCGGAGGAACAGGAAGCCGCCAAAAAAAGAGATCTCCAGGAGATCGGAAATATGTACAACGGGATGATGAGGGCCAACAGAGAAAGGATCTATCTGGAAGCCTACAGACCGGATTCGGTCTATTTCAATGAAACGCTTTCGGCCCGTGCAGCTC
>DATHHO010000208.1:0-8221 GCA_035317125.1 Puia sp.
TATCCCGGATCTCCGGGTCCAGTCCGGGATGTTCAAGGGCTTCTTTAAAATACGCGATGCGGTATGAATGGGGAGTGCGGTATCCGGGAGCTTTGCCCTGCCGGTCCTGGCCGATCCCCGCGGTCGCGATGGTTACCCCGGTCGCGGCGCTGAATTCGCTGAGAGAGCCTTCTCCGCTTTCCGGCCAGTCATGACCAGGCGACAACGTGCTGTCGAAATCATCCGGTCCCGAGATCACGTCCAGGACGGCTGCAACATCCGGAACGGTGAGCCCGAATATACCCACCTGATCAAAGGAGGAGGCGTAGGCGATCAGCCCGTAACGGGATACCTTGCCATAGGTCGGCTTCAGACCCACGATGCCGCAGAAATCTGCAGGCTGCCGTACGGATCCTCCGGTGTCGCTGCCCAGGCTGGCCATGCAGAGACCTGCCTGTACGGCAACCGCCGAACCGCCCGAGGAACCACCGGGAACGCGGCTCAGGTCCCGGGCATTCAGCACCTTCCCATACACCGAATTTTCATTGGTAGAGCCCATGGCAAACTCATCGCAGTTGTTCCTTCCGATGATGATGGCCTCTGCGGCTAATAATTTCTCAACAACCGTGGCATTATAAACGGCCCTGAAACCGGCCAGTATGCCGGAGGACGCCGTCAGGCCATGACCTTTGTAGGAAAGTATATCTTTCAGGGCGATCACGACGCCATGAAGCTTACCCAGCGGGCGGCCCGATCTCCTTTTTTCATCCAGCGTCGCCGCCATTGCCAGCGCTTCTTCCGCAAAGACCTCCACAAAGGAATTGAGATGCTTGTTCTCGCCGATCCGGGATAAATAATGTTTTACGGCTATGCCGCACCCTTCAGGATTGACGGCTAAAAAAGCATGGTAATTTTCTATGGAACTAAAAGAGAACAAGCCTGATTATTTTAGAAGTTAGTTATTTTTCTTTTCCTTATTCCCAGTTGGTGACCTCATCCTTCTTCTGCCTCTTCTCTACTTTGACACAGAGGAAGATGCTGATCTCGTACAGCAGCATCAGGGGAAGGGTACAAACGATCTGGCTGAGCATATCCGGCGGGGTTATGATACCTGCGACGATCAGCATGACGAGAATGGCGTATTTACGGACGCGGCGCAGGTAGCTTGCGCTGACGATGCCCACCTTTGCCAGGAAGTACATGACGAGAGGAAGCTGGAAGGCGAGTCCGGCGCCCAGGATGAGTGGCACGATGGTATTAAAATAGCTGGCGATCGTCCATATATTCTGAATATTATCGTCTATCGAAAAGTTCGCGAAGAAGTTAATGGTGTAAGGGGCGATGATGAAATAGCCGAAAAAGACCCCGGTGAAAAAAAGCAGGGAAACCCAGAAGATCACGCCCCTTGTATTCTTTAATTCTTTGGGTTTTAATGCCGGCTTTGTAAATTTCCAGAACTGCCAGAACACATAGGGGAAAGCGAGAATAAAGCCGCCGATAAGGATGATATTGAAGTATACGTCGAACTGCCCGGCCACTGCCGTACTCTGCATCTTTACATTTATCTGGGTCATGCAAAGCTTTTTGCCGAGCCCCAGCCGCTGACTCAACCTGCACAGATAGCCGTAGGTCGGGAAATCCGCATGGGTGGGGCCCATCAATATTTTTTTTACGATAAAGCTGTTGTACACCGCCATTAAGATAGCCCCCAGTGCAACGGCAACCGCCGACTTGAACAGATGTCCCCTTAGCTCATCCAGGTGTTCGATAAAGGACATCTCCGCTTTTTCTCCATCCTTGCCTTTTCTCTTAAATAATTTCATGAAAATCAGGACTATTCAGTAGTATAAAAATATTGCAAATAAAAAGAAAACCCCGCAAAATTGCGAGGTTTCGTTACCCGGTTAAGAGTAAAATATTTTAGTTGTTGACCGAAGGACCAGATGAAACTTGTTTTGGCGGCGTTGTACCGGTAGTATTGACCGTCGTTTTGGTATCATCAACATGCTCTTCGATTTCTCTTTTTACGTTGTCTTTTGCATCTTTAAACTCACGGATGCCTTTGCCTAAACCGCGCATGAGTTCAGGAATTTTTTTGCCTCCGAATAAAAGAAGGACAACCAATGCGATGAGTATGATGTGCGGACCACTGAATAAATCTCCCATATACTTCGTTTTAATGTCAACCGTAAAGGTAGAAAAGAAAACCGATAACCAAAATACATTTAACAACTCCCGGATCTCTCCGTTGTGTGAAATCCTAATTGGCCAATCTCTTTTCCTTGATACGGGCGCTCTTGCCGCTCCTTTCACGCTGGAAATAAAGCTTTGCGCGACGCACACGTCCAACCTTATGTAATTCAATCGATTCGATATTGGGCGAGAAGAGAGGGAAAGTCCTTTCTACACCTACTCCGTCGGAGATCTTTCTGACGGTAAAGGTAGCAGTATGCCCAGTGCCCTGGCGCTTGATCACATCTCCCTTGAAGCCCTGGATACGCTCTTTGTTACCTTCCAGGATCTTATAATTGACAGTGATGTTATCACCGGCTTTGAATTTCGGGAAATTGACCTTCCCTGTCAATTGTTCATGTACAAATGCTATTGCAGCGTCCATAACTTCATTTTTTTAAAGGATGGCAAAGCTACGGATTTATTTTGAATCCGGGCATTATGCCGGTAACAATTTTTCCGGATGCGGGGCCTGGCCTATCTCGCTACGTTCACGGCTCTTTTTTCCCGGATAACGGTCACTTTGATCTGGCCAGGATAGGTCATTTCCGTCTGGATCTTCTGGGCTATCTCAAAGCTCAGCTTGTCGCTGTCCATGTCGGTGACCTTATCGGCCTCGACGATCACCCTGAGCTCACGGCCGGCCTGGATGGCATAGGCTTTTTCGACGCCAGGATAGGCCAGCGCGAGATTTTCCAGGTCTTTGATACGCTGCAGGTATTGCTGCATGATCTCCCGGCGGGCTCCCGGCCTTGCGCCGCTGATGGCATCACAGGCCTGGATGATCGGTGCGATGACATATTGCATTTCCACCTCATCGTGGTGGGCGCCGATCGCATTGATGACGGCGGGGTTCTCCCCATATTTTTCGGCCAGCTTCATCCCCAGCAGGGCATGGCTCAGCTCGGTCTCTTCGTCGGGCACTTTGCCGATATCGTGCAGCAATCCGGCCCTTTTGGCCAGCTTGGAGTTCATGCCCAGTTCGGCGGCCATGATCCCGCAGAGATTGGCCACCTCGCGGCTATGCATAAGCAGGTTCTGTCCGTAGGAGGAGCGGAACCGCATTTTACCAACGATCCTGACCAGTTCTTTATGCAGCCCATGGATGCCCAGCTCGATAACGGTACGCTCACCGATCTCCATCACCTGCTCTTCGATCTGTTTGCGCGTCTTTTCCACGATCTCTTCGATACGGGCGGGATGGATACGTCCATCGGCTACCAGCCTCTGTAAGGAAAGACGGGCTATTTCCCGGCGAAGGGGGTCGAAGGATGACAATACGATGGCTTCGGGGGTATCGTCCACGATCAGATCCACACCGGTGGCCGCCTCGATGGCGCGGATATTACGGCCTTCACGGCCGATGATCTGCCCTTTGATCTCATCGCTCTCCAGGTTAAAGACCGTTATGGTATTTTCTATGGCCTGCTCGGCAGCAGTGCGCTGGATGCTCTGTATGATGATCTTGCGGGCTTCTTTATTGGCTTTCTGCCGGGCGTCGTCGATGATCTCCTGCTGAATGCCCAGGGCCTGCGTGTGGGCCTCCTGCCGGAGGCTTTCGATCAGCTGTGCTTTGGCTTCCTCAGCCGTAAGCACGGCGATCTTTTCCAGCCTGCGGATATGTTCTTCCTGATGTTTCTCCAGCTCGGTCCTCTTCTGGTTGACGACCTCTATCTGCCGGTTGAGGTTGTCCTTGATGACCTCATTCTCTTTGGATTGTTTGTCGAGGCTTTCCAGCTTCTGGTTGATCGTCTGCTCTTTCTGTTTGATCCTGGCCTCGCCTTCATTGGCCCTGCGGTTCTTCTCGAGGACCTCTTTATCGTGTTCGGCCTTCAGCTGTACGAATCTTTCCTTGGCTTCCAGCAACTTCTCTTTTTTCAGGTTTTCAGCCGTCCCCTGTGCATCGCCCAGGATCTTTTTGGCCTGGGCCTGTGCATCGTCGATCTGTTTCTGCGTGTTTTTAGCAAAAACGAACTTGCCGGCGATGAGCCCCACTATCAGAGCAGCAATTCCGACTATTAAAAGAATAGTCATTGAGTATAATGCCATTATGTATTAAGTTTAAAGTGTTCACAATCATATATTACTTATTCAGTTACCTGATTGTATGAAAATGCGTTAGTTGGCGAAGATAGGAAAATAGCTTCATGCTGCAATCCGGTTTAGCTGGCGACCGGAGAGGACCGGAACTCAGCCCATGAACAGCTTTTCCATCTGGCCGCCGTGGTCCGGGTCAGGTCTCGCCGGACCAGCGTTCAGCCAGCGATCTCCTGCAGACCCTTGTCCAGCTGCTGCTCCATACGGGTCAGCGAATCCAGCAGGGAGGGACTCATGCCCTGGCCCTGATCACCGAAGGCTCCCGGCTGGGTTGCCTGGGTGGCATACCACAGCATGACCATGGCGATATAATCCTGCATATCCTTACCGGCAAACTGCGTTTTGTACTCGATTATCTTATCGTTCATGGTCTTCAGGACCTTCCTGACCACCTCTTCATCCCCCTTTTCTATCTTGATCCGGTAAGTACGATCACCTATTACCACATTTATTGGGATTAACTCTTGCATAGTTCAAATACTTGTTTTAAATTTATCCACACCTTATTAACACGCTGATCCTAAGAACCCTTAAAACTAGACTTTTGCTCACCAATACCCTGAAAAACTACAAAATGCCATGTTCTTAACACTGAAATCCCCCACATTTATCGACAGGTTAACTTTTCATGTTGACCATCCTCAGAAATGCCTACTAAGGGCCGTGTTGAAAGACGACACGGGTATCGTTTGCAGCGCAATGGAAACGGAAGTGGAAAAAGATCAGCTAGAGCTGAACTGGAGCGGGCTGAACGATCTGCCTTATGGAGTATATACCCTCGAGATCTCCCGGGGAAAGGATGAAATGAAACTGCGCCTCGTAAAAAGGGTCTGACCGGTCATTCACCCAACAACGCGATACACCGGTCAATTTCCCGGATGTACTGGCCGAGCCTTTTTTCAAACACCTTCTTTTCCGCCTCATTCATCTCCCCTTTCGATACTTTCAGGATCTCCACTTTTTGCCGCAGTTGTTCCAGCATGACCGTATGATCACCATGATCCGCACGTAACTGCTTCACCTCCGTCCTTAATTTCCCGTTTTCTTTCAGCAGGGTATCCCGCTGCCTCAGCAATTGCTGCAGCTTCTCTTGGATCCGTCTGATTTGTAGCTCCAGTTCGTTCATACTAACAACTTTTTGTCTCATGCCCGGGCTTCGGGCCTGCTATTTCCTGATCTCGGCGCCGAGGTCCTTTTCCAATACGCCCATGATCCTGCCCACCATCCCGTCGATCTCTTTATCCGTCAACGTTTTTTCTTCGTCCAGGAAAGTAAAGCTTACGGCAAGGGATTTTTTCCCCGCCCCCAGTTTTTCACTTTCAAAGATATCGAAGAGACTTAATTCCTGTAACTTTTCCAGCCGGAGCCCGTGGATGGCCTTTTCGACCTTTTCAAAAGGGAGGCCCCTGTCCACGATCAGGGCCAGGTCGCGCATAACGGGTAGCTGTCTGGGCAATTCCCTGAATCCGATGCTGACCTCCTCCGCCGCAACCAGCAGGGCGTCCCAGTTAAAATCGGCATAGTATACGGGCTGTCTGATATCGAAGCGCCTGGCCGTTGCCGTATCCACCAGCCCGGCATGCAGAACGGTATCCTTTTTCAGCCGCGCGTTCACCCCCGGGGATAGCTTGGAATGTGAACCTTCGTCCCACACCGGTGAGCCCGTTCCCAGCATGCTCAGCACCCTTTCGCAAAGCCCTTTCAGGTAATAAAAATCCACCTCCTTCCCCTTTCCCTTCCAGGAATCCGGATGCAATTGACCGGTGACATAGAGGCAGAGATGGTTGATCTCTTCGTATTCGCCCACTCCGGTCGTGCGATAGGATTTGCCGAATTCAAAGAAACTGAGGCTGCTGTTTTTCCGGTTCTGGTTCCAGGCAATGGACTCCAGCCCCGTCTCCAGCAGGGAAGGGCGCAGGATGTTCAGCTCGGCGCTCAGATTATTGATCATCTTTACGGAAGTCTCCAGTTCGGCCTCCGTGAAATATGCGCTGTTGGTAATGGAATTCGTAAGGATCTCATAGAATCCCTGTCCCACCAGCCAGCCGGCGATCTTTTCCTTCAGGGCCGCCGCCGATTTATGGGTCTCCACGGACGGGGAGATGGTGATGGTGGTGGGGATGGGGATATTGTCAAGCCCGTCGATACGCATGATCTCCTCCACGATATCGGCAGGCAGGCTGATATCCGGCTTATGAAAAGGCGCGGCCACATGAATGGCGTCGATCCCTTCCTTTATGATCCCGAACCCCAGGCTGAGCAAGATATTCTTTACCGTATCGGGATGATAGTTCTTGCCGCTGAGCTTTTTCAGATAATGATGTTTCAGGACGACCTGGGTCTTGTTCTTCGGATCGGGGTATACGTCGATCAGCTCTGAGGCGATCTCTCCACCCGCCAGCTCCTTTATCAGAAGGGCAGCCCGCTTCAACGCATTCACGGTGCCGGAGATGTCCATTCCTTTTTCGAAATGGGCTGCGGCGTCGGTACGCAGGCCATGGCGGACGGAAGTCTTGCGGATGCTGATGGGATTGAACCACGCGCTCTCGAGGAAAATATTCTTTGTGCCTTCCTTCACCCCGCTGCTCAGTCCCCCGAAAACACCTGCTATGCACATTCCTTCTTCCGCATTGCTGATCATGAGGTCTTCGGACGATAATTTTCTGGTAGTCCCGTCGAGGGTGATAAAAGGAGTGCCTTCCGGCAGATTATTGACGATCACTTTTCCGCCTTTGATCGCGTCGGCATCGTACGCATGGAGGGGTTGCCCCATTTCATGCAAAACGAAATTGGTGATGTCGACGATATTGTTGATGGGCCGGATACCGATGGCCTTGAGCTTATCCTGCATCCACCGGGGAGACTCCCGGATGGTGATCCCTTTTATCGTAAGGCCGGAATAGCGTTCGCAGGCGCGGGGGTTTTCGATGCTCACGGTGATGGGCAGGCTATTGTTGTCGGTCCTGAAATTATTCAGGGAGGGAAGCCGGGGACGATAGTCCTTGTTCTCGTGGTGGGACAGCCAGGCGCATACATCCCTCGCCACACCTTCGTGGCTCATCGCATCCATATGATTGGGGGTGAGCCCGATCTCAAAAATATGATCGGTATAAGGGTGGAACCAGGCCGCCGCGCTCATGCCCGGCTTTGCTTCGGCGGGTAATACCAGGATGCCTGCATGGCTTTCGCCAAGGCCAATTTCGTCCTCGGCGCAGATCATGCCCTCGCTTTCAATGCCTCTGATCTTTGCGACTTTCATGGTCACCGGATCCCCTTTCACCGGGTGGATTGTGGCGCCGACGGGTGCAACAACAACTTTTTGCCCCTGTGCGACATTCGGCGCTCCGCAAACGATGGACAGCGGCTCTTTTGATCCGATATTTACTTTTGTAAGCGTAAGCTTATCCGCATTGGGGTGGGGGGAGCATTCAAGCACTTCACCGATGACCAGTCCCTGCAATCCGCCTTTCACCGCTTCATATTTTTCCAGACTTTCCACTTCGAGCCCGATGGACGTGAGGATCTTTGACAGCCGGTCCGGTTCGGGCTTTACCGGCAGATATTCACCAATCCAGTTATAACTAATTGTCATGACGCCAATTCCCATTTTTAATGAAGGGCAAAGATAGTTTTTTACGGGCATCCTGCCTTTCCGGAAACCTGCCCTGGCATTCCGGCACGATGAGGGACACCTGCCGGCGGTCCGCAACGTCCGGAGAAGGCAAATATTCAGGCAATAAATTCGTTATACACATAACATTAAACGATAATCAAATGTTAATACTTGTTATATATTAATACTTTGCACCAATAATGCTATCCAACTGACAAACTTCAAACTCCCAAAGTCTGGTTTATGAAAAAACACCTGTACGTCTTCGCCATCCTGGCCCTTGGATTATTAAACTCCTGC
>DATHHO010000209.1:0-8380 GCA_035317125.1 Puia sp.
AGGCTGGGAGGATAAATATGAATATATCATCCAGATGGGGAAAGAATTGCCTCCACTGGATGAAAAATACAAGATAGAAGAAAACCTCATCCGGGGTTGTCAGTCCAGGGTCTGGCTGCACGCCGATCCGAAGGATGGGAAGCTGGTCTTCACCGCGGACAGCGATGCCGTGATCACAAAGGGGTTGGTCAGTATGGTCATACGGGTCTTGTCGGACCATACGCCAAAAGAGATCGCGGAGGCGGAGATCTACTTTATCGATGCCATCGGATTACGCGACCATCTCTCACCCACCCGATCCAATGGATTGTTATCGATGCTCAAACAGATAAAACTATATGCCCTGGCCTTCCAGGCAAAATCGCTTCAGCCATGAATGAAACAGCGACCATAACGCTAAGGGACAAGATCGAAGAGGCGCTCAGGACCGTATTCGATCCCGAAATTCCGGTGAATATATACGAACTGGGGCTTGTGTATGAGATCCAGGTCGGCGACGGCGGCCATATCAAGATCAGGATGACCCTCACGGCGCCCGCCTGTCCTGCGGCGGGGGAGATCGTCTTCGACGTCCAGCAGAAAGTGGAGGCCATCGACGAGGTAAAAGACTGTCATGTTGAGCTTACCTTCGATCCGCCCTGGAACAAAGAAATGATGAGCGAAGAGGCGAAACTGGAGCTGGGGATGCTGTAGAATTTGCGGCGTTCTAATCCTTACGGCTCTACCTATTTATGCATTCCCCAACATATTGCTACGCAATTACAAATTCAAGCGCATATTCCTCATACTCTCCCCTCGGCCCCATTCCCATGTTAAAATAACTTAATGATCGGATAACTTCCTGGGCGTATCTTTAAGGTGAATGCTCTTTCTTTGACGTGGGTCCGGGATAATTTCCGGCTTTTGTCAACGATCGCCTTTAACCATACGAACCATGTCAAAGAACAAGTTCTTTATCCCTTTTATCCTGGTCACCTCCTTATTCTTTCTCTGGGCTTTCCTGCACAACCTGAACCCGATCCTGATCCCCCATTTAAAAAAAGCCTGCCAGCTTAGTGATTTTCAATCCTCGCTGATCGACTTCTCCGTCTATATCGGCTATTTCGTGATCGCCATCCCTGCTGGTCTGTTCATGCACCGGTTCGGCTACAAGAAAGGCATCCTGCTGGGTCTCTGCCTGTACGCGGTCGGTGACCTTTTGTTCCTTCCCGCAGCCTCGGACCGCAACTACCTGCTGTTCCTCACAGCCTTGTTTGTCACGGCCAGCGGCGCGACCTTTCTGGAGACCGTAGCCAATCCCTATATCGCCATCCTTGGAGATAAAGAATCCTCCGAGAAACGACTGAATTTTGCCCAGTCCTTTAATGGCCTGGGCGCCGTCTTCGCCCCGCTGATCGGCACCAAGGTTATTTTATCGGGCATCGAACATTCCAAACAGGAGCTGGCAGCTATGAACCCCGGCCAACTGAATGCTTATCTCCAGTCTGAGGCCAATACGGTAAAACTTCCTTTTCTCATCTTTGCTTCCATCGTGATCCTGGTGGGCATTCTCTTCCTGCTGACGAAATTGCCGGAGGTAAAAGAGCCGGATGCCGGAACGCATGCTACAAAATTTTCCTTCAGGATCTTCCGGTACAGCCATGTAAAATGGGCCGTACTGGCGCAATTTTTTTATGTGGGCGCCCAGGTGGGGGTCGGCAGCTTCTTTATCCGGTACGCAAAATTTGTGGTAGGCATGCCTGAAAAACAGGCCGGCGAACGATGGGCCTATATTGCGATGGGCGGGTTTATGGCGGGACGGTTTATCGGAACTTTCCTGATGCGTTATATAAGGCCTGCAAAATTGTTGAGCCTGTATGCCCTGATCAATATCCTGTTACTGGTGGTGGCGCTGCTGGCGAAGGGCGATATTGCCGTTTATGCTGTGATGGCCGTGCCTTTTTTCATGTCGATCATGTTCCCCACGATCTTTGCGCTGGGAATAAAAGACCTGGGGGAGGAAACCAAACTGGCCTCTTCTTTCCTCGTAATGTCGATTATCGGCGGAGCTTTCGCACCTTTGCTCATGGGACTGATCTCGGACAAGACGGGCAGCATGCAGACCGCCTATATTATCCCGCTGTTATGTTTTGTGGTGGTGCTGATCTTTGGGATGAAAGGATATAAGATCGTAAGGACCGATTTTGCGGGGAATGGGGATTGACGGCTGCGATGAAAGGACCAGCCGCCATGATTGGATAACGAATAAATGGTCGAACTATGAGATACTGTCTTGCGCTGGATCTGGTCAACGAGCCTGAGCTGATCGCGGCCTACGAGGCCCATCATCAGGCGGTCTGGCCCGAGATCATGGCGAGCATAAAAGATGCAGGGATAACGGCTATGGAGATCTACCGGCTGAACGACCGCTTGTTCATGATCATGGAAACGGACGAGCGCTTCAGCTTTGAAAAAAAGGGGGCCATGGATGCCGCCAATCCGGCCGTACAGCGTTGGGAAGAGCTGATGTGGAAATATCAATCGGCGATTCCCGGGGGCAAGCCGGGCGAGAAATGGAGATTGATGGACAAGATATTTTCGTTGAACGGATGAGAGACGGTCGGTGGGAGCCTGGCCATTTTATCAATAAAAAATCAGTGCGATCATGTTCAGCTTACAAAAAAAAGAGGCAATGGTTACCGGCGCAGGCAGCGGGATCGGCAGAGCGGTAGCCTTGCTGCTCGCGGCACAGGGCGCCAGCCTTCGCGTGGTGGATATCAACGGAGCGCAGGCGAACGAAGTGGCAAAAGAAATACAGGACAAAGGCGGCGAAGCATCGGCACATATTGTGGACGTGGCCAATCAGCAGCAGGTGCTGGCCTTATTCGCCGGATTGCAGCGCGTGGACATTCTCGTGAACAGCGCCGGCATATCGCATATCGGCACGGCGGAGAATACCGGTGAGCAGGATTTCGACCGCTTGTATAACGTTAACGTAAAAGGGGTCTATAATTTCCTGCATGCCGCTATCCCCGTCATGAAGAAGAACGGCGGTGGCGTGATCCTGAATATGGCGTCGGTCGCGGCCTCCGTGGGGCTTGCCGACCGTTTTGCCTATTCGATGACCAAGGGGGCTGTGACCTCCATGACGCGGTCCGTCGCCAAGGATTATATCGCTTCGAATATCCGGTGTAATTGTATTTCCCCAGGCAGGGTGCATACTCCCTTTGTGGACGGATTCATCAAAAAGAACTATCCCGGTAAGGAACAGGAGATGTTTGATAAATTATCCAGATCACAACCCATCGGGCGCATGGGCACTACCGATGAGATCGCGGCCCTCGTCCTTTATCTGTGCAGCGATGAGGCGTCCTTTGTGACGGGCAGCGATTATCCTATCGATGGCGGCTTTATAAAACTGAATAATTAACCCCGGCACCCGCTGCCTTGCTGGCGGCGACGGAATAAAAAATAAACGATGAAACTGATAAGGCATGGCGAACCCGGTAAAGAAAAGACAGGCATTGCGCTGGACGGCGGATATTACGATACCTCCGCCTTCGGACAAGACTACAACGAAGATTTTTTTGCCAGCGGTGGTCTGGAAAGACTGCGTGAATTTGTGGAGAAGAATGGGGTAGGATCCGGAAATGGGGCGAAGTCCGGCGGCGGGACAGGCAGTGGCGCAGGCATTCAGCTCAGGCGACTCCCCGATGGCGTCAGGCTGGGCTCCCCGGTAGCACGCCCTTCCAAGATCGTTTGCATCGGACTTAACTATGCGGACCATGCGAGGGAAACGGGGGCCACGCCTCCCTCGGAGCCGGTCATATTCCTCAAGTCGACGACGGCGCTCGGCGGACCGGGAGATGACATCATCATTCCCAAAGACTCCGTCAAGACCGACTGGGAAGTAGAACTGGCCGTGGTGATAAAAAAGAAAGCAAGCTATGTCAGCGAACAGGATGCCCCCGGCTATGTGGCGGGATATTGCCTGCACAACGATGTGTCGGAAAGAGAATTCCAGATCGAGCGCGGCGGCACCTGGGATAAGGGCAAGGGCTGTGATAGCTTTGCCCCGATCGGGCCCTGGATGGCTACCCCGGATGAGATGGGAGATATCGATAAACTACGGTTATGGCTTACCGTTAACGGCAAGACCATGCAGGACGGAAATACGAGCAATTTTATCTTCCGTATCCCATTCCTGATCTCGTACACAAGCCGCTTCATGACCCTTTTGCCGGGAGATATCATCTCTACCGGCACACCGGCCGGAGTCGGCCTGGGGATGAAACCACCGGTATATTTACAGGCGGGCGACCTGGTGGAACTGGGTATCGATGGTCTGGGCAAGGCCAGACAGAATGTTGTAGCTTATAAAGGATAAACCATGCAGAGCATTGACGCACATCAGCATTTCTGGAAGTTCGATCCTGTCCGCGACAGTTGGATAACCGATGACATGCGCGTGATCCAGCGGGATTTCCTTCCACAAGATCTCGAACCCGTGCTCCGCGGATCGGGGCTGGATGGCTGTGTGATCGTGCAATCCGATCAGTCGGAGGACGAAAATGAATTTCAGCTGGCCAATGCGGATAAACATGATTTTATAAAGGGTGTGGTGGGATGGGTGGATCTTCAATCTCCCGGGGTGGATGAGCGGCTGGCCTGGTGGAGCCGCTTTCCAAAGATGAAGGGCTTCCGGCATGTCCTTCAGGGTGAAAAGGACAGGGCCCTGATGCTGAAGCCGGCTTTTAAAAGAGGCATCGCGCTGCTGAAGAAATACGGGTTCAGCTATGACATCCTTATCTACCCGGACCAGCTGGGCTATACCCGTGATTTCGTAGCTGCCTTTCCCGACCAGCATTTTGTGATCGACCACATCGCCAAACCTTATATCAGGGAAAAGAAATTAACCGGTGAATGGAAGGCTGCCATCAGGGCCGTTGCCGCCCATGAGAATGTGTCCTGCAAGATTTCGGGCATGGTGACGGAGGCGGACTGGAAGAACTGGAAGCCCGAAGATTTTTCGCCATACCTCGATACGGTGGTAGAGGCGTTCGGCACGAAAAGGATCATGTATGGATCGGACTGGCCGGTTTGTCTGGTAGCTGCTTCCTATGAAAGCATGCTAGAGATCACCAGCAATTATTTCTCTTCTTTTTCGGGGGATGAGCGGGATGCATTTTTCGGTGGGAACGCAATCCGATTTTATAAACTTTAAATAATGCCTCAGCCAGACCGGCGATCGGAGCGGGGATTGGCGGGTACCCAAAAATTATGGACTTACAACTAAAAGACAAAGTGATCATCGTATCGGGTGGCGCCAAGGGCATCGGCCGCGGGATCGTCGGCTCGCTGGCCCGCGAAGGGGCTATCCCTTTTATCCTCGGCAGAAATGAAAAGGATAATCAGGAAGCGGTCGCGGAAGTGGCCGTAGCAGGCGGCAGGGCATTTCAGACCGTGGCAGAGCTCTCTGAGCCCGCGGAGTGTGAAAAGGCCGTGAACACGGTGCTGAAGCAGATGGGCCGGATCGATGGATTGGTGAACAATGCAGGCGTCAATGACGGGGTGGGACTGGAATCCGGCAACTATGAGGCGTTCATGGCCTCGCTGCACAAGAACGTGGTGCATTATTATCTGCTGGCGCATCATTGTCTGCCTGCCCTGAAAAAATCCAGGGGCGCCATCGTCAATATCAGCTCGAAGACTGCCGAGACCGGACAAGGCGGCACTTCGGCCTACGCGGCTGCCAATGGTGGCCGTAACGCGCTCACCCGGGAATGGGCTGTGGAGCTGCTGAAATACGGCATCCGCGTCAACGCCATTATCGTTGCGGAATGCTGGACGCCCCTCTATGAGAAATGGATCAGCTCCCTGCCCGATGCACAGGAGAAGCTCAAATCGATCATCGCAAAGATCCCCCTCGGGAACAGGATGACCACGGCGGAAGAGATTGCGGACATGGCCGTCTTTCTGCTGTCGGCGAAATCCAGCCATACTACCGGACAATTGATCCATGTAGATGGTGGCTATGTACACCTGGACAGGGCGCTGGCAGGGGCGTAGAGGGGCAGTGATGGAAAAAAATTGCCATGAGAGCACTTGTTTGTATACGACCTGGTGAACTGGAATACCAGGAGAAGGATGCACCGCTGGCCAGGCCGGGTCAGGCCATTCTAAAGATCCGGCGTGTCGGCATCTGCGGGACGGACCTGCATGCCTTTGAAGGGACACAGCCTTTTTTCGATTATCCCCGTGTCCCTGGTCATGAACTGGCAGGCGATCTGATCGACCTCGACCTGGAATCCGCAGCGTCCGAGAAAGGGCGGTACAGGGCCGGGAGCATGGATGCGGGCCTTCAGCCGGAACGGCCGCACGGTTTCATACCCGGAGAGGCGGTGACGATCATCCCATATTTCAACTGCGGGCATTGTATCGCCTGCAGAACGGGCAAACCGAATTGCTGTACGACGATGAATGTATGTGGTGTGCATTCGGATGGTGGAATGGTGGATTATCTGTCCGTGCCTTCTTCCTCCCTGGTGCATGGCAACGGACTGAATTATGATGAGCTTGCGCTGGTGGAGCCGCTGGCTATCGGAGCACATGCCGTAAGAAGGGCGGCAGTGGAAAAAGAAGAATTTGTGCTGGTGGTGGGAATGGGACCTATCGGGCTGGGTGTGCTGGAATCCGCGCGTATCGCCGGCGCACAGGTGATCGCGATGGATGTTAATACAGACCGGCTGAACTTCTGCCGCAAGGCCCTACAGGTGCTGCATACGATCGATGCCGCCGGAACGGCTGTGTCGGATATTGCGGGACAGCTTGCTGAGATCACCCGGGGAGATATGCCCACGGTGGTCTTCGATGCAACGGGCAGCCGGTCTGCGATCAACAATGCTTTTTATTATATGGCGCACGGGGGCCGTTATGTGCTGGTAGGATTGCAGAAAGGCGAGGTCTGCTTCAGCCATCCCGAATTTCATAAGCGGGAAGGAACGCTGATGAGCAGCCGCAATGCCACCCGTGAAGACTTCGACCGGGTAATGGATTCGATAAAAAAGGGGCTGATCGATCCCACCGCCTATATTACACACCGGGTCGCTTTCGGGCAGGTCAAAAATGAATTCGCGGGCTGGCTGGATCCGGCAGCAGGGGTGATCAAGGCGATGGTGGAGATGTAAGGCGCCATAAATGTCAGGTTATGAAAAAATATTTACTCTTTTTATTCTTCGCCGCCACTGGACCAGATAACCATCTGGCTGCGCAGAATCTGAAGCTCTGGTACCGTCAGCCCGCTGCCGTGTGGACAGAGGCCCTGCCGGTCGGTAACGGCCGGCTTGGCGCCATGGTGTTTGGAAGGGTAGGTGAGGAACTCATCCAGCTGAACGAAAGCTCGCTGTGGTCGGGCGGTCCGGTCAGGACCCATGTGAATCCTGAAGCGCCGACTTTCCTGCCACAGATCCGGGAAGCCTTGTTAAAAGAAGGCGACTACGATAAGGCAAGAAAGCTGGACGAAAAAATGCAGGGACTCTATTCCGAATCTTATCTCCCACTGGGCGATCTGGTGATCCGGCAGGAGCTTCCGGGATCATCACCATCCGCCTATTACCGCGACCTGGATATCCATGATGCGATCAGCACGACCAAATTCACGGTGGACGGCGTTGACTATACCCGGCAGGTCCTGGCTTCTGCGCCGGACCAGGTCATCGTGATCCGCCTGCTGTCCACAAAGGCGGGCGCGCTTAATTTTTCGGTTTCGACCAAAAGCCTCCTGCATTTTACAAACCAGCAGACAGGGCCCGACGAATGGTTGATGAAGGGAAAGGCCCCGGCGCATGTGGATCCCAGTTATTATAATACCGGACGCTCCCCGGTCGTTTATGAAGACGACCATTCCTGTGGCGGCATGCGCTGGCAGCTGAGAATTAAGGCGCTGACCAAAGATGGAAAGACCTTTTCAGATAGCACCGGCCTGCATATCGGCGGAGCCACCGAAGCGGTCCTGCTGCTGTCGGCGGCGACGAGCTTTAATGGGTTCGAAAAATGTCCAGACAAAGATGGAAAGGATGAAGACGCGCTGGCCCGGGACTGGCTGGATAAGGCCGCCGCAAAAACCTGGCAACAACTGCTGGATGCCCACCGGACAGACTATCACGGTTATTTCGATCGTGTTTCCTTTGTACTGAAAGATACAGGCGCGAGCGCCGTTTCTCTCCCGGCCGACGAACGGCTCCTGGCTTATTCCAAAGGCGTTGCCGACCCAGGGCTCGAAACCTTGTACTTTCAGTTCGGCCGTTACCTGCTGATCTCCAGTTCCCGCCCCGGCGGCCAGGCCGCCAACCTGCAGGGGATCTGGAACAAAGAGCTCCGCGCGCCCTGGAGCTCCAACTAT
>DATHHO010000210.1:0-6410 GCA_035317125.1 Puia sp.
TGGGCGACACCTACTTTAATGGTATGTTCCCTGCCGTGTACAAGGAGGGCGGCGGTGATATTTTACAGCTTATCATCAATCTGGAAAAAGTGCTTAGCGACCTGCCGGACGGCACAAGGGTCATTCCCGGTCATGGCGACCTCGGCACAAAAGCCGACCTGCTGAATTATGTGGTCATGCTCAAAGAGACAACATCCATTGTAAGCGCGGCGCTCCGGTCGGGCAAAACCTTACAGCAGCTACAGCAGGAAAAAGCGTTTGCCAAATACGATGCCCTCGGATCAGGCGGCGCCCAGACCACGGACCAGTATATGGCGATGCTGTACAAACTGCTGGGGTCGTAAAATTTTTGCGCAGGGTGGATGCGGATGAAGGGCGCTTCGGCTTTGGACCTGGGATTTTGAGGCAGCGGGCAGGATGTGATCCGCAAGTTGGCAAAGGTTTTTTGGGTGATTTTTATATGCGTTTTTGTTGATAGAGGTTGAACTTTTTTGAAGTGATTGTAAATGAATGTGTTGGAAAAAGTTCAACCTCTATATCGCAAAATGGATATCGAGGCGCGCGATAAATGGCGGGTATAACGCTACTGTTTGTCCCGCAATACCCCATCGCTAACCTTCTTGCCATTACCATATCTGGGAGGCTTCTTCCGCGCCGCGGCGGCAACCTTTGCCGCGCCACAAGCGTTTGTACCTCTTATGAAAATGAAACTGATCGGCCTGCTGTCTGTCCTCATCGCCGGGATCGTTCTGGAAGGCAACTGGCATGCGGATGCGCCGAATGCCAAAGTTGCCTTTACGGTAAAAGGCCCGTTCGGAACGGTGCACGGAAATTTCACCGATCTGAAGGCAACCATACAGTTTAATGAAAAGGATCTCGCAGGCAGTTCGGTTGTGGCGAGTATCGGAGCCGCAACGGTGAGCACCGGAATAGGACTGCGCAACAGAGACCTCCGTAAAAAAGAAGAATGGCTGAACACGGATAAATTTCCGCTGGTCAGCTTCAGGTCCAAAAAAATTCAGAGGACCAGCACCGGTTTCTCGGCCACCGGCGATCTGACGCTGAAAGGGATCACAAAGCCCATAGACATATCCTTTACATTCAGCGGAACGGGGAATGAGGGGATGTTTAAAGGCCAGTTCACCATCAACCGCCAGGATTATACTATAGGCAAACCCGGCGGATCGGTCGGAGAAACGATAACCCTTACGCTCGAAGTGCCGGTAAAAAAATAATCAGTGAATCACGCCATTCAGGACGGTTGTCTTTTTACCAAAATCAAAGCTGTTCTGTACGGAAGCCGATAATTTGTTCTGGTCGAAATGGCAGGTGATCGTTTCGGTATGCGGGCTTTCTATATAGCGCAGCACCAGTTCCACCGTGCTTTCATCTATCCAGCGGTAGCTTCCGGCAACTTCGAATGGCGGTAAGCCGGTCATGCTTGCTCTGGCGCGTGAGGTCAGATGAGGCCCGGGCAAAGTAGTAAGCCCTTCTTCCCATTTGCCCGATCCAAAAGCCATTCTGTGGGTTGCCGCATCGGTGGTCATCGTTACCGTACAGCCCTTGCCATGGAATAAAAAAGAAATCCCTTTTATCGGGGCAGTGCTGGGCTCCATGTCAAAGGTCTTGCCCGAGATAGTGGTCGCAATGGCGGCATCGGCTGTCGCCGGGGGCAACTTAAGCGCAAGACTGGATGATTTTTTTCGCAACTCGGATTCAGCCTTCTGATCCGCGGGTAACGGGTCTTTTTGTATGGAAGGCAATATATATTTCCAGACCAGGTTCAGCTCATCCTGCATGTCCGGTGTCTCGGAGGTGATCGCCAGAACGGCATCCTGATCGGGCATGACGATGATATACTGACCAAAGGCGCCGTCCGCCCGGTAGATATTCTTTTGCCGGCAGCGCCAGAACAGATAGCCATAACCCTGCAGCCAGTCGCTGGAATCTTTCGGGGTATGCGATTTAGGATCGGGCGTCTGTATGATGCTGACCGAGGTGGCTTCTTCGACCCATTCCGCCGGGAGCACCTGCTTGCCATTCCAGTTGCCTTTCTTCAGGTACAGTTGCCCGACCCTGGCGAGGTCCTCCGTTTTCAGGCGCAGCCCCCACCCTCCCACATTAATGTGCTGCGGGCTTATCTCCCAGTCCGCTCCATCGATACCCAATGGCTGAAAAAGCCTCGGAGTAAGGTAGTCGACCGTTTTCTGCCCGGTGACTTTCTGTACGATAGCAGAAAGGACATAAACACCCAGCGAATTATAAAGAAATTGTGTGCCAGGCTTGTGTACGATAGGAATAGCCAGAAAAGAGCGTACCCAGTTGCTGTCCGCGCTGATGACCGGGCCTGTAGGCTCCGGCTCCTGGCCTTCCGACATATCGAGCAGGTCCTTTACCGTAAGCGCCGCAAGATTGGAGCTGATGCTGTCCGGCAGATCACCCGGAAAAAAAGAAACGACCTTATCGCTCACCTTCATCAGGCCTTCGCTGACGGCAAAGCCGATGGCCGAAGACGTAAAGCTTTTGCTGACGGAGTACAGGGTATGTTTGAGGTCCGGCCGGTAGGGGTCCCACCAGCCCTCCGCAATGACCTTACCATGACGGAGGAACATAAAACTGTGGAATTCGTCTTTTGGACTGGCAGCTATGGCATCCAGAAAGCCGGCGATCCCATTTGAGGAAACACCTTCTCTTTCTGGCGTGCTGCGGGGAAGAGGGACAACTTTCCGGGGAAACGAAGCGCTGCTGCCAAGGAGAACTTCGGTGCTGGTCTGAGCGCTGGTATACACGCTGAATACAAGGAACAGCGCGGATAAGACAAAAGGGGAGCCTTTAAAAGCCATCGTTAGGTGATATTTCTATAAATGTAAGAAATCGGGGGCGAATTTATCAGGGATTATCTTCAGTCCTGACGGAGGCGGTGGGCCGGAGGCGGCGGCGCCGGATGTTTATTCACTCTGCATCTTGTTCCGGATGCTGACGATGGAAAAATAGCCGGTGAGCAGGGTGCTTGCCGCGATGATCGCATAGATATACCAGGGAATGCTTTTACCGTAAACGATCACATAAACGTTTGCAATATTGTATAGTGCAATGGTGACCAAGGCGGGGAGAACGGTGTTCTTCTTCTGCCGGTAATTCCTGACCAGCCAGGATACCGACAGGATAAATATCGGGGTTACCACGATATGAATGCCGATAAAGACAGCCGGGTCTACCCCATAGGTTTTGGCGATGAGGATATAATGTTCCTTAATAAATTCCCAGATCTTCATTCCCGTAAATAAACGCGAAGAAAGTCCCACCCCCAAGAAATATCGATTATGAAATTGTTATAAAACTGCTACCTGCCCGCTGCAGATCGCCCTGCCATTGGTTTACCGCAAATGCGCCGCATCCACCACACTGGCTGTTTGTACCTTTTGTTGTACAGGCCTGATACTGCCATGCCGCACAACCGGATGATTGCACTGACCCAATGCATAATAAATGACCACGAATATGAGGATGGTGCTGAAGCATCCGCCTCCGAGCTTCTTAGCTCCATAACCCGCAATAAGCGCTCTTAACCAATTGGGCATAGTATATTTTAGGTTGCATGCTGCAAAACCCATACCATAGCTAAAGCCCGTTCCATGTCGCAATTACCCCCAAAAATGTCGCTTCAGGCCCCCGGACCCACTCCCTACAAAGCCTAAATTGCACATACCATTTATTAATCAAATCAACCTGATCATGCAAACAATGACCCTGGAAAAAGACATCAACGTTTTTTGTGTAACCGCCAGTTCCTTTCCGGATGGCATTCTGGAAGCCCATCAGAAGCTGCATTCCTTAGTGCCGTTCTCGCTGGAAAGAAAGTATTTCGGTCTCTCCCGTCCCGAAAACGGCATTATCGTTTACAAAGCCGCCGCGCAAGAACTCCAGCCGGGTGAAGGAGAAAAATTAAACTGCGAAACACTGGTCCTGAAAGAAGGGAATTACATCGACCGGACGATCCATGATTACATGAAAAATATCCCGGAGATCGGCAAGACCTTTCAGGAACTTCTCCAGACCCCTGGGCTGGACCCGCAAGGCTATTGCGTAGAATGGTATATAAGCGACAAGGACGTGCGATGCATGATCAGGTTAAATTCCCAATGAAGGACTTTAAAAAAAGCCATACTTTTAGGAGATAGTATTGCTCATGAAATTCGCTTGCCCAGGATTTAGCTCCTTTTCCATTTTGGCTGTTCTCATATGTTGTGCCGGATGTACCGGGCCAACACCTGGCGGCACAGGCGCGGATACCTCGAATACCGCCGGCTCTGCCGGCAAGGCTATATCTTTATTCGGGGAAATTGGTCACCAAAGATGAATATCATTAAATAGAGCCTACATTTTCTTCCTGTTCATCGTAGCCCCATCCAGCACGATCTTCCGTGCAAAACAGGAATCCGCTATGGCCACAGAAAAGATCGAATCTTCCGTGACAAAGGTCTGTTTGTATTTACCCCAGTATTTGTCCCCACAGGTGGAGTCTACAATATAAAGCACTCCATCTTTGATCTTATATTTCCCCCCGAGATCAAAACCGCCATGGTCGTCGATGGCCGTGAAGCTGCCGTCGGCCTTGAATTCAGCTTGCGCATGGTCGCCCCGATAATTGATGGTCCAGCGACCGACCAGACTGTTTTTGGGATGATCAAAGGCAAAAATGGCCAGCGCGAGGCAGACCAGTACAAAAAAAGAGATCTTTTTCATGGTATATATTTTAGCCATGAATATAACATCGGACGGGCTGTCGTCGCCCGATAATCGACCAACGACGATACAGGATCGTTCAAAATAATTATTCCGTTCGCAGGCTCTTCACCGATTGACGACCACCGGACAGTACCGGACGATCCATGTACCGGAAACGAACAGCTCTACCCTGAATAAAATCCTATTATTTTGATTATTAATCTATTGCGAAAATGGCATCCTCTTCGCTCCTATTGATAAAACCAACAGTCATTCTCATGCACAATCCTGTATTCAAGGGAAAACACCAGCAAAGACAAACCCTGTTCGCCACTACCCTCCTCGTCCTTCTTTTTTCGGCAGCCAAAGCGCAGTATGTCGAGAAAGTAACTTTCGATGCCGGCGACAATACGAACGGTTATTATCTGGCGATCCCTCCCGCTTCCCAACACATCAGCGGAGCGCTGGTCTTCTTAGGCAGTTTCAGAACACCGGAGAACCTGCTGCCGGAAACCAGGCTGCACAATGTAGCCGCCAACAATGACCTGCTGACCATTTATGCCTCGCTGGGGAATAAGATCTTTGCAGACACCGCCACTGCCAGCCGGATAGATGCCATCCTGAAACATGTGGCCGAAAAATATAAGGTGGATACTTCCTTCTTCGTGCTGGGTGGTTACGATATAGCTGGGACGATCGCGTTGCGGTATACGGAGATGACGTATGAACATCCATCGTCTTTCACCCTTCGTCCAAAGGCCGTATTCGGGGTCGCCAGCGATGTGGATCTTTCCGGGCTTTATCGCCTGAGCGAGCGGCAGATCAAAAAGAATTATTTTCCCCCTGCGGTGGGCGATGCCCATGCCTTCCTCGATTTGATGAACAAGGAGTTGGGTACGCCTGCCGATCATCCCGAGAACTACAGGAGGCTGTCCCCCTTCGCAAGGGAACAAGACGCAGTGGCTGCTGGGGCTGCAGGTGGTGGCAAACTGGGAAATGAACGCTGGCTTTTTTCCGTCCCACTGCGACTATATTATGACGCCGATATCAACTGGCAGCTCAACGCCCGGGGAAACAGCCTGTACGATACCAATATCCCTGACGGCAGCGAGCTGATCAACCGGCTGATGCTGGCGGGAGATAAAAAAGCCGAATTCATATCCGCGAAACAGCCGGGCATGAGGAGCAATGGCAACAGGAATGCCAGTTCACTTTCCATCGTGGACGAGACGGACTGTATCCAGTGGATAAAGAGAACGCTGCATATCTTCGATCCCAATAATCCGTTATCATGGATGCCGCCTTACAAGTTGATCGCTCCTGCCGGCTGGACGGTCGAGCACGCCTGGTTCCCCCCACCCTTTGCACCCGGCGTAAAGTTGAAAGGCATGGAAGATATCCGGTTCCCTCCGGGCTGGGGCGATGCAACCAGCGAGGAATACTGGTCCGTAGCTTACCTGCTCTGGCTGGATGCAGGGCAACCCATCGATGCTGCGGTGCTGCAAAACAACCTGACGATCTATTATAATGAGCTGACCACCGGAGGGGCTGGCCGAAGGGGCTACGAGATCACTGCGGATATGGCGGTGCCGACACAAGTGACGATCAGAAAATCAAAGGCGGAGCCCGGCGATCTGGAAACGTATACCGGGACGATCCACATGTTCGACTATCTGGGAAAG
>DATHHO010000211.1:0-68951 GCA_035317125.1 Puia sp.
ATCAGCAGGATCAAACAGGACTTTAAGGAAGAAACCCGTGCCAACAGTGCGTACGATCAATATAAGAATTCCCTCACAGGCCGTTATACCAATATCTGGTGGGGTTATCTGTATGGTGGACAGTATACAAACTACAGTCAGATCTACAGCCACGGCGTGAACACGGGCGGCGGCAACCAGTCTGTCGTACCCGGCGACTATTACTACCAGGACATCAACCATGACGGCGTCATCGATGCCAAGGACCAGGTGCCCATTGCCACGAGGGACCTGCCCATCGTCAACTTCGGCGTGACCCTGGGCGCCAGCTGGAATAATTTCGATATCTCCGTGCTGTTACAGGGCGCTACGGATTACCATGTGCAGTTTGCCGAGCAACTGGCGGCGCCGCTGCAATACCAGCGGAGCGCGCTGATCGAGTTTATGAACAGGTGGCATACCGTCGACCCGACGGCCAATATGTTCGATCCCAACACGGTCTGGGCCCCGGGTAATTATCCCACTACCGGATCACCTGCCGCGGATGGCTCGAAGGCCGTGCAGAACGCTACCTATATGCGGATAAAAAGCCTGGAGATCGGATATTCATTACCGAAAAAGCTGCTGAGCAGCATCGGCATCCAGAATATCCGTGTGTTTGTCAACAGCTATAACCTCGCCACACTGACGGGGCTGAAGTACAGCGATCCGGAGCACCCGGGTCAGGTGAGTGCTAACCAGGACTGGAATATTTCTCAGGGCGGTTACTTCTATCCGCTGAACAGGACATTCAGCGCAGGCGCATCTGTTTCTTTCTAAAAAATGTAATCATGAAAAAATTAATCACCTATATATCTGTTATACTGGCCGCATGCATCCTGGGTTCCTGCCATAAGCTGGACACGCCACCCCTGGGCGTTATTGCGGAGGAGCAAGTGTTTACCAATGCCAACGCCGTACAGTCCTATATGGCCAATATTTATACCAATCTGCCCATGGAGGACTTCGTATATGAACCGAACAGCGGCTTTCTGACGGGCAATGGAGGACGCTGGCAGAATTTTTATCACACCGACGCCATCGACGGAGAAATGGTGGGCCCTTTTGGCGGCACCGGCGATGCGGCGCAGGGATTTGGTTTCTGGCCTTATGACAAGATCCGCGTCATCAATGTCCTGATCAGCACGCTGCCAAAATATGCCAGCAATTTCACGCAGGACCAGGTGAACGAATGGCTGGGCCAGGCTTATTTCTGCCGGGCGTACAATTATTTTGCTCTGGTAAAACGGTATGGAGGCGTTCCGATCGTCCGGACCGTCATCGACGCCAATGCGAGCGTTACATCCCTCCAGGTACCCCGTGACAAGGAAGAGGACGTATATAATTTCATCGCTTCGGACTTTGACAGCGCATACGCCCTGATGAAGGACCCCGGTAGCAGCATCCCGCAGGGAGCCGCCAGCAAATATGCGGCCCCGGCCTATAAATCGCGGGCCATGTTATATGCGGGGACGATCGCCAAATACGGAGCCATCAATTATGTAGATGGGGATGCAAGAGCAAAAGGTTTTGCAGGGATCCCTGCCGCTGACGCCGGCAAGTTCTTCCAGGCGGCCTATGATGCGGCCAAGCTGGTGGAGGGACATTTCAGCCTGTATACCGGAGGATATCCCGACAAACAACAGAACTATGTGGACGTGTTCCTGAAGGCCAACAAAGAGGATATCTTCCTCCGGCAATATACCCAGTCCGACCCCAATTCCAATGCCGACAATGCCGGTCCGCACAGTTGGGACGCCACCATGACCTGTCGCATCATGACGGCGGACGGTCTTTCCAGGGCTTATCCGAGCCTGGATTTTGTCGAACGTTTCGGCGCCCTGCCTGTTGTCAACACGGACGGTACGCCTACACGGTTCTCCAACCGCGCGGACCTGATGAATGGTCTGGAGCCCCGTCTGCTGGCAACCGTTTATTTTCCCGGGGCTACCCTGAGGGGGATAACCTTCGACGTGCAGAGAGGGCTCTATAAGACTTTTTCCGGCAGCGCCGCACAGGAGCTGTCCAATACCCTGACCTCACCCGATGATGTCCAGACCGGATCGAATGTCAATCTCTGGTTGGGCGATATCAATGCCGTGGTTAACGGTCAGAATGTCGTCGGACGGGCAGGCGTCAGCACCAACGGCGACGATCTCACCCGCACGGGCTTTTATGTACGGAAATACATTGATTATAACAAGCCGGCGTCCGCCTGCGGCCTTTACCAGAGCACACAGAGCTATATCGACATGCGGTATGCGGAAGTGCTGTTGAACCGTGCAGAGGCTGCTATGGAATTGGGCGGCGCTTTGCAGGCCGACGCGCTCAGCGATATCAACCAGGTCAGGGACCGTGCTGGGGCTGTACCCGCTACGGCCAGCATGACCATCGATACGATCCGGAACGAACGCTGCAAGGAACTGGCTTTCGAGCACCAGTACTGGTGGGATATCCGCAGATGGAGGACGGCCGACCAGGTGCTGAATAACAGGAATATGTATGCGCTGCTGCCGTATTTTATCACTTCGGAGAACAAATACATATTCTTAAAGCAACTGGAGCCTTTCAAGCGGACGTATAATTTCCAGAAACTCTGGTATTATGAGCCCCTGCCCGGTGGAGAGCTTGGGAAAAACCCCAACCTGTTTCCGAATAACCCGGGGTATTGAGTTGGTCATGCTTGAGTTTGTTATGCTGATTAATTATGAAAAAAAGAAATTAATATGAAAAAATTATTGATAAACGGAATCATCGGCGCCGGGTTCCTGTTGCTGGGATTTTCCTGTACCAAGACAGACAACATTGCCGGGCCGGACTCGGGATTCCAGGGAAACATCATCGACAGCGTCACAGGGAAAAACCTGATTACGGAAACAGGGGGCGTTCAGATCGAACTGAAGCAGCTGAGCTGGAGTAACAACCCGACTCCTTATTACATTCCTTCCAAGCCAGATGGTTCTTTCGAGGATACGAGGATCTTCAGCGGGAATTACAGCGTGATCCCTACCCAGGGCGCGTTCTGGCCAGTGGACAGCGCGGTCGTGAATATCAAGGGGAGCATAACCAAGAGTTTCACGGTAGTGCCTTATCTGGAGATCACCAACGTTACGCATACGCTGAATGCGGACTCCCTGGTGATGACCTTCCAGTTGCAGGCGCCGAGGACAAACGGGTTGCCGCAAATCATCGACGCAACCGAATTCGTGAACAATACTCCCTTCGTAGGGAGCGGCGCTTTTATCCAGTCTTTCTATAACGAGTCTTCGGCCAATGTGTCTATCAACAGCAACTGGAGCCCTGCTATCGGGGCGACGACCTACCGGACCGTCGTTCATAACCTGCAGTCCGGCTGGACTTATTACGCAAGGATAGGCGTCCGGCTGAACGACAGCTATAAGAAGTATGATCTGTCCGATATGGTCCAGGTGGCGATTCCCAGCAAGTAGCGGGGCTGTTGTATTATTGATCAGGACTACAGCATGGATGAGATCTGATTTGTCAACAATTGTTTTTTATGACTATAAAATGGTTTGAAAGAGCGGCGTGTTTTGCGGGTGTGCTGCTGCTATCGCTGCCGGGTATGGCGCAGGGGAACCCGGGACCGGGGACAAAGCTGGGCCCCAACCCCTTTGTTACCGATATGTACACGGCTGATCCCTCGGCGCATGTATGGGCCGACGGCCGGCTATATGTTTATCCTTCACATGACGTTGCCCCTCCCCGCGGATGCGATCTGATGGACCAGTACCATGTCTATTCAACCGACGACATGGTACACTGGAAGGATCATGGCGAGATCCTGCGCGCGAGCCAGGTGCCGTGGGGCAGGCCCGAAGGCGGCTTTATGTGGGCGCCTGACTGTGCGTACAAAAATGGGGTCTATTATTTTTATTTCCCACATCCCAGCGGGACCAAGTGGAACAGCACCTGGAAGATCGGTGTGGCCACCAGTAAAAATCCGGCGAGCGATTTCAAGGTGCAGGGGTATATTGAAGGGCTCGAATCCATGATCGATCCCTGTGTATTTGTCGACGACGATGGGCAGGCCTATTTCTATTATGGGGGAGGACGGATCTGCAAAGGCGGTAAGCTCAAAGCAAATATGACGGAGATCGATGGAGAGATGAAGAATATGGAAGGCCTGGTGGATTTTCATGAGGCGACCTGGGTGCATAAGCGCAAGGGGATCTATTATCTGTCTTATTCCGACAACCATGATTCCGCCGGCAAGCACAACCAGATGCGTTATGCCGTGAGCAATAGTCCGCTTGGCCCGTGGACCTATAAGGGGATCTATATGGACCCGACGGACAGCTATACGAACCATGGGTCCATCGTGGAATACAAAGGGCAATGGTATGCTTTTTATCATACCAGCGCGATCTCTCATCAGGACTGGCTGAGATCGGTCTGCGCCGATAAATTATATTTTAATCCGGATGGAACGATCCAGAAGGTGGTGCCGACGGGGATGGCCGGTGTGGCGCCGGCACAGTGATGCGATGGCCGGTGGTCGATGGCCGACGCAATGATGCGTCATTAAATTTGGGTTCTCAAATCAAGCAATAGTGAATGTTGAACCGATAGTCGTGGCCAGATGGCCGCGGCTATTTTTTTGGCCGGATGAGGGAGGCGAACCGGCTGAGGGGGGAGACTGGCGGTGGACCGGATGAGGCGGCATTAACCCGGATGAGATGCCTGTGACCCGGATGAGGAAGAGCGGGGTTGAGGTGGAAGCGCAATACCGGGCGCCGCCTTATTTATACGACAATTCAAGACTGGGGTTCTTTGCATAGTCTGCCCAGAGCTCGTCCAGGGTCTTGCCGGTCAATTGTTGCCAGAGGTCGGGGGTGTAGGTGTGTGAACGCATGGCGGCATCCAGCTCATCCACAAGGGCCTTGCGCACATTCTTTTCGAGCCAGATCAGAAACCTTGCCGTGATGCGATAGCTGTTGGTATAGCTCTGACCCTCTTTATATTCAGGCAATGTCCATTTCCCGTTGAAATTGTTGACCCCGTAGGTATACCGGACATAATCGGCGATGCCTTCCGTCAGCCAGCCGGGCCCACCACCGTGGTTATAGGCCTGCACGATATGCATCACTTCATGGGTGACGACATCAATATCTTCGGGATGGTCGTGCAGCCATTTTGGATTATAACGGGATATGCCCCGGCCTGTAGCTGCAACGCCATTATAATCGGGGTCAATGATAAAGGTCACTCTGGCGAGGGCCTCTGGATTGAACCGTCTGGCCTCCTGCGGATAAACGGTGAAGAATGCCCCGGTCATTCTTTCTCCTGTCTTTTTGTCGAACAAAGAATCCTTATTTATAAAGATCAGGGTATATCCATCCCGGGTAACCGAGTCCTTTGCAAAAAACCCTGTGGTGGAGATGTTGTTCCAGCTGTCGCCGCCGGAGCGGCTAGCCCGGGCTGAGCTGTTCGGGGCTGCCGTCGCCATTGCCGCACTTGCCCTCGCCAGGCTCGCTCTTGCCGAGCTGTCGCCGGAAAAAGAGTAGGGGAAATCCTCTTCTTTTGTTCCCCTGTTCTTGTTGGGCACCGCGCTCATGGTAAAATCGAGGACGCCTCCCTTCTGAAGATCGAAATGGTCGAGAAAATTCTTATTCCAGGGTTTGCCATTGAATTGCAGGCTTCCCACGTACCGATTCTGGTCACTGTTGGCGGGGGCGTTTATGATCAGCTTTTTGCCGTTGTCCAGCGTTATGGTCATTTTCTTGAAGAGCGGCGCTCCGAGGACATATTGGGGCATGACGGGGCAGACGGGATAAAAGCCCATTGCGGAGAAGACGTACCAGGCCGAGGTCTGTCCATTGTCCTCATCACCACAGTATCCATCGGGAGTTGCCTTGTACAGCCGGTCCATCGTCTCCCTTGCCCAATACTGCGTCTTCCAGGGCTGACCGGCATAATTGTATAAATAGATCATGTGCTGGATAGGCTGGTTGCCATGCGCATATTGTCCCATACCGGCAATCTGCATTTCACGGATCTCGTGAATCATCCCATGATAATAACTTTCGTCAAAGACGGGGGGCATCGTAAAAACCGAATCCAGCATCTTTACAAACATATCTTTTCCCCCCATCAGCCGTTGTAGTCCCGCTATATCGTGAAATACACTCCAGGAGTAATGCCAACTGTTGCCTTCCGTAAATGCATCTCCCCACTTGAACGGGTTGAAGGGCTTCATAAAAGAGCCATCCTTGTTCTTGCCCCGCATCAGCCTGGTCTCCGGGTCGAACAGGTTGCGATAATTCTGAGAACGTCTGGCGTAAAGATCGATCTCCTGCTGCGGGCGATTCAGCGCTTTGGCCAGCCGGTAGATCGTGAAATCATCGTAGGCATATTCGAGGGTCCGGGCTGCATTTTCGCTGATCCTTACATCGTAAGGCACATAGCCCAGCTCGTTATAATAACTTACCCCCGCGCGACCGAGGGCCTGCATGGGGCCTGCATTATTTGCCCCGTGGACAAGCGCTTTGTACAGGGTATCGATATCATATCCGCGAAGCCCTTTCAGGTATGCCTCTGCAACTATGGAAGCCGAATTGTTGCCGATCATGATATTTGCATAGCCTGGGCTCGACCATTCCGGCAGCCAGCCGCCTTCTTTGTAATCGTTGATCAGCCCTTCCTGCATCTCTTTATTGATGGATGGATACACGAGGTTCAGAAAAGGGTAGAGTGCGCGGAACGTGTCCCAGAAGCCGGTGCCTCCGAACATATATCCCGGGAGTACTTCTCCGTTGTAGGGACTATAATGAACCGGCTTGCCATTGGCATCCGGTTCATATAGCTTGTTGGGGAAGAACAGCATCCGGTAAAGACAGGAATAGAAGGTCCTGATCTGATCGGTGCTGCCACCCTGGATGGATATGTGACTCAAGGTTTTATTCCAGATTGCTCTTGCTTTTTTTTCCGTGGCGTCAAAATCGTCACCGGCCAGTTCCCGGCGGAGATTTAATTCCGCCTGAGCGAGGCTGATAAAGGAAGAGGCGACCCTCAGCCCCACTTTTTCTCCCTTTGTCGTGCGGAAGCCGATAATCGCCCCTGCGTGTCCGGCTTCTGTCTCCAGCGAGTCCTTTACCAGCGTACTGTCATGCCAGGTGTATGAAAGGGAAAATGGCTTGTCGGTATAGACGACGAAATAGTTCCTGAAATTCTTCAGCTCGCCCCGGCTGTGACGGGTGCTGTAACCGACGATCTTTTTTTCGCCCGGGAGTATTTTTATCCAGGAGCCTTTGTCAAAGGCGTCCACCACCAGAAATGAGCTGTCCGACTGGGGAAAAGTAAAACGGAACTGTGCGGCCCTTTCGGTGGGCGTCAATTCAGCGGTGACATCGGCGTCGGCCAGATAGACGCTGTAATAATAGGGTTTGACCGTCTCGGTCTTGTGGGAGAACCAGCTGGCCCTGTCGTCCTGTGTGAATTTCAGGTGGTGCGTAACGGGCATAATGGAAAATTGTCCGTAATCTCCCATCCATGGCGATGGCTGGTGGGTCTGCTTGAACCCTTTTATTTTATAGCCTTTAAAGGGCTCACGGGGGGACTGATCCGCGCTGTAGGTATATTGCCAGCCGCTGCCCATGTTACCGGTCTGTGGCGTCCAGAAATTCATACCCCATGGAAGGGCTATGGAAGGATAGGTGTTGCCATTGGACAGATTGCCTTTTGAATCGGTGCCCATCAGGGGGTTGACCCATTCGACGGGGTCGGGGTCAATGGATTGCGCCGGCTTCGCATAAGTCTGTGGGGCCGGATGCGGCTGCCGGGTGGAATAGGCCTGCGCGGGTGCATGCGGCTGCGATGGTGCGGACTGCCCATGGGAAGAGAGGAAGGGCAGAGCGCCGAAGGCGATCAGGGCAAAGGCTGCCGGTGCATAGGCCGATAGTTTTTTCATCAATAGCCGGGGTTCTGTTTCAGGTTTGGGTTGACGGCGATCTGGCGTAAGGGAATAGGGAACAGTTCTTTTGTGGCATCGTTGGTTGGCGTATGATCCCACCAGGCGCCGGTGGCGAATTTGCCGAAGCGGATGAGGTCGGAGCGGCGGAAGCCTTCGAAGATAAATTCTCTGCCTCTTTCGGCGAGGAGCTCATCCATGGTCAGGGTTGCGGTCGTGTACGCCTCGGTGGTCCAGTCCGCCGTGGTGAAGGCGCGTTTCTTACAGGTATTGATCAGGTCGACGGCATCCTGTGTCGCCAATCCACCATTCTTTCGCATGATGGCTTCGGCCTTGGCGAAATAGATCCAGGTGAGGCGGTAAACGGCCCAGTCGTTGCTGAAATAATGCGCGTCAGCCTGGCGGCCAGGTTTGTATTTATTAAACCGGATCCCACTGTTCTCTTCTCCCTGGGTCATATCGGATACGGTGCTGCTCTGCTTGTTCTTGCGGATATTGTCGACAAACACGAGGGGCTGACCTGTATATTCGCGGAAGCCGGTGACGGGCTTTGTCGAATCCGTTAAGTAGAACTGCGGGCCGGAGAGAAGCCATTGTGTTTTCCGCAGGTCATTGTTCTTATAGGTGGCGAATACGCCGGGGACCAGGACGATCCCGTTATTTCCGTTAAAGGTACCGTCGTAAATATACCGCTGATTAAAATGATAAAAATCGGAGTTGAGGTTGCTCCGGAAAGTGGATTTCTGATTGTCATAAGCGATCGAGAAGATGATCTCCTTCGAGGTCTCGTTCACGTTGCTGAAGGTGAGGTTAAGATCGGGGTCGAGCGCCATTGTCCCGCCGGTCTGGCAGCCTGCCTGGCCGGTGATGAGCTTGTCGCAGGCGGCTATGCAATCATCCCATCTTTGTGTGCCCGTCCATTTTTCGGCATTCAGGTAAAGTTCGGCCAGCATGGCATAGGCGCCGGCCTTGGATAAGCGGCCGACCAGGGCGGGGGACAGGTCGGGTATGCCGGCGATATTATCGGTGATTTCTTTTTCGATGAACTTGAATGCGTCGGGCCTGGGGGTGGCGGGAAGGTTCAGCGTCGCCGGGTCCGTGTAGTCGCCCACTTTGGTTGCTATCGGTATATTACCATAAAGGTCCATTAGTTTCAGATAATAAAAAGCTCTCAGGATCTTCAGTTCGGCCACATATCCGGTCTTGTCATCCTGGGAGATACCCATGCTGGCGATGTCGCGTTTGGAGATATTGTCTATCGGGTCATTGCAATAGCCGACACCCGTGTACATCAGTCTCCAGGGGTCCCAGACGATGCTGGGATCGTCGGCGATCCAGGTATGATAATGGAGCCGGATCCAGTTGCCCCCGTCCTGCCCGTCGATGCCTTTTACCGGCCAGGCGAGCTGATCCGCGGCGAGCTCGCTTACGCGCCACCATCCCACCTGACCGGAAGAAGTAACCCAGGCATTGGTATGCGTATAAGGCCTCAGTACGGCGGATATGACCTCTGCCTTTGTCTTGTAGAAGTTATCGCTTTTATACTGGCTGTAGGCCGTCTCGTCCAGCTTGGTGCAGGCATCGATTGCGAGCAGGGGGATGGCGGCGGCCAGGATATATCTGAGTAGTATTTGTACTTTTTTCATCTGTTGTTGTTTTTAGAATCCGAGATTAAGACCCAGGGCAAATTGGCGGGTAGATGGATAGGGACCGCGGCTGTCTACTCCCGCACCCAGACCGGTATCGTTCACGAAGTCCGGGTCATTCCCTTTGTATTTCGTGAAGATCGCCAGGTTGGTAGCGGTGGCGTATATGCGCAGATTGTGGATCGCGGTGGTCTTGACCTTGACCCGGTAGCCCAGGGTGAGATTATCCAGCTTGATAAACCCGCCTGGCTCGAGGTAGTAGTCGGAATATTGATAGGTGTCATGCAGCTGGGCATTTTTGCCAAAGGCGCTGTTCAGAACGTTGTTGGGCAGGTAGATCTGGTTGCCATAGGAGAGGTCCATCGTGTTCAGCATTTTGTAGCCGAACCTGCCTCTGAAGAAAATGCGCAGGTCGAAGTTCTTATAAAAGAAATCGTTGGTCCAGGACAGATAATATTTTGGGATGCCATTTCCGATGACCGTAAGGTCGTCGGGCGTGATGCTGCTGAAGGGGACCTTTGTTTTTCCATCTTTCTTATAGAAGAGCCACTTTCCCGTAGGATCGAAGCCGGCAAAGCGTTTGCCAAAGAAATTCCCGAGATCGCCGCCTTCAACGGTCCGGATAGCGTTGCCGAGGGCGCCAAAACCGCCGATGGCCCCGAATTCGAGATAAGTGGCCTTGAAGGTCTGATTGGAAAAATTGACCATCTTGTTCTTTGCCGTGCTGGCCGTCGCATCCATGCTCCAGGTAAAATCCCGGGTCTTTACCGGGGTCGCGTTCAGGGTAAGCTCGATGCCTTCATTATCGATGGTGCCGACATTTTCGGTGATCGTAGGCTGGATAAAGGCGGGGAGCTGGGTGTTGTAATTGTTATACAGAAGGTCTGTCGTACGCCGCTTGTATACATCGATAGCGCCGCCGATCCGGTTCTTCAGCACGCTGAAATCGATCCCGATGTTAAATTCTCCTTTTCTTTCCCATTTGATATCGGGATTGGGATTGGTGCTGGGACCGAGCGTCTGCCTCCATGTGCCATCCGGGTTGATATAGAAACCTCCGGTGCCCAGCAGGACCAGGGACTGATAGTTGGCGATATTGGAATTGCCGGTCACCCCATATCCCATTCTGAACTTCAGGACATCGATGAACCGGACGGGTTGCATGAATTTTTCCCGGGCGATATTCCATCCGATGGATGCGGCGGGGAAATTGGCCCATTTATTATTGGCCCCGAACCTTGAAGATCCTTCATGACGCAGGATGACCTGCGCCATGTATTTATCCTTATAGGTATAGTTGATCCGTCCGAAGAAGGCGATGTTCTTGTCGTCGGCTTTGGCGCTGGATATCGTAGCCCTTGGGATCCCCGGAGGCGGTACGGCACTGAGTCCCGTGCCCACATTCAGGTTATTCTCCGCCTCTTCGTCGTTGGGAAATCCGTAGTTGGTGGCTGAGAAGCTTTCCTGGACATTGTACTGATAGCTGTAGCCGCCTATGGCGGTGACCGTATGATCTTTCGCGATCACCCGGGTATATTCCAGCGTTGGTTCCATCGCATACTGCAGGTTCAGGGTCGTGCTTTTCGAAGCCTGGCCTCCCCCATTCCAACTGACTACGGAGGGTTCGGAAGCCAGCTGTGCATAGAAGTTATCGATATAGCTGTCTCTGGTGACGGAACCGAAGATGGACGCTTTCAAACCTTTGATGATCTCCAGACCAATCTTCCCATCGGCCGAGGTCGTCTGCTGGTTGCGGGGGTTGAACTGCTGATAGAGCCTGGCCACCTGGTTGGTCGTATTGGCCTGGAAATACCAGGTGCCATCCGGATTGTGGAGGGGCAGGGTAGGAATACGGTTCAACTGATCTTCCCAACCGCCTCCGCCCAGGAGGTTGGCCTTGTTGAAATTCGTCACGATATCCAGCTGCGAGGTCAGGCGGCCATCCAGTCCTTTCTGGTTTACATTCAGCCGGGCGCCGTATTGCCGGCGCGAGTTCTTAAGGCCAATGCCCTGAAAATCATTATAATAAATACTGGCCCTGTAACTCGAGTTGGCGCTGCCTCCGGACATGGCCAGGTCATGGTATTGGGACAGGTTATCGTGATTGACGAGGGAGTCGAAAAAGTCGGTATTGTATTTATACAGGCCCGTATCGTACTGATGCGTCAAGGCCGGATATAATCCCGAGGCGATTTTGGCGCGGTATTGGGAGGCCGTCAGAAAGGAAGGGCGGCGGGTGATGTATTCTTTACGGAAATACGTGGAGTATTCAAATCTTGGAGGGCCTGGTTTTCCTTTTTTTGTCGTGACGAGGATGACGCCACCGTTGGCGCGGGTGCCATAAATCGCGGCGGCGGAGCCATCTTTCAGCACATCGAAGGACTCGATATCATCCTGTTGCAGGAGGTCGAGGTTGCCACCCGGTATACCATCTATGACGATAAGGGGTGACAATCCGCCGAGCGAAGTGACCCCCCTTATCTGTACGGCCACCCCGGAATTGGGATTGCTGCCGCCTGTACGGGTTATGGCAAGACCGGCTACTTTTCCCTGGATAAGGTCGAGCGCATTTCTAGCCCCGCCCTGGTTGAAGTCCTCCGACTTTACGGTTGCCACGGCGGAAGTGACGTCTTTTCTTTTCTGGGTGCCATAGCCGATCACCACGACCTGGTCCATGGAATTGTCGCTGGGCTGGAGCGAAACATGCATGACTGCGGAGGAACCGATGGCCAGTTCCTGGCTGGCATAGCCGACAAAGGAAAAGACGAGGTTCTTAGCGGCGGCGGGAAGACTGATGCTGAAATGGCCATTTGCCCCTGTCAGGGTACCGGCGGTAACGCCTTTGGCCTCCACGCTGGCGCCTTCGACGGGTGTGCCGTCCTTTGCATTGGTGACCGTGCCGGTGATGGTCCTTGTTTTGTCGGCGCCGTTCTGGGGAAAAGCGATAAGAGAAAAGAGGAGTGTGGTGAGGAGGAAAAAAGTAAACAGACAAGCTTTCCCTGGTGGGAAATTATGTTTATTTTCCATACGACAGTAATTTTGGTCTGGCTAAATCAGCTTTAGCGAGGAGGTTTATTGAATACTTGATACCAGAACCAAGTTAATCAGACAACTATTTCAAACTTGTCAATGGAGACAAAACAGATTGTTAACAGATATTAAATGCCGTTGCTTTTGGTCAGAAATAACGCCCGATTCAGTAGCTTGGAGTCAGAGACGCTAAGAGATAACCATTACCCAATATTGCCCACTACTGCTGCATGAAACATTCGATCGTCACGTATATCATTATTTCCATTATAGCCTTCGCTATACTTTCCACCGTGCAGTTCTATCTGGTGTACAATACGTATGAGCTCAAGAACCAGCGCTATTTCTATGCTGAAAAGCATGCCTTTCAAGAAGCCTATACGAGGTCCATTATCAACGATAAGGTGTATCCGGGCGGGCAGAAGATCATCGACAGTTTTGTCAATGGGAATTTATCCCGGCTGGAAATGCTCTATAAGGAGAACCGGCCCGCATTTGATCGTTTGAAACGGCTGGTAGCGGACAGTGTCTTTTCCGCGCTGCGGCGAAAAGAGGCCCTGGGCAAATTTTTATATCAGGTGAAAAAGAATAAGAATATTGGGGATTCGCTGGAATATGCGCTTGTTATAAAATCCTTGTCCATATTATTGGAGAATGGGAATTATATACCCATCTATAATGAGGAACAGTATCGTTTTACGGACCCATCCCTGCGGACCAAGGAGGGTATCCGTATCGGCGGTACGCTGAAAAACCTGAACGACCAGAACCGGGTCAGCGCCATCGGCGTGAGCAGCCCAAGGACCCACAGCTATCAGATCTTATTTTCCCTGTATATCGATCCGACGACGCGCAGCAAGGCCATCATGAACCAGATGGGCCTGACATTTGCATTGTCCTTATTCTCCGTACTCATTGTCGTGCTCTTGTTCTTCGTGACCTTCCGGAACTGGCTCCGGCAAAAGAAGCTGTCCAATATGAAATCGGATTTTATCAATAATATCACGCATGAGTTCAATACTCCGCTGACGGCGATCATTGTGGCCAATAAAAGCCTGCAAAATGAAAGGATCATCGGAGTCAGGGATAATATACCTCCGCTGACCGATATTATCCAGCGTCAGTCAAACCGATTGAAGATGCTGATCGGGCAGGTGCTGGATATCGTGATGAGCAATAAGACCGTTCTGAATAAGGAAAAATATTCTCTCCATGATCTGCTGGATGAGATCTTGTTCGATTACCAGCTGAATGTAAATGACCCCGATATCCTTATCAGGCTGAACAAGAAGGCCAGCAGCGACCGGTTGCTGCTGGACAAGTTCCATTTTACGACGATGTTGCTCAATATTCTGGACAATGCCATAAAATACAATAACAAGCAGGTGAAAGAGATCAGCATTTCCACGTATAATGATCAATCCAGCTTCTTTATTACCATACAGGACAATGGGGTCGGTATGACCCAGCACACGCTGAAGCACTTATTTGACAAGTTCTACCGCGACACAACGGGCACGGCGGAGCAAACCAAGGGACTGGGGCTGGGGTTATATTATGTCAAGAACAGCATCGATGCCCATAACTGGGATATACTGGTTGACAGCAATCCTGGCCTTGGCAGCACCATTTCCATTATTTCACCCTTTTAAATCATCGGTATGCAGCCAAAGATATTACTGATCGAAGATGAGGCGGATCTTGGCAATGTGGTCAAGCAATATCTGGAAGTGATGGATTTCGATGTGGACTGGTGCCGGAATGGGAGAGATGCCTTTGATAAATTTGCGGACCATTCAAACCGGTATAATATTTTGCTTATCGATGTCGGGCTGCCCGGCATGGATGGTTTTACGCTGGCCAGCAAGATTGCGAGGAACAGCCATCCCCCTCCTTTTCTTTTTCTTACGGCGAGAAGTGAAAAGGCAGACCGGCTGAACGGATTGAAGATCGGCGCGGACGATTATATCACCAAACCGTTCGATATCGATGAGCTGGTGCTGCGGATAAAGAATATTATCCGGCGTGACCGGGCGCCCTCATCTACGCCGTCCTCTTCTCCGGCCGCAGTTGGCGTCGAGATCGGCAATCTGCTGTTCCAGAAAGAATCGCTGAAGCTCATCCTGGACAGGCATACCGAAGTGATGCTGACACCCCGTGAGGCCGAATTGCTGGACTATCTGTTCTCCAATGCCAACCGGGTGTTGAAGCGCGAAGAGATCCTGAAGGACCTCTGGGGGGAGAATGATTATTTCCTGGGAAGAAGTCTGGATGTTTTTATATCGAGGCTAAGAAAGCATCTGGCGGGCAATGCGTTCATCAGCATTTGTAATATTTATGGGGTCGGGTTTTTGTTCAATGTGAAGGAGGAGAGATGAGGGGGTTGCGGCCGGTCCCCGTCAGTTCGATCCAGACCGGAGCGTGGTCGCTGGATTTCTCCCATCCGCGGACTTCGCGGTCGACGCCGGCGGCTTTCAGGCGGCTGGCAAGCTGGGGGCTGAGCAGGAAATGATCGATGCGCAGGCCTGCGTTGCGGCCGTATGCATTACGGAAATAATCCCAGAAGGTATAGATCGTCTCGTCGGGATGAAGCTTGCGTATTGCGTCGGTCCAGCCCTGCGCTGTGAGCGTCTTAAAAGCCGCACGGGTTTCCGGTCTGAAGAGGGCATCCTCCACCCAGCGTTCCGGCTTGTACACATCTTTTTCGGTCGGCATTACATTATAGTCTCCGGTCAGCACCGCGGGTATGCCCGATGCGAGGACTTCCTTCGCGTGGAGGGTCAGCCGCTCGAACCAGCGCAGCTTATAGTCGAACTTCGGCCCGGGAGCGGGGTTGCCATTGGGCAGGTACAGACAGCCAACCAGCACGTCACCGATCATCGCCTCAATGTAACGGCTATGACTATCCTCGGGATCGCCGGGAAGGACCCGCCGGACCTCTTTGGGCTGTCCGCTGCGGGACAGGATGGCGACGCCATTCCAGCTTTTTTGTCCATGCCAGATGGCGTGGTAGCCTGCATCCTGTATTGCCGCCTCCGGAAATTTTTCCTGGGGCGCCTTCAGCTCCTGGAGGCAGACGACGTCCGGGGTTGTTTCTTTGAGCCAGCGGAGGAGGACGGGGAGGCGTCCGTTGACGCCGTTGACATTATAGGTGGCTATTTTCATGCGCAAATAAACGGGTTTATCCGGGGATTGTGGAGTAAAAATCATGCCATTGGGCGGCGTTGCTCTATTTTCCGCGTAGTTGCTCTACAAAATTTTGCGCATCATCTGGTAATTTCTTATTTCGTGTAATGAAGCTTACGCCCGGCTTCGGATGCGGTCCCGTCGGGTCGGGCGATTTCCGGGATCTAAAACCTGAAGATATGAAACGGAGAATAAGACTATTTTTTATGGGTTTATCCGGCTCGTTGTTCATGACGATGCAGGCCTGTTCCCAGGCAAGCGATGCCGGTCGTTCGCCAGCGCCGCTGGTATTCGTGGCCAGCACGCCCTGTAGTGCGGGCACAAGGCCCTTACCGGGTATCCCTGCAGGAGCCGGATGCGAGCTCATGAAATGGAGGCTCGAAATTTACGGGGAGAGGGGGAGAGAGGAGTCAGGAGGAAAGGGAAGTTCGGAGACTGGTGGCCGAGGAAGAGAGGACTCGGGAGGCAGGGTGGGACAGCAATCGGGAACCTATGTCCTGGACTGTGATTATGGGTTGCCCCTTCAGGGGACCAGGGGGTTCGTCCATGGCGGGATGCATCTTCACCGGGAAGGGAAATGGATCGCGCTGAAAGGCAGGGCAACAAATCCAGCCGCTATCGTTTATCGTCTGGACCCCGATAAGCCGCAGGCCTCTGTCTCCTTTCTCCGCCTGAACGAAAATCTTCTTCACTTACTGGATAGTAATGGGCAACTGATGATCGGGACTGGCGCCTGGAGCTATACCTTGAACAGCATACGATGATGAAAGTAAACAGCTTACTATGATGAAGGAAAGCAACGCATTATGATAAAAACAAACAGCATACTATGACAAAAGCGATTATTCATATCCTGCCGGTCTGCCTTGGTTTACTGCAGACCTTCGGCGCCAACGGCCAGACGGCCGCCGCTGATAATAAGAGGGCTGAGATCCCATATTATGAAGGTAAGGGCGCCAGGGAAAGGGAAGCCGCGGCCGCGAACCGGAGGGCGGCCGCCGGTGGGAAGCCCGCGGAAAGCATTGCGCTGGATGAGGTGCCCAGGGGTTTAGCTCTCGATGCGGTCTTTGAAGGTCGCAGCCCTTGCTTTGTGCCTGGCCGGCCATTAAGTTCTGGTGTGCCCGGTCGGCAACCAGATCCTGGCCTCCCTGCAGGTTGCGACCACCTGAAATGGAGGATCATTTTTTTCAGGGATGCGGCGACGCTGAAGCCGGCTACCTGCATACTGGTGAGCGATCTGTTCGGATACAAACTCCAGAATGCCAAATGGAAGATCGTCAGGGGAACAAGAGCCGATCCGGCCGCCGTGGTATATGTGCTGAACTGGGGCCAGCCGGACAAATCCATCTACCTTTTAAAGGGAGATGAAAATGTCCTTTTTTTCCTCGATGAAGGGCCTGGGTTCCGGGTTGGGAATCAGGATTTCAGCTACACCCTTAACAGGGTGAAACTGGTGCGGGAGGAAAGATGAATCTGGGGCGTGAGGAGTTGCATTTCCGGCGCTTATGTAGTTATTTAGCAGAATGGGGTCAGGGAATAAAAAACATTTTTTCATCCACGTGGCTTACTGGATCATCGTGACCTATGTTTTTTTGTACGACAGGTCCTATATGATCTATAAGATCAACCTGCCCAATTTTTTGGTCTGCGCCGTCGTAAGGATGGCCTTGTTGATAGGCATCGCCTGTGCCAATACGTACTGGCTGGTGCCCGTTTATCTGTTGAAAAAGAGATATGGGCGCTACTTCCTGGGAGTTGCCTTGCTCATCATCGGGTACCTGGCCCTCCAGAGCATGTATGATATTTACCTGTATGGTTATGTGCTGGGGCCGGGACGTAATCATTTTGTGGCCGACTCCATCCTGTATAATTTAACGCATACTTCCTGGTATCTGGTATTAAGCGTTGCTTTTAAGCTGAGCATCGACTGGTACGAACAGCAGCAGGTATTGCAGCGGACAACGATCGAAAAATTACAGACCGAAGTGAATTATCTGCGTTCACAGGTCAATCCTCACTTTTTATTTAATGCCCTGAATAATTTGTATGCGCTGACCTTGCAGAAATCGGATCTTGCGCCCAATGTGGTGCTGAAGCTGTCGGCTATTATGGAATATATGCTTTATGAAAGCGATGCAGCTTTTGTGCCGCTGGAAAAGGAGGTCCTTTATCTGTCCAACTTCCTTGAACTCGAAAAGTTAAGACAGGGCGCCGAAACCGATATACAACTGCACGTCGAAGGCGACACCGGGAAGTGTATGATCCCGCCTTTCCTGTTGTTGCCCCTGGTGGAAAATGCCTTTAAGCATGGCATCAGCAGGGCGTTGGACAATGCTTACCTTCATATCGACATCGGTGTAAAGGAAGGGACGGAGATCAGGATTGCCAACAATAAACCACCGCTGCCTGTATTCAAGAAAAATGGCGGGATCGGGTTGTCCAACCTGCAGAAAAGATTGGACCTTTTATATCCCGGTAAGCACCTGTTAACGATAGATGAGACGACCGACCGATATGTCGTGCTTTTAAAATTACCATCTGCATGCTGAACTGTGTGATCATAGATGACGAACCGTTGGCGCAGGATATCCTGGCCGGCTATATAAAGCAGGTGCCGTATGCCGCACTGGTTCGCCAATACACGAATGTGAAGGATGCATTGCTTTTTTTCCGGCAGGCAGAAGCCGATGTATTGTTCCTCGATATTGAAATGCCGGAATTAAGCGGGATCGATTTTTTACGGTCGCTGACCAATGCGCCGCTTACCGTTTTTACCACTGCTTACCGGGACTATGCGTTTGAAGGGTTTGAACTGGGCGTAGTTGATTTTTTATTGAAACCATTTTCCTTTGACCGGTTTCTTTTGTCTATGGAAAGGATCAAAGAATTCCTGGTGTTACAAAAAGAGAACAGCGAGCTGGAGAACACGAAGGATACGCGGGAATCCATCTTTGTAAAAAGCGGCTTGCAGAAGATCAGATTATTCTTTTCCGAAGTAACCCATATCCAGGGCTTGAAAGATTATGCGATCATCCACACGGTTAACGGCAGGGTGGTCATCAAGGGGTCTGTAAAGTCCATGCACGATATTTTTCCGGAAACGGCGTTTATCAGGGTCCACAAGTCTTTTATCGTTGCAAAGGACAAGATCAAACGGATCGAAAAGAACAGGATTATCATTGGCAACCATGAAATACCTGTCGGCAGGAATTATAAGCCAGAGCTTGAACGGCAAATTTTACGGTCATGACCTCCGTTAAGGGGGTGAGCCACAAAGGGTATAAGGGATAAAAAAACGGCGGACCATAGGAGGCTGCCGGGGGAGATCACCCATTGAAATTATGGAGCTAAAAATAATTATAACGGGCGCCAGCGGATTTGTAGGGGAAGGTGTCCTGCTGGAATGTTTATCCAATCGCCGGATCACAGAAGTGCTCATGGTAAACCGCAGGCCTTCCGACCTCAATCATCCGAAGCTAAGGGAGTGTATTGTGCCCGATTTTATGAAGCTGGATGCGGTCAGGGGCCGGTTAACCGGGTATGATGCGTGTTTTTATTGTGCGGGGATCAGCTCTGTTGGGCTGAATGAAAAGGCCTACAGCCATATCACGTATGATCTTACCCTGAACTTCGCGGCTGTGCTGGTTGCGCTGAATCCTTCCATGGTATTTAATTTTATCTCCGGAAGTCATACCGACGGCTCCGGAAGGGGCAAGGTGATGTGGGCCAGGGTAAAAGGCAAAACCGAAAACGCGCTTAAAAATTTTCCGTTCAGACAGCAGTACAATTTTCGTCCGGGATTTATGAAACCGACGGTGGGGCAGCAGCATGTTAAACGATTTTACAGAATACTTGGAGGCGCCTATCCGGTCTTGCAGGCTTTGTTTCCCAATCAGGTATGTACCCTGCGTGAAGTAGGTCTTGCGATGATCAATGCAGTAGTGACCGGTTATCCGGTTCAGACGCTGGAGGTAAAGGATATCCGGGAATTGGCCGGGGGCGGGTGAAATCCAGGGGGAACTGATGAACCGCTACTCCTGGTTTCTCCCCCGAATCCTCCTCAAATCCGACCGAATACTCAATCCCACCCCTTTTATCCCCGCCAAAATCGATAATTTAGTGGTATTCATGCCGGCGAATCCATGCTATACCCGCTTTGCCATAATATTATCCCTGGCCGTTCTGTTCTGGTGGCCTGGCCATGCCCAAAGACCGCTTGGCGGTTTCGAGCACCTCACCATGGAACAGGGTCTTCCTTCCAATACGGTCATGGGGATGCTCTTCGACAGGGAGGGGTTTCTCTGGGCGGCCACGGGCAACGGTCTGTCCCGCTACGACGGCTACAATTTTGTAACGTATAAGTTCGACCCCCACGACTCCCTCTCGCTCAATCAGGACCTGATCTTCGCCTTGTTCGAAGATGATGAGGGTTCGCTCTGGATAGGTACCGTCGAAGGCGGCATCACCAAATTCGACCGGAAAAGAGAAAAATTTATCAGCTTCCGTCCACCCCAGCCCGCAAACCGTTATGAAACCGTGCTCAGGGCCGTTTCGTCGATCAACCAGGACAAGGAAGGCATGTTCTGGATCGGCTCCTTTTCGGGCGAGCTCAGGCGATTTGACCGGCGAACCGGTCAGTTCTCCTCTTTCGACTATGATCTGGGCTATCACTCCCGGCCGGGCGATCTGCGGCCCATCGACCGGGTCAACTGTATCTACCAGGACAGCCATAATGAACTCTGGATCGGTAACAAATCCGGGCTGCATCAGCTGGTACTTACACCCGGTAAGCCATTTGACCCGCAGACCGCTCATTTCAAACATTATTTTTCCGATCCTTCCGACAGCGGCTCGCTGGCGGGAACCGAGGTGGCTGCCATTCTCGAAGATCATGCGGGAAATTTATGGATCAGCACCGACAGCGCGCTAAACCGGCTGGACAGAAAAACAGGCCGGTTTATCCATTACCGGCATGATCCGGGCAACCCCTATAGTTTTTCCTGCCCTTCGTTTGGGAACATGGCGGAGGACCTCGATCATAATCTCTGGATAGCGACCGTCTTTGGGGTAGACCGTCTGGACTCAGCCCGGCAACGGTTCGAACATTTCAGACATGTGGATGGCGATGCCAGCAGTCTGGATGAGCCCGGGGTTTATCGCATTGTAGTGGATAAGCCTGGCAATGTCTGGATCTGCGGTACCGGGATCAATAAGCTGGACAGGCATCTGATGCCGGTTGCAAGATATAAGCATGATGTGCATGACCGGTTTTCACTGGCCAACGACTGGGTATATGGAGCCACCGAAGATCGCAACGGGACGTTGTGGGTGGCCACCATGAAGGGGCTTGACGCGCTTGATAAGTCATCCGGCAGGTTCCGCCACTTCCGCCATGACCCAGCTGATCCTTCCAGTCTTGCCAATGATATGACCTCTGCGGTGCTTGAGGACGATGAAGGGATGATCTGGGTTTGTTCCTGGGAGGGCACCCTTGACCGGCTGGATCCCGCCACCGGTAAGTTTATCCATTATATAGGACCCAAAGGAAAGTTTGTGGAGGCAGGCCGGATCTACCATGTGTTGTATCAGGACCGGGGGGGCATCATCTGGATCGGCGAAGCCAGCAGCGGAGTTACTGCACTGGATTATAAGAAGGGGACGATCCGGCATTATGACCATGATCCCGCCAGGCCGGAAGGCATGAGCGATTACCAGGCCAATTGTATATGGGAGGACCATCAGGGATTTATCTGGATCGGTCATGGCAGTGTGGCGACCGACCGGCTCGATCCCGGGACGGGCCGGTTCGAACATTATCAGTTTCGGTTTGGCGACAGCAGCAGCATCAGCTCGAATTATGTCAACGCCATCGTCGGGGATAAGAAAGGCGATCTTTGGATGGGCACATCGGCCGGCGGCCTTTGCCATTACGAGGTATCGACGGGAAAATTTTCGACCTATACGGAGAAGGATGGATTGCTGGATAATACCGTCACTTCTGTTGTAGAAGATGATGCCGGCAATCTTTGGCTGGGCACGGGTAAAGGAATATGTCGCTTCTCTCCTCAAACCCGGCAGTTCAGCAATTTCGATTACCCCAACAGTCCGAAATCCGACAGGGTGGTCACCTTTTATTGCAAAGGAAAAAATGGAATGCTTTTTTTCAAATCCGGCAATAACGGGCTGACGGCAATGGATCCAGCCTTGCTGCGGCCAAACCGCTATATCCCGCCCATTGTCATCACGCAGTTCAAGCTGTTTAATAATCCAAGACCGCTCTGCGACAGCCCGGATGGCAGCGGGGGCAAGAACCTGCAAACGCTTGCGCTGGCGCATGATCAGAATTTTTTCTCTTTCGAGTTTTCGGCGCTGAATTACACCGACCCGGCCAAGAACCAATATGCCTACAAGCTGGAAGGGGTCGACAAGGATTGGGTATACAGCAGGACCCGCCGCTCGGCCGATTATACGGATGTCGCTCCGGGGGCTTATATCTTTCGTGTGAAAGGCAGCAACAATGAAGGCCTGTGGAATAATGAAGGCACGGCGATAAAGGTCATGATCTATCCACCCTGGTGGCTTACCTGGGAGGCCTGGTCGCTGTACATCCTCTTTTCCATTGTCCTTTTATGGATGATCGACCGCCGGCGACGGGCAAGACTCATCGAGAAGGAACGGCAGCGCAACCTGGCGAGAGAGTTGGAAATGCAGGCCCTGCGGGCCCAGATGAACCCTCATTTCATTTTCAACTGTCTTACCTCCATCAACAAATTCGTGCTGAAGAATGAAACAGACGCGGCTTCGGATTATCTGACCAAATTCTCCAGGCTGATCCGCATGGTGCTGAATCATTCGAAGATGCCGCTGATCTCGCTGGAGGATGAACTGGAGATGTTGCGGCTCTATCTTGAAATGGAGAAACTGCGGTTTAAAGAATCTTTCGTGTACGGTTTTGACATAGACCCAAAAGTCGATACCGCGTGCATATTTATTCCGCCGCTGATCTTTCAGCCCTTTGTCGAGAATGCCATCTGGCATGGACTGATGCACAAGCAAAGCGAGGGCAGGCTCAATATCCGGCTCAGGGTCGAAAAAAATATTCTGATCTGCACCATCAGTGATGACGGCGTGGGGCGGTCCTTTGCCGAAGGGTCGACGAGCAAGTCGGCGCAAAAGCAAAAGTCCATGGGTATCGGTATTACCAGACAGCGGCTCGCGCTGATCAATGGCGGGCTGGAAGACAATGAAGATGATTTCCGCATCCAGGACTTGTATCTGGATGGGAAACCGGCGGGCACGCGGGTTATCCTGAAGATCCGGATCAGCCAGACGGCGGGGGAGCAGGCGGAGCAGAGGGTGCGGGGCAATGATCTTTAACGAGACGACGGCAAAGATTTGAGCCGGAATTATGACCTTGACCAATGCGATGATCCTGATCAGAACGATGACTATTAACATCAGCATATGATAAAAGCGATAATTGTGGATGATGAACCCGATTGTTCCGAAACACTGGGTCTGTTGTTGGAAAGATGCTGTCCGCAGGTGCAGGTCGTGGCCATCTGTAATTCCGGCGCCCAGGCGCTGAGGGAGATCACTTCGCAGCAGCCCGACCTTGTATTTCTGGATATCGAGATGCCGCATATGAATGGGTTTCAATTGCTGGAGAAGCTACCCTCGATCGCGTTCGATATTGTCTTTACCACCAGCTATGATCAGTATGCGATAAAGGCCATCCGCTTCAGCGCGATGGATTATTTATTAAAACCGGTGGACCGGGAAGAGCTGAAGATCGCGGTGGAAAAAGTATCCCGGCGAAAGCAGCCACCTCTGCCGCAGCAGCTGGAAATACTCCTGCAGCGCCTTCATCAGCCCACGGCTTCCAAGATCGCCATACCCACCATGGAGGGCTTGCAGATGATACCGGTAGAATCCATTATTACCTGCGCCTCCAACAGCAATTATACGACGCTTCATCTCAAAGGTCAGCAAAAGATAACCGCTTCCCGCACGCTGAAAGAGATCGAGGAAATGCTGGACGGGCTGTCCTTCCTCCGGGTGCATCAGTCGTCGCTGGTCAATCTTAACGAGGTCAGCAAATATGTCCGGGGCGAAGGAGGCTATCTGGTGATGAGCGATGGTACGTCCATCGATGTGTCGCGGAGCCGTAAGGAATCGCTGCTCGTCAGGCTCCAGCCTAAGCGGGGCTGACGCCTTGGGGTCCTACCATAGCATACAGCCAAAAGCCACCTTCTCTGAAATCCATTATTTTCGTTCCCGCACGGTAGGGTTTTGGCGCCCACGACCGATCGGGCATCTCGTTTTGCGTCCAGGCCTGCCATACCTGCTCCAAAGGGGGCGTTAAATGGTCGGGGCAGGCGCCTTAAAGCTATTCCCAGGCGCAGGCAAATGGTCCGGATCTGGGAATAGGGCCTGCACCACTAAACCACATAATCGATTAATTATCAATAATTTATGAACTGGCATCCTGATTGAAAGTACCTGGTGAACAATAATACCTGAAACTTCCTCTATGCTCACAGCCGTACCTTCAAAATTCGCATATAAAAGCCTCCTGCTTTTGTCTTTGGCCCTTTTCGCCATCAGACCCGCAGGCAGCGTCCCCACAGCGGAGAACGCCGCATCGGCGGATAAAAGCAGGTTTCCCCTGAACGTGAATGCGAGGGTCTTCGTCAATAATTATATAAAAGAAAATAAGGAGCTCCTGGAGGCCGTGCAGCGACGCAGCCGGTCGCCTTTTAAATTGATGGATGCCATCTTTACCCGCTACGGACTTCCCAAAGAGGTAAAATACCTGGCTGTCATCGAGTCCGAACTGAAGCCAACTGCCCTTTCGCCGGTAGGCGCCAGGGGCCCCTGGCAGTTGATGCCCGAGACGGCGCAACTGCTGGGACTGACCATTAACACCGAACAGGATGACCGCACCCAGTACTATAAGAGTACCGTCGCGGCGGCAAAATATTTAAAGGACCTTTATGCTGAATTCGGGGATTGGCTACTGGTTGTGGCGGCTTACAATGGTGGATCGGCCCAGGTCTATCACGCCATCCACAAAGCCGGCAGCCGTAATTTCTGGAACCTTCAGTATTTCCTGCCGGCGGAGAGCCGTCTGCATGTCAAGAAGTTCATCGCGACGCATTATTATTTCGAAGGGCAGGGGAGTGTCACTACGTTAACGAGGGCCGAATGCATAGCCTGTGCCGCCAATTCTCCGACAACTGGCACCCTGACTGCCAATTCGGCACTATCCTTCGCCTGGATGGCCGTTCCCCGGACGGCTTATATGCCGAAGGACGGAGCGTATGGATTCTCAACCGCCATGGAGTTGAAAGATCTATAAGTGCCAGAACGACATTTAAGGCTTCATTTTACCGTCTGCTAAGTGCTAAATACTAATTTCGGGACTTCCCCAGTTCCTGGTCATGCTATCAGGGGAAAGCAGGCTATATTTGATCTATCCAATCCGAAAGAAAACTAAACCGTTTAATTTGTCCAACGTCCCAAAACCATCCGTATCCTGATCAGTCCCTTGAAAGCTGAAAAATTCAAATTCTCTGAAGAACCTCCGAATAAAATTGGAGGTTTTTTCTTTTTTTGCCGCAATTTCGATGCTATAAAGTGCGCGTAAGCATTACAGAACGCAAGACAAAAGAAAATTGAACGCCTCCCGCTAAAACCTGACTTCGAATTAGCCAACCTTTAACGATCCTTAAGGAAGTCTTAACACCAGATCAGTAATGACCGGCGTATCTTTGATTCATCAAATAAGACAAATTTTAATTTTCTCATAAGCAGTTAGTTTTGGTTACGGCCCCTGTTTCCACAGGGGCTTATTTTTTTTGGTCACTGAGCAGCAGCTCCCACCAGCGGAGCGCAGAACCTTGCTTCCACGGATGAATCAGCGCTTTTCCTGAGCGGCCGGCAACTATGCCCGCCTGCATCTTAAAAATTTATTTTTCCTCCGACTAGTTATTTTCCTCCTTTCGTTGGTCTTTATCAGTATGATCCCGCAAAACTTCTTCTTTATCCGTATCATGGGCAGATTTGTCCGGGTATCCTATGCGGATATCCTGTATGTGGAAGCGTGTAAGAACTATACAAAGATCGTCACCGTTGACAAGATGCATATGGCGCTGACAACCGTCCAGAACGTGGAGACCGCCCTTCCGGAAACCCAGTTCTGCCGCCTACACCGCAGCTACATCGTGCCCATCGATAAAATAACCAGCTTCGATCAGCATAAGGTCTATATGGCCGGCCGGGAATTCCCCATCGGCAACTCCTATCGCGATGCGCTCAGACGAAAGGTCACCCTGCTCGACAGCAGCTACAGCGAACCATCCGCCCTCCGGAAAAAGCAGTACAGCTGATAAAAGACCTTAAAGTGATATATTTACAGATACAACCTATTGAGTATATTTATTTTGCTGAAATGAAAATGTTTTATCTGGTATGGAAAAGGAAAGAATAACATAATGAGAATATTAGTCATTGAAGATGAGGATCGGGTGGCGTTGCCCATAAAAAAGGGATTAGAGGAACTTGGGTTTTCCGCAACGATCGCTTCGGACGGGTTGGTGGGGAAGAGACTGGCTTTAAGCGAACCCTTCGATCTGATCATTACCGATATTCTCTTACCGAAGATCAACGGGATCGAGCTTTGTAAATATATCCGGCAGGAACTGCCAGATATCCCCATAATCATGCTCACTGCGTTGGGAACGACTGACGACAAGGTGGAGGGGTTTGATTCCGGAGCCAATGATTATATGGTAAAACCTTTCGATTTCCGGGAGTTGCATGTCCGCATCCGGGAATTGCTGAAGCGCTCGAAAACAACTGGCGAGAATCCCAAAAAGGTTGTCCTCACCGCGGGAGACCTGGAAATGAACCTCAGAACGAGGATCGTACAGCGGGCTAACAAGGAGATCAATCTGACACGAAAGGAATTCAAATTGTTAGAATATATGATGAACAATCAGGGGAGGGTATTGTCCAGAGCTGAGATCGCTGAGCATGTCTGGGAAACGGCCTTCGACACGGGAACCAATTTTATCGACGTATATATCAATTACCTGAGAAAAAAAATCGATAAGGACCATGACCACAAATTGATCCAAACCCGGGCGGGAATAGGATTCATTTTTAAAGAACAGTCATGAAGATCCGTCTAAAGCTAACACTCTTGTTCTCCGGGTTGTTCGCCATTCTGCTGCTGGCTTTTTCGATGGCAATCTATTTCTACAATGCCAATCAGCGGGAAGAGGAATATTTCAAACGACTCCGCCAACTGGCGATCACCAAAACTAAATTACTGCTGGGTGCGCACGTTGAGGCCTCCGTCCTGCAACTTATCTATAAGAACTCTCTCAATACACTTCCGCAAGAGGAGGTTGCCATCTATGACACCGCTTTCCACCTGCTATATCATGATGCAACGAACATCGATAAAGTAAAAGAAAGCAGGGGTATGATCGATAGCATTATGACAAGGAAGGAGATACATTTCTATGTCGACGATCTGCAGGCCATCGGGTTTGTATACAATTTTGAGAAGAAGATGTACATCATAACTGCGGCAGCGAAAGATGATGATGGGCTCGGCAAGTTGAAAACTTTGCAGATCGTTTTAGCTTTTGGCTTTGCCATGGCCATCCTGCTGACTTTACTGGCCGGCCTTCTTTTTTCGAGGAAAGCCCTGTCCCCGGTCGCTGAAATGGTAAAGAAAGTGGAAGCCATCACGGCATCTCATCTTGACCTGAGGATCGATCCGGGCAATGGAAAGGATGAAATAGCAGAGCTGGCCCAGACCTTCAACCGGATGCTGAACCGGCTGGAAAGTTCTTTCAATGCTCAAAAGGAGTTCGTTTCGAATATTTCTCATGAGCTCCGGACACCCCTGGCAGCTATTATCGCGGAATTGGAGGTATCGGCTATTAAGGCAAGGACCACAGAAGAATATAAAGAAATAAACCAGCTGACCCTGCTGGAAGCACGCAAACTTTCACGGCTGTCCAATGACCTGCTCGACTTTGCAAAAGCGAGCTATGACTATTCCGGGATCACCTTTAAGGAGCTGAGGCTGGATGAAGTTTTGCTGGATGCCCGACAGGGGGTGTTAAAATCAAATCCCGGCTACCGGGTCGAACTGCTTTTCGAAAAGGAGATGGAAGAAAGCGAGGGCATCTCCATAAGGGGGAATGAATATTTGCTGAAAGTCGCCTTTTCGAACCTGATCGAGAATGCCTGTAAATTTTCAGGCAACCGGCAATGCTCCGTTGCCATTAGTTTCCAGGAAAAGAATCCGATCCTCCGTTTCACCGACACGGGGATAGGGATATCGCCCATCGACCTTTCCCGGATCTATACGCCTTTTTACCGGGGAGAAAATAAGAATTATGCAGATGGGAATGGCATCGGCCTGTCTCTTACCGCTAAGATCGTTCAACTCCATAAGGGAACTATTTCAGTCGATTCGGTCGTGAATGAAGGGACAACGTTCACGATCCGGCTGTCCAATGCCTGAACTTCTTCAGGATTTCTTCAGGATTTCTTCAGAATCTTCTAAACAATTTCTAATTAATTTCTAACAAGTCTCTAACAGGCTATGAATGGGGACCAGGGTATTTTTAACCATGGATATCCGGTATCCACGCCGGGTCACGGACTAAAGTTGTATTACTATTATCATGAGACTATTTTTTTATGGGGCTTTGCTGGGATGTGTCGTTCCATGCCTCGTCAATGCGCAGGAGAATTACGAAATACAGGTGTATGGCTCTCAAACGGTGGCGAAAGGGAATACGATGGTGGAATTGCACAGTAATTTCACGTTCGACGGACAAAAAAATACAGAGCAGGGCGTGCTGCCAACCAATCATGTTTTCCATGAGACCATCGAGATCACTCATGGATGGAATTCCTGGTTCGAAACAGGATTGTATTTTTTTAACACGCTTGGCAACGACAACCGTACGACCTACGTAGGTAGCCATATACGACCCAGGGTCATGGCACCCGCATCTTGGAAATGGCCGGTTGGCGTCAGTCTGTCGCTTGAGGCGGGCTATCAGAAAAGAGAATACAGCGAGGACGACTGGAGTCTGGAAATAAGACCTATCGTCGATAAACAATTTGGAAAGCTATACCTTTCCCTGAACCCGACCTTTGATAAATCGTTTCACGGCTTGAATAAAAACCAGGGGTATGTGTTCTCTCCGAATTTTAAGGCGGCGTATAATGTCACAAAAATTGTAGCCGGTGGATTTGAATATTATGGGGCGCTGGGTCCACTGGATCATTTTCAGCCTTATCAAAGCCAGCAACATCAACTGTTTGCGGCGGTCGATCTGGATTGGTCGCCGGATTGGGAATTGAATTTCGGGTATGGGTGGGGTTTTACGCAGAGCACCGACAATGCAATTTTTAAAGTTATTCTCGGGTATCGTTTTCATTCGAATAGGCTTAATCATTAAAATTGACGCTCTTGAATACCGGTAACTCTTCGGGCTTTTATGAAAAACATAGTCCTGGCTTACGCATCTGGCATTGGACATTCTTTATTCTGCTGACGGCCTCTATGTGTTCGGTCTTACTGGCGTCCACCTTGTTCCGGACAGGAAACAATACTGGCATGGTCCGCGATGAATTGCAGCAAAATAAAATTGTTGTCGACCAGGACCAGGCCAGGGCCGTTGCGCATGCATTCAATGACAAACTTTGGAACCTGCATACGTGGACAGGATATTTCATTGCCATTTTCCTGCTGGGCAGGTTCATCCTGGAGATCTTTCAGCCGGCTGATGAAAAGTTGAGTTACAAGATAAAAAAGGCAATGGGTTTTACACTGGTATCGACAGAACAAAAGAAGGAGCAGGTTCATTATGTGCGCGTGAAATGGGGGTATATCCTCTTTTATAGCCTGATCCTTGTCATGGCTGTCACCGGCCTCGGACTTGCTTTCGAAGATGTTCCCCTGTTTAAAAGCATCCGGGGAACGATAAAACAGATACACAGCTTTACCCAATACCTCATTTATGGTTTTGTCTTTTTTCATCTTGCAGGGGTTGTCATTGCGGATACCGGCCGCTATCCGGGACTTGTTTCTTCAATGATACATGGGAAAAAGAGGCTTTAACAGAACCTAAACAAACCTTAGTGTGTTATGGATGCATATGTCCCTGGATATATAATTAAGTCAAAATGCTTAAATACCTCTGTTTACTCTTTCTGATCAATTTATACTCTCCGCCTCAGTGGCATGTTAACATGCAGGAGGCCAGGGATATAGCCCAGAAAGAGCACCGGCATATCCTGCTGAATTTTTCGGGCAGCGACTGGTGCGGCCCCTGTATTATGCTGCGTAAACAGATCTTTGATGATCCGGCCTTTTCGGTATTCGCAGATACGGCACTCGTGCTGGTCAACGCCGATTTTCCAAGAATGAAAAAGAATCAGCTTTCCAAACAGCAACAGCAACAAAATAACCAACTGGCCGATCAATACAACTCGCAGGGAAAATTCCCGCTCACGATACTGCTCGACGCCAGGGGAAAAGTAATAAAGGAATGGGAAGGAAATCCTTCCATCAAACCCGGAGAATTCGACAATCAGATAAAAGCAGCTATTTACACGGCCGCAACACGCTAATTTATCGGGAGAATATGCAGCAGGTCTTTAAAAAGGCAATGAAATTGATGGGCAACCATTTCGAGCTTAGTGTCGTAGGGGAAGACGAGACATGGGCTTTTGAATGTATTGCGGCCGGAGTAAGTGAAATACAGCGGATAGAAAAGCTGCTCACCACTTATGACGAAGGCAGCGAAACCAACCTTATTAATCACTGCGCAGGAGAGTTACCCGTCCCCGTCAGCAAAGAGACCTATCAACTGATCGAACGTTCGATCCGGATTTCCCGCATCACCCAGGGCGCTTTTGATATTTCCTATGGGTCGGTGGACCGGCGGCTGTGGAACTTCGATACGACTATGCAGCGTCTTCCCGATAAAGAAACAGCCCTGCAGATGGTGAGACTGATCAATTACCGGAATATCCTTCTTGATCCAGAGAATTTTACTGTTCGGCTGAGAGAAAAAGGAATGCGCATCGGTTTTGGCGGCATCGGAAAAGGATATGCCGCGGAAAGAGCAAAGGCCGTGATGCGGGAAATGGGTGTGACTAGCGGAGTGGTCAATGCCTCCGGTGATCTGACCGCCTGGGGTTACCAACCGGATGGAAAACCCTGGACCATTGGCATTGTTAACCCCAATGCAGCCCATCAGGTATTTTCCTGGTTCAATGTCACCGATATGGCCCTGGCGACGTCAGGCAATTACGAGAAATATATTCTTATTGACGGGAAGAAATATTCGCATACGATCAACCCAAGAACGGGCCTGCCCGTCACCGGCATCAAGAGCGTCACGATCCTTTGCCCGAATGCGGAAATAGCTGACGCCATGGCAACACCCGTCATGATCATGGGCATCCGCGCCGGCCTCGATATGATCAACCAGCTAACCGATGTCGAGGCTATCCTCGTCGACGATGAAAACAAAGTATATAAGTCCGATAATATTCATTTTTCTTAAACAACAACCTACCATGCAGCGAACGATCCTTCTTTCAGGCCTCCTGGCCTTTTTCACGGGGGGTATGATGACCGCCTGCTCCCCCGTAAAAGAATATCAGAAGAACAGGCTTAACGATTCGGAGATGAGCCTTTCCGCCCGGAAGGTCGAAAAGAATGAAAGTAATTTCCAGTCTTACCGTGAGGGCGCATCGGGAGCCAACGGCGGAAAAACAGGTGGCGGATGCGGATGTAATTAACTCAATCAGGATAACACATGAAGCGGATCTGTCTCACCGTCGTCGGTATGTATTTAATGCTCCTGCATGCTTTTTCGCAGGTCACCAAAGATTCTACCGGATTCAGGCAAAGGAAACTCAGGCTCGATGAGGTTAACCTCGTATCCAGCTATTACACCCAGGATGGAGACCACTCCGCCATCAGGGGTGGGATAGGGTCGGAAAAAGTTACTGACCTTGCCAACGGCATCGAGCTGAAATGGATCGGCTGGGATACCCACCTGCGAAAAAATACGCTGACCGCGGGTCTGGGTATCGATTATCATACAGCTGCGTCACAGGCATGGATCTCGAAAACCGGCGCCTCCAAAAGGACAGATGGGCTCCGGCTCTATCCTTCCCTGGACTGGACCCGTGAGAATGAACGCAAAGGCACATCTTTTAGCCTGGGGGCCAATTATTCGAATGAATTCAATTATCAGTCCATAGGGTTCAGCGCCGGTGTTACAAAAAAAACCAAACAGAATGGAGAATTCGGACTTAAGCTGAGCGGTTATTCCGATCGGGTAAAACTGATCTTCCCATCAGAATTCGAACCAGCAAATACCTTTGGCGGGACAGGCGGCAGAGACCATCCCGATTACGGTTCGAGCCCCCGTCAGACCTATACGGCCTCTTTTTCCTTTACTCAGCTCGTCAACACGCGCCTGCAAGCCGCATTCCTTCTGGACCTCGTCGAACAGCACGGATATCTCGGTCTTCCTTTCCACCGGGTGTATTTCACCGACGCAACGGACTCCGTAGAAAAACTGCCGTCCAACCGGTTTAAGCTGCCTCTCGGCTTCCGGCTGAATTATTTCCCTGGTGATAAGGTGATCCTCCGCGGTTATTACAGGTACTATCTGGATAACTGGGGATTACGCGCGAATACGGCTAGTCTGGAAGTGGCGGTAAAGATCACGCCATTCTTTTCCATTACCCCATTCTACAGATATTATACACAGACCGGGGCCAGATATTTTGCGCCCTTTGAGCAGCATGTCAAATCGGATACTTATTACAGCAGTAATTATGCGCTATCCGCTTTTTCCAGTCATTTCTTTGGTACGGGTTTCCGGGTTGCACCACCAAAAGGGATATTCGGAACACACCTGAGTACGCTGGAGTTCCGTTACGGGCATTATACCCAAACGACGGATCTGGTATCCGATATCGTTTCGCTGAATTTGCAGTTCAGGTAGTCACATTCCTGTGTTTTTCCAATAATTATACTAAATTGTCAGCTCTGAAGGATGAAAGGACAAATCAATACATGAAGAAATCCGCATCTGGATGGATACGGAGAAAACACGTTCAACTACCCGACCTTGAATAATTTGAATCCGATAGAAGAAGTAATAGGATCCACTGATATTTACCTGGTGGATCAGATCATGAAAGGCAGGTATAAAACGAACGACAGCATACTGGATGCGGGTTGTGGATCCGGCAGGAATCTGCATTGGTTCCTCCGGAATAATATCACCATCTACGGTGTAGACCAGGATGCCAATGCTATCCATGATCTGCAGCGCCGGCATCCGTCGGTCGCCAACCGATTTCTTCAGTCGGCAGTAGACAAGATGCCCTTTGAGAATGATCAGTTCAACCACATTATCAGCAGCGCGGTATTGCATTTTGCAATGGATGCCACTCATTTCGGGCAGATGATCTCGGAAATGGTTCGAGTCTTAAAACCTTCGGGTTCGTTATTCATCCGGATGACATCCGATATTGGTATTGAAGAAAATGTAAAACTGGTAAAAGACGGTGTCTATGACCTGCCCGATGGCTCCCGCCGATTTTTGTTGACGAGGACGCTGCTGGCGGAGATCATGCGAAAGAACAAGCTGTCCTTTCTGGAACCGCTGAAAACGGTTAATGTGAATGATATCCGCTGTATGAGTACGGTGGTGCTGACGAAGATGAACCCTGCAACCATTGATGGGTAAACACATCGCTGGGAAAATAACATCATTGTGGTTTATTCTGTATCTTAGTCGCATGCGACAATATAAGCTATTCGCCCTGCTGTTACTGTGCAGTTGTTACGGCACCGTTTATGCCCAGCCCAAAACAGATGCATTGCTTAAAGATTTGTTTGCGGGCAACCATAATACCGTTTTGCAGCAGGTATTGCAGCACCCCGAAACATACAGGGCGCAAATAATTTATACCCAGATAAACCGTGACAAAAACAACAAGCCCAGCTTTACAAACTACTATTACCATGTCGACTCATTGCTGTATTTTAACCCCGCATCAACCGTAAAGCTGCCCCTGGCGCTGCTCTCATTAGAGAAGCTGAACGAACAACCTATGCCGGGTGTAGATAAATTCACCGGTATGCAGTTTGACAGCGGCTACAATAGTCTGAAGGCCGAGTATAAGGACAGCACTTCGCAAACAGGCCTGCCTTCCATTGCCCAATTTATACGAAAGGCTTTTTTGGTGAGCGATAATGACGCCTATAACCGCATGTACGAATTTGTTGGCCAGCAAACCATTAACCGAAAGCTGCATGAAAAAGGTTACCCGGATGTGCGTATAAGCAGGCATTTCTGGAGAATGACTGCTGATCAAAACCGCCATACCAGCAACATACGGTTTATTGACCATGCCGGCAACCTTATTTACACCCAACCGCCTGCGGTCAATACAGACTCATTTGATTATAGCCACATCAACAAAATTGGCATTGGTTACATGGACAGCCATGACAGCCTTGTGCATGAGCCAATGGATTTTACCCAGCACAATAATATGTCCCTGAACGATTACCAACAGCTATTGCAAAGTGTGCTATTCCCCTCATCCGTACCGGAAAAGCAACGGTTTAACCTTACCAGAGACGATTATGCATTTTTATACCAGTATCTTTCTCAATACCCTGCCGAAACAAATTATCCTAAATACGACAGCACCACTTACTACGACAGCTATGTAAAATTTTTCTTTTCAGATAGTACACACCGGACCATGCCTGCACATGTACGCGTGTTTAACAAAGTGGGTTGGGCGTATGGCTTTTTAACCGATATATCCTACGTTGTCGACTTTGAACATAACATCGAATATATGCTTACTGCAACCATATATGCCAACAGCGATGGTATTTTGAATGACGACACGTACGATTTTGAAACTATTGCCCATCCCTTTATGTACCAGGTCGGGCAATCCATTTACCAGTATGAGTTGCTGCGTAAAAGAACATATTCCCCCGACCTGTCGGCATTTAAACTGCGATACGAAAAACGGATACCCGATAACCGGCCGGTGATAAAGCATGTGGATAATTAGAAGGCCCGTTTACGGGCTGCGAAGCGCGGAACGTTACCCAATATTTAGCTATGGATGCATTTTTCAACTATACCGGTACTTTCGCAAAAATGTCATCCGGGAGCAGGGATGCCCTCACAGCCGTTGCCTTGCAAATGGAACTGCCCAAAGGACAGATACTGTTACGGCCGGGCGCTATATGCCATTATATTCATTTTATTGAGAAAGGTCTTAGCCGCACTTTTTATATAAAAAATGGCAAAGATGTTACCGACTGGATCAGCACCGAAAATTCCTTTGCCGTCTCCATTGTAAGTTTTATCAGCAGGCAGCCCGACAGACGCGGTATTGAATTATTGGAGGACTCCATACTTTGGGCCATCTCATGGCAGGACCTCGAAAACCTCTGCTCGCAACACCACGAAATAGAGCACCTTGGCCGCATGCTGGTGGGCAGCGGCATTATGCAATTGCAGCAACGGTTTGACGAACTGCATTTTGCCACCGCCCTGCAACGCTACCAAACACTCATGCAATTACACCCCACGCTTATTAGCCGCGTGCCGCTCGGAGTCATCGCATCATACCTCGGCATCACTCAGGAAACACTAAGCAGGATAAGAAAAAGCCCCCGGCCCCTGAAGGGCAAAAGGAAATGAAGACGGCTGACGTGGATTGATGTTTGCTGAATAGCATATATTTTTTGACATTTATCAAAAGATGCCCTGAATGCTTTGTTGATCTTTGCAACAAATTACACTATATGAACACCGCACTATGGATTGCACAAATTCTACTGGCAATTACCTTTCTTTATTCCGGCATCAATAAAAGCATCTTTTCGGAAAAGCAATTAATAGCCAGAGGGCAGACAGGCGTGGTAAATTTACCCATGCCATTTATAAAATTGATAGGGATCAGCGAAATGTTGGGCGCCGCCGGACTGATACTGCCTTGGGCGCTGAATATAGCACCCGTGCTAACGCCTGTTGCCGCCATCGGCACAGGGATTATCATGATACCTGCAGCCTTTATACACTACAATCTGAACGAGCCAAAAAACATTCTCACTAATGTTGTATTATTGGTATTGAGTGCGTTTGTGGTATGCGGAAGGATGTAGGCTGAACGGGGGAATGTCATTTGACTATTGATAGTAAAAAGTCAAATGATTAATATTATTCAGCGGCATGATCCCCGTCCCGCAAAAAAGTCTTTCCAAGTTGGAAGAAAGAATAAGAAACGCGGAAAACAGCTTTGCCATTACCGACCGGCGCTCATTTAATCATGTTGTACTGATCGACGACGCAGTGGGTTCGGGATCAACGCTGAACGAGATCGCCGGTAAAATTAAGAACAAGGGTGTAGCTCAAAAAATAACAGGCCTTGCCATCGTCGGCAGTTTCAAAGGCTTTGACGTCATTACAGATATATAGGTGACCGCCTTGCCGTGTTAAGCTGCTCTTTTTTTCTTTCCTGATTTCGAAAAAAGTAAGCCATTCTTATTTGCGGTGTGGTTGAGCGCCAGCTGCCCTAATTTATGATAGAAAGGTGTAGGGCTGTCTGCATTTTTTGGTTGATAGGCGCCAGTTATAATAGGTATGTACATGACCCTCCTGCGGCTTTTTTCTCCTTCGAAGGGCGATTGCTGCACTCTATGCCATAGCCGGCCGTCATGGACGGTGAGGTCGCCGGCCTGGATCTCGAAGCCGACCTCCCGTTTATCGGGCCTGTGATCTATGAAATATTTTTTCCTGAGCAGCAGTCTGAATAACCCCTGTTCGTGGGTGCCTGGCAGTACGCGGAGACCTCCGTTCTGGTAAGGACAGTCATCCAGATGGAGGCCGACATTCAGCATGGGACGTATGCGTTGACCAAGGAAGAGGTCCCTGGGGCTGTCCGTATGCCAGCCCAGGTGTTTGAATGCGCTTGCTCCTGCATTGACATAGTGGTTGACCACCAGGCCGTCCTTCTCATTTTCGCCTACCCTTCCTTCATAGTTCCCCAGTAATCTGGTCAGCGCTGTGAGACGGCTGTCCTTTAAAAAGTCCTTTAACACGGGGGAGTAGTGCGAGGCGAAGGCAATACGCTGGATCAGGGGAGCCCCGTCTAGGTCACTTCCTATTTTCAAAGGTATTCCATTGACCTTTGTGACCTCATTCGCGAGTAGATAAGCTTCTACTTTTTTTATCTCCCGGAGGAACAAGGCCACGGTGTCCTTGTTGGCGAAGTCCTTGAACTGTAAGAACCCATGTTTGTTGAAATAGTGCAAATGTGCGTCCGTCAGAATTCCTCCTCCATTAAAAACGCCTGGTATCATCTTACTCATGCGATGTTTTTTTTTGAATTTATTTTTGGGTTTGAAGGATTTGTGTTACATTTAGTCTACTAAATTAGTGGACTAATATGAAATATGCAAATATTTCTTTCAACAATAAGCTGCTGATATTGATCACGCTGTATCTGGTTAGCCTGTTCCAATATAAACACCTGTTATATGTTTCTTCCTAGGATATTTTACACGGGTATAATAGCCCTCTTTATAAGTGCAGATTCGCATGCAACCGACATCGGTATGCCGGCGACGGACCTGTCTGCCGATTCTCTTTTGCCCGTTGGCACCAGGTCCCTTTATAAAGAAGACGTTGCGCCTGATCTGTTGGAGGCTGTGGAGGAGTATGACAGGACGCGGGATGACCGGAGAGGACTTGCCCAGCTGCTTAAAATTATGAAAATTAAAAGGCTGATCCCGGACAGCAGGCGCGGATACCGGTTATTCTCCAGCCTGGCAAGGTTTTCCGCCAGGCTCAAGCTCTACCCGCTGGCGATGAAATTTTACAGTAAGGCGGGAGAATACGGAAGGAATGAGCAGTTGTCGTGGCATCTGCGGTCGGTGTTTATTGATCCTGCGGTTGCCGCGACAGATAGTGGCGAAGGAGATCCCCTGATAGATAGTATAACCTATACCTGGTTGCTGCACATGGATAGCGTTATGTCCTGTTCCATGGGCGTGGCGACGATTTCCGAGCCCGTGCAGGTAAAGGGTCTGCGGGAATCGTTCGGGGATGGCAAGACGGCTGTCTCCTATGCGTTGATCGTGCACGCCAAGCAGCCCGTTCCCGGAAAGAGAAAGGCGTTTGCTCATATCAACAATGTGGGGCATTTATTCATTACATTAATCAAATACAACGACGACAATACATTTACCTATCGGTCGTTTGGTTTTTACCCGCACAAGAGAAATTGTTTTTCGGCTACGTCCCTGCACGCACGGTCTCCTTCTGTTTTCAAGGATGATGCCTTGCATGACTGGGATGAATCCGTTGGGAAATTTATTTCTTTTCAACGGTTTCAAAAGATCCTTGACCTGCTCGCGAAATACGACCGGATAAAATATAATCTAAACACTAATAATTGCACGGATTTTGGGTTGAGCGTAGCTGCCCTTGGAGGCATCAGCATCTCGGATACGCGTGGGAGTTGGCCATTGGGTAAAGGGAATAACCCGGCTAATGCGGGGCAGAGCATACTGGAGAGAAAATTCCGGAATATGGATGCCGATGATCGGGATCCCTTATTTGTAAGTAATAATGTACGTTAATTTCGGGGAGGCGGGCAATAACAACGCCAGGGTCACATGAGAAAAAGGCCGGCTCATCCGTGGCCGGTCTTTTATTTTCATTAAATTCATCAACCTATAATCTATAAGTATGAACCATGATCGCAAAGATTTCCGCCTGATCTTTCTCTGCCTGGTATTTTTGATCCTGTCGTCGCTGGCTGTGAATGGGCAAACCGCCCATCCCGAATATTTCACCATCGAAAGCTACTACCGGGTGAAATGGGGATATGCCGATGAATTTATCAAGCTTTGGAAGACGAATCACTATCCCTTGTTGAAAAAAGCGCAGGAGAAAGGGGATGTCATTCTTATCAGGGTTGAATCGCCACGGTTTCACAGCGGGGAAGAAACGCGCTGGGATCTTCGAGTAACCGTCGTCTTTAAGAATGTAGCGACGGCATTCGATGAGAACCTGGTCGTACCCTATAAAAAGCAGTTATTCCCGGACCCCGATGCATTGGGCAGGTCGGAGCAGCACCGGTTTGAGCTGCTTCTCGCACATTGGGATGTGGAGACGGAAGAAAAAAGTTTGTAGGATGGAAGGGCTTTCATTTCTTCACCCCCTTCTTCCCCGTCCCCGCCTGCAACGCATACGCCGTCTCCACCTTTCCCTCCGACAGCACAAAATAGGTCTGCACACCCCCGACATTCGACAGGGTCGCCAGCTTGTTCATCAGAAAGGCATTGTATTCCTTCATATCCTGGATGGCCACCTTGATCAGAAAATCGAACTGGCCGGTCAGATGATAACACTCCATTACCTCCTGAAATTTGATTACCTCCTTCTCAAATCCCCGCAACGCCGACTGCGAATGCTCCTTGAGTTGCACAGTGGTAAAGGCCGTCAGGTTCTTGCCGATCAGGTCCTTGTCCAGCAAGGCGACATACCGTTTGATATATCCCTTCTCTTCCATCTTTTTGATCCGTTCATAAACCGGCGTTATGGACTTTCCCAGCTTATCGGCGATTTCCTTGCTGGTGATCCGCGCATCATGCTGCAGCAATTGCAGAATACGGATATCGGTGTTGTCCAGGGCAGTAAGCGGTACCAAGGTCGGCATCTGCGGCCAGGGACCGTCCGACTTCCCGGATTTCGCGCAGTTCCTGGTCGAAGAAGGCATCGACAGCATCTCCGTGACGCCCGACTCGTTCTTAAAGACCGCGCGCGCCATCGCCGCCATCGAGCAGCAGCTGGCTGGGAAAAGATAGTATGTAATAGCCCGTATCGTTTGTTTATTTTTGAAGGATCGGACGGGGCCAGAAAGCTCCGTTCTTTTTTGCGCAAGCCTCATCCCAGCTCCCTCAAAAATACATCGCATCGCCATCACCGAGGCTAACCTGAACTAAGCCAAAGCGGCTTCCGTAGTAAACTTCGCTCTGTACTCCAAAGGAGATAAGCCTGCTATTTTTTTAAAGACTTCTCTGAACGTTTTATCATCCGAATAACCCACATCATTCATTACCTCAAGAATCGTTTTCCTGCCTTTTTCTAAAATCCCTTTTGCAACTTCCACTTTTACACGCTGCAAATATTCCACCGGGGAATTACCGGTAGCTTTGATAAAACGTCTGTCAAAATTTCGCCGGAGATTAACGTTCCCTGCCGGGGCAAGGATAATCACTTGTTTCATGGTAACCTGTTTGAACAAAGATAGATGATTATTTTGTCCAGATAACCCCGGCATAATGTCCATTTAGCACCATGCTACTTCCGAATTAAGACAATAGCTTTGCCTCGGTGATATTGAAATATTGATCATAAACAAAAATCATAATGATGATGCTATCAAACAAAATTGCGGTTATTTACGGGGCCGGGGGGGCTGTTGGCAGTACGATCGCCAGGACTTTTGCCCGCGAAGGGGCAAAGGTTTTCTTAACCGGGCGCACCAAAGCAAAAGTTGATCAGGTGGCCGAAAAGATTAATGCAGCCGGTGGATTTGCCGAAGCCGCAGAGGTTGACGCGCTCGATGAGCGGGCCGTAGACGAACACCTGAACATGGTCATCGGGAAGGCCGGGAATATAGATATCTCCTTCAACGCGATCGGCCTGCGTAACACTACCCTGCAGGGTGTTCAACTCGTCGACCTTGACCTCGGCCAGTTTATGGCCCCCATTTTATCACATGTACAGTCTAATTTTCTGACTGCGCGCCTTGCAGGGCGGCATATGGCTGCAAAAGGTTCGGGCGTACTCATGACAGTTACCTCGAGCCCCTCTCGTGTGGCTATCCCGCGTATGGGGGGTGTAGCAGTAGCGATGGCAGCCGAGGAAGCGTTGATCAGAAACCTGTCCGTCGAGCTTGGCCCTCATGGCGTCAGGGTGGTAGGCCTTCGTCCGCAGGGGATGCCCGACAGTGACACCATTAAAGAAGTATACGGCCTTCATGCCAATGCTTACGGCATCACCCGCGAGCAGTTCCAACACATGATCGAAGAGCGGACGCATCCGAAACGCTTGCCTACGCTGCAGGAAATGGCCGAGGTCGCGGCATTCATGGCTTGCGACCGGGCGAGCGCTATGACCGGGACTATTGTCAACATGAGCCTTGGAGCCATCGCGGATTAATTTTTGGCAGTTCGTTATTGAATAAATAAATTACCCCAAAATAGCGGATATGAAGATAAGGCATATCGTATCCCACGATTGGACCTTACAACAAGTGAAGAAACTGGCCTCTCTTGGCATACAGGCGGAAAAAGGGCAGTATCAGATTATTATCGAGGAAGGAGAAGTATTTGAAAAGCTGCGGCCCTATCTGAAAGAGTGGGAGGTCGACACATCCGTGTCCACACAGTATAATAAGAAGGACATTGCGGCCAGCAGCCTGCTCGCGTATATTGGCAGCTGGGTGAATGGTTATCCGCAGCCAGAAGATGTGCCCGGTTATAGGGCACTTACCTATGATCTCAGCGGATATTGTACCGAATGCGGGATGGGCGCCGTTCAGAAAGCGCCTTTCCGGATCAAGGCCCCGAAATGGGGCGAAAAGAAGCTGTTCGAGCTGAACTGGGTATTCGACGAGATATTTGTCAGACAGGATATTTATGATAGCCTTTTTATGAAGGCAGGAGTGGACAGTTGGCCCGTGCTGTCGTACAAGAAGGATACAGTGATAGACAACGTCGTCCAGCTGAAACTACCTGAATCCAAGGTGCCGCTGCTGTTGGACCATCAGCCTTTTGAGGTTTGCGCGACCTGTGGTCAAAAAAAATACAGTCGTCAAATAAGGGGATATTTCCCGAAGTTCAGGAGCAAACTGCCCGCCGGGCTTTCCGTGTTCAAAAGCAAAGAGTGGTTTGGCAGCGATGCGCGTGCCTTTAAGCAGGTGTTTATTACGAAAAAGATATACGAGCAACTTGAGGCCATAAAAGTACGTCCAAATGTGCGACCAGTGGATCCGGGATAGAAAATCCGTCCCAAGCCCTCCCTCTTAATAATTTCCCCTTATCCGCCTTTTCTCTATATTATCTCGATATCGTTCATTATTTTCATCGGTTCACGGAACGTGAACAGTTATATTAAATGAACAATTTTATTGATTTTAGCTATTATTCAGATTTGTTCACTATATTTGCTCGTTCACGTTCCGTGAACACAAATAAAAAATGAACGAAAAGGCAACCATAACGACGGCCCTGGACCGCCTGCAGACCACCACCGGCATCCAGGCCAAATGGAAACAACCAGATCCAAAAACAGATGGGGAGCTCGATCTGTATTGGGAAGGCCATGGCCTGCATACCTATGTCGAGGTTAAAAGAGAGCTGCGCCGATACCATATAAACGCCCTCCTCGGCAAGGCCCAACGATACCAGCCCCTGATGGTGGTGGCCGGGAACATTTTCCCAGACCTAAAGGCAACTCTCCGGGACAATAAGATAGGATACCTCGACACGGCCGGGAATATCTACCTGCCGACAAAAGACCACCTGATCTGGATCGAAGGCAATAAGCCGGTAAAAGAGGAAAGACCGGTTACCAACCGGGCCTTCACCAAAACAGGCCTTCGTACCGTATTCTACCTGCTGATCAACAAAGATGCCATCAACTTACCATACCGGGTACTCGCACTCGAGACCGGGGTGGCCCTCGGAAATATCAATAATATCATCGGTGGCCTGAAAGATGCCGGGTTCATCCTGCCCCTCGATGAAAAAAAGATGATCCTGCAAAATAAGAAGGCGTTACTGGAAAGATGGATGGCCGGCTACCAGGAGACCCTGAAGCCGGCCCTGCATATCGGGAACTATCATTTCTGGACGGATGAACATTTTTTTGACCGCGACTACCTACAGGGTATTGACGAAACCGTATGGGGCGGCGAGCCCGCCGCACAAGTGCTGACCGATTATTTAACGCCGGAAATACTTACCATCTATACCGCTAGGCCCGTGAATATATTGGTGACAAAATGGAGACTCATTCCCGATGAAAAAGGGAATGTCCAGGTCTATAAAAAATTCTGGACGGACGAGAAATGGGATGCCCGGAAACTCGCGCCTCCGTTACTTGCCTATGCAGACCTCATGCTAACTAATGATCCCAGGTGCACCGACGCGGCAAACGTGATTTACAATGAACAGCTGAAACATGAATTGGAGTAATATTCGGGAAGGAGAACTGAAAGAACTCTTAAATGCGCTCCAGGAAGCCTTTACGGCGCTGGGCATCGACTATTACATGATCGGCGCCGTCGCCAGGGAGATCTGGTTTTCCCGCGGAGATAAAAAATTCCGCAGAACAAATGATGTGGACTTTGCCGCATTCGTTGGGAACCAGGAGCAGTATGCAGCCATAAGACAATATTTAAAAGAAAAAAAGGGTTTTCAGGAAACAAAGACCAACTCCTTCGTCCTGATTACACCCAACGGCATGCAGGTGGATATACTGCCGTTCGGGGGCATTGAGATGGACGGCACAGTTAAAGTCGAAGGCATCGGATTGACCAATATCAACGTGAATGGCTTAATGGAAGTGTACACGGCGGGGACGGAGCCCGTTACCCTGGATACCGGGCATCAGTTCCAGGTCGCCTCGTTGCCATCGATTGTCCTGCTTAAACTGATCGCATTTGATGACCGGCCTGAAGTACGACAAAAAGATGTCCGGGACATCGGAAACCTGATCGCCAATTATTTTGAGCTACAGGCCGATCTGATCTATGAACAGCATGTCGACCTGTTTTCCGTCGATGATGACGCCTTTCGCGAGCAGAGCTTGCAGGAGCTGGCCGCCATTGTCATCGGCCGCGAAATAAAAAAGATCATTCAACAGAACTCCGGGCTCCTTCAGCGGGTAAAGAGCATAGTAGAAAACTTCCTGGCACAAAAAGAAGAAAGCGTCTTTGTCCGCCAGGTCGTGCAGGAAACCAACCAGCCCGTATCCGAGATCCTGAAATGGCTGACCAAACTGCTCGGGGGACTGCAAGGGAGTACATGAAATAAGCATTACCTTCCTGTATTGGTAATTACGGGAAAAGTAAAATACCGAGCCGGCTCAGGTAAATGAGTTTACAAGGACCTGGTATCCGCCGTTGCGGAATAAAAAAACCCCGCCATTATCTGGAGGGGTAAAGACTTTACTGTAAAAAAGGGTTTAGTCGTACAGTGGTTTTTCATGCAGATGCCGGATATTGGGCACCTTCATTTTTCATAGGTTGGATGCATGTTTTTCAGGTACGGATATTGGACGGGCATCGGATAATTGGATAGGGGTTTTTCGTTCTGCCCGGTACAAAGATGCTCGCATTACAGCCCGATTCCAAGCAATTTCCCCCGCATTCTGGTATAGCTCTTACTATCCCTACACAGGCCTATGTGCATACCCTTAATCCCGTATTTATCCCTGCCTGCAACACGTAATTTTACGAATACCCTGACCGATCTTCAGCAATAAATCTTCTCTGGGTGAAATACGAAGGTTGTCAATTAAGTGGATGCAAATAATTGACATTATTTCTTGGGTATCCTCTAATTGTCAAGTAAATGAAGCAAATTAGTTGACAATTTATGCTTATTTCATACAGTCTTTCCTCGGGTGTTCACTCGCAGCAAAGCGTTTGCGGACGACCACTCCAATACCGGGGATAAAAAGAAAACCTTTATTTTGCATATTCAGTATTGATTAAAAGTTTGTCAATGAAAATATGTTTTCTGATTGTAGTCACTTTTATCTGCAGTGTGACCCAAAGCCAGAACCTGGTGGCCAACTCCTCATTTGAGGATGCCAATATTTGTGCCGAACATCACGATAAGTGCGCTCCTGCTGCGTGGTTTTCTGTGTGGAGGGCGGTATACGGCTATTTTGTTATAAACAGCGTACCTGCCGCAACAGGAAGCAGGTATATAAATATTATTATCGGCAATAGTGAAAATACCCATAGGTCTTACTGGCAGACAATGCTGCTGCACAAGCTGGAAAAGGGGAAAAGATATAAAATAAATATGAGTATTAATGGGTGGAACAGGGAACCGAACCTGAATGATATCGGTATCTATTTTGCAGACAGCCTGATTTTTTTTGATGTAGATTCTTTTTTGAAGCGGGACAATCATATTGGATTCCTGGACGCAAAGGTTAAAAGGTTGAAAAACGGATGGTTTAAGCTCGAGAAAGAGTTTGTTGCCACAGACAACAATCAATTCCTGGTTGTCGGCAACTTTTCTCCAGCAAATTACCAGGAAATAGCAAAAAAAAGGCACCCCGGGAGTCTATATCTCTGTATGCTGATAGACGATGTCTTTGTTACGCCCGTTGAAAAAATAGCCTGTGAGGATTGCTCAAAAAACAAGGATTCTCTTTACTCGATCACCCAAAGGCATTTGCGTAATGAAATACAGGCTGTTCCGGGTGATACCGTTACGGCCATTGCCAAAGCAGATAAAATCGATACCCTGATCATTAACGATATTCTTTTTCCATTCTCCAGCTATACGCTCTCCAGTCCCGATACCCTTGAGCGCTTTCGTGGAATTTTCCAAAGACAGGGAATTAAGAGAATAAAGGTAACCGGTTATACTGATGATATTGGGACAGAAAAGGCTAACCAGGAACTTTCCCGGAAAAGAGCCGCAGAGATTGCCCGCATACTTTCTTTAAAATTTGGAATATCCTCTTCGGTAATTGAGGTTGAAGGACAGGGAATTTCAACGGAATACAAAGACAAAAGGAAGAACAGAAGAGTTGAGATTTATATCTATCATTGATGTAAGGTAATTATCGGATCTGAGCTTGGAAATGGCTTCATGAGTGAGATGTCGTAGCTATAAAATTCTTACCTGATTTAGGTAGCAATAGAAGAGAAGAGTATCTGCAGATCCGACGCGAAATTTTATATCGATTTATCTCAAAAAATTTGGTGAAAAAGCGCATGCTATGCTACGGATGGCCAATAATATGATAATTGATCTACTTAAGAATTTGACTAAGAAAATGATTTGATGAGAAATGTTATTCCTATTGAGATAGCTGCCCCTAATATCGTGGCGCAAAATAGGTACGCCCTCAAATCAATCCTAAGGATTTTATTTTGAGGTAATCCAAAGAGTTTTAAAAAAGACTTCTTGCCTATAATTGCGATAATGATTGTAGCAATGATCCAAAAAATTATGGCAAATTTTGCATAGTCCATGACCGGATAGTGTAAGTAAAGTTAAAGCTTTTTTTGTTTTCTCTTTTAATCGGTCAACCTTATCTCTGATTTTACAATAGATATTTCGCATATGGGGCTGGAAAATGTTGAAGAAACAATCCTAACTTTATGAGGGGTAACGGTAACTACCTGCGACTATCCTATAGTTGGCGGTAATGTTATTTTAAAACTAAAGAATGACGTTTTACGCAATCGAAATAGCCAGAATCAGAAGTATCGTTTATTCAAACCAGGGACAGCTTGATGCCGTAATTGGAACCCGGAATTATATCGACAACAATTATGATACGGATTTGAATTTAGACTTATTGTCGCATAACCGATTTGTCTCGAAATACCATTTATTACGCTTGTTCAAAAAATATTATGGACAAACGCCAAGACAGTACCTGACGGACAAACGGATTGAAAAATCAAAGGAATATTTAAAAATGGGAATGAACATAACTGAAACCTGTTTTGCTATCGGATTTGAAAGCCCCTGCTCGTTCAGTACATTATTCAAAAGTAGAACCGGACTAACACCTGGTGAATTTCAAAAAGAGCAACTTTCGCAAGGTCGGTTTAATGCTGATGTTGAAACTTTGCAACATTAAATCAAAACCTGAACAAATGAAAGTAAAAGTTATAGGTATTCCAGTCCGGAATCAGGCAAAAGCATTGGAGTTCTACACCGGGAAATTGGGCTTTGTGAAAAAAGTAGACGTGCCATTAGGCGGAGACAGCAGATGGTTGACTGTGGTAAGCAAGGAAGAACAAGATGGACCAGAAGTCTTGTTGGAACCATCGCCCAGCCATTTTGAGCCAGCCAAGACGTATCAAAAAGCGCTTTTTGACGCAGGAATTCCCTACACACAGTTCAATGTTGACAACGTTCAGGAAGAATATGAGCGACTGGTAGGTCTCGGAGTTGAGTTCAGTGTAAAACCAACTGAAATGGGGACAGTGAAAATTGCTGTTTTCAATGACACATGCGGAAACAATATTCAAATTGTCGAAATGCTTTGAAATTGAAAACACTACAATACCTGGAGCATAAAAAATGAATGCCGGGATAAAGTGGAACCTTACATTTGAACATCAAAACATGAAAGCAATAAAATTGGATAGGTAGGATTCTCCAGACATTTAATAAATGATGGAAAAATATGGACATTCAGGTATCACATACGCACACCCGGGAGGAGGCAAAAAAGCGGATAGAATCGCTTATACGGGGTCAGATGACCCGATATGGGAATCAGATAACTGATCTTAAAGAGCATTGGGATGAATATACCGGTAAGTTTGAAGGCTCCGCCAAAGGATATTCCGTTTCAGGTACGGTTGAAATCGACGCTGACTCCGTGACGGTCGAACTGAAAGTCCCTTTTGTTCTCAGGGTCTTCAGCAAGAAAATAAGGTCCGTGGTCGAAGATTACCTGAAAAAGACACTTTCCTGACTATTCTGCTTGATGCAGTTACCCCATATCGAGTGTAAAACTAAAAGTGGAACCCACATCCTCCTTGCTTTTGACCTCAATATTACTACTATGTAAACGAAGGATTTTAGCAACAAGATATAGTCCAATACCAAATCCCGATACAGCCTTTATCTTTTCATTCTTTATTCTGTAAAAGGGGTCGGACAGCTTCTTTTGATCGGGTTGACTGATCCCTACGCGGAAAGAAAAAAGAGTTCGGTGGGCATTTCACCGCAAATTTTAAGGATATTCATGCGGAAAATATCGACTACAGAAGTATGATAACTACCTGGGGGTGACTATGGCAGCATCAATCAGACATTTGCTAAAGGAGGGATCGCAGTACGTCATCAGGGGAACGCTGTGGATCGAAGTTGAAAATGAGCGTTTCTTTGGCCCGGGCCGGGTGGAGCTGTTGCAGCGGATCGATGAGACGGGCTCTATCCGGCACGCCGCCGCCGATATGGGGATGTCGTATAAAAAGGCCTGGGACATGGTCGCAGCGGTCAATAAGCAAGCAATACAGCCGTTGGTCGTGCCCAAAGTTGGCGGCGAGAAAGGCGGCGGCTCGGTGATCACGGCGGAGGCCAGGGAGTTGATCGCCTGGCATGCCCAACTGCGGGAACGATTTTTAGCTTTCCTGGAAAAAGAGACGAATAACCTGAAGGAAAATAAATAGGGGTCGCCCTGGCCCCTCCGATCTCGTTATGTATTTGGAGATATAACGCTTTCCGGATTACATTTGAAACAGGCGGACAGGTTTAGTGTTGTTGCCTATTCATCTTTATCAATATCATCATGATTTCATTAACAGTTAATCATCGGTCGTATGACGTGGATGCGAGTCCGGACATGCCCCTGCTGTGGGTATTGAGGGACCTGCTGGGCTTGACAGGAACGAAGTTCGGCTGCGGGGTAGCGCAGTGCGGGGCTTGTACGGTTCATCTCAACGGGGAAGCAGTACGCTCTTGTGTGACCCGCGTTAGCCGGGCGGCAGGGCAGGAAGTATTGACGGTGGAGGGGCTTTCCGCGAATAATGACCATCCTTTACAATTGGCCTGGGTGGAATTCGATGTGCCGCAATGCGGCTATTGTCAATCGGGGCAACTGATGGCAGCGGCGCAATTGCTCCGGGAGAATCCCAATCCGACCGATAAGGATATCGATGATGCGATGTCGGGGAATATCTGCCGGTGCGGGACCTATCCGCGTATCCGCCAGGCCATCCATAAGGCTGCATCTTTACAACAAAAAGGAGGGGGCAATGGATAAGCGATTTAAAAATAAGATGCGGGCCGACAAACCGGAGGTAAGCCGCCGGAATTTTATCCGGACGGGCGCCGTGCTCGGTGGCGGGCTGCTGATTGCTTTCCGGGTATCGGCGGCGGGCCGGCTGGCAGGGGCGGGCATGGCAGGGATGCCGGGCCTTACGGGAGCGATGGGATCAGCGGGAGGTGTACCACCGGAAGCGGCGCCGAATGCGTATTTGCGGATCGCGCCGGACAACCGGGTTACGGTGGTATTGGCACATGCGGAGATGGGGCAGGGGATTTGGACGACCCTGCCGATGTTGATCGCTGACGAGCTGGACGCCGACTGGAAGGATATAAAAGTGGAACATTCACCCGTTGGGAAAGACTGGAACCACACGGTGTTCGGGATACAGATCACGGGCGGCTCGAGTACGACCTGGTCGGAGTTCGACCGGTACCGGATGGCAGGAGCCACGGCGCGGGTAGCCCTGGTGCAGGCGGCGGCGAAACGCTGGGGTGTGCCGGTTGACGGCTGTAAGACAGCCGGCGGCTATGTGATGGCCGGTGATAAAAAGGCAAGTTATGGGGAGCTGGCGCAGGAGGCTGCGGCCTTACCGCAACCTCAAAAGGTAGCGCTGCGGCCCGCTTCCGAATGGAAATATATCGGGAAAGGGGCAAAGCGTTTGGACGGGCCGGCAAAGATAAATGGCGAGGCAAAGTTTGGGATGGATATGCAGATGCCTGGTCTGTTGACGGCGGTGGTGGCGCATGCGCCAACATTCGGCGGCAAAGTGAAGTCATTCGACGCGACCAAAGCGACGGCAGTGCCGGGGGTAAAGCAGGTCGTACAGATCCCAACCGGCGTGGCGGTGATTGCAGACCATTTCTGGGCGGCAAGCCAGGGCCGCAAGGCGCTGGATATCGTGTGGGACGTTCCGGCGGTTGTTACACCGGATACACCGGCGCAGGTAGCGGAATACCGGAAACTGGCCGCGACGAAGGGGCTGCCGGCGGCGCAAAAAGGAAACGCGGAGTCAGCTTTGACCAAAGCGGCAAAGGTGGTGGAAGCGGAATATGTCTTCCCATACCTGGCCCACGCGCCCATGGAGCCCATGAATTGTACGGTAAAATTGGATCATGATCATTGCGAGATATGGACCGGCACGCAGTTGCCCGGCATCGACCAGGCGGCTGCGGCGAAGGTATTGGGTTTTAGCCCGGATCAGGTGACGGTAAACACCGTCTTCCTGGGCGGGGGATTTGGACGGCGGGCAACGCCTTCCTCCGACTTTGTGGTGGAGGCGGTGCAGATCGCGAAGGCCAGCGGAAAGTTCATTAAGATGATATGGACGCGGGAGGATGATATGAAGAGCGGGTACTTCCGGCCCGCGTTTGTGCATAAGGTGAAAGTGGGATTGGACGGGCAAGGTATGCCTATGGCCTGGCAAAATATAGCGGTGGGGCAGTCGATCATGGAAGGCACTTTGTTCGCTGGCATGATCAAGAACGGTATCGACGAAAGCTCGGTCGAAGGTATCTCGGATTCGGCTTACCTGGAATCTATCCCGGACCATTATGTCGGCTTGCATTCGACAAAGTCGCCGGTACCGGTGTTGTGGTTCCGGTCCGTGGGCAATACGCATACGGCCTTTGTAATGGAGACAATGGTCGATGAACTGGCGCATGCGGCGGGGCAGGACCCGGTGGCATACCGGCGGACGCTGTTGAAGGGCCATACCCGTCACCTGGCAGCGCTGAACCTGGTGGCTGAGAAGGCAGGATGGGATCAGCCTTTGCCGGCAGGCCGTTTCCGGGGCGTGGCGGTCCATGAGTCTTTCGGGAGTTACGTGGCGCAGGTAGTGGAGATCAGTATGGAGAAGGGACAACCAAAAGTCCATAAGGTGACCTGCGCAATCGACTGCGGCGTGGCGGTCAACCCCGATGGGGTGCGGGCGCAGATGGAAAGCTGCATCATATTCGCGCAGACGATGGCTTTATACGGAGAGATCAGCATTGAAAAGGGAATGGTGAAGCAAAGTAATTTTTACGACTACCGGATTGCGCGTATGTACGAGGCGCCGGTGATCGAGGTGTATATCGTGCAGAGCACGGAAAAGATGGGAGGTGCGGGTGAGCCGGGTGTGCCCCCGATGGCGCCGGCCCTGGCGAATGCCGTATTTGCGGCGACCGGTAAGCGGGTGTATAAGCTGCCGTTCATGAACAATTCCTTTTCTAACGCTTAATCAGAGAATGGCTATGAATTATCTTAACAATCATAAAAAGGGACTTCGGTTGAGGACAATCGCTTGCCTTTTGCTGATCGTGCTGGTGATCGGTGCAAGCGTAATGTCATTTACTTCGCCAGAAGGTCCGCGGAAGTCCACCTCTTCGCCGGCCGATAGCGTGGAATCGGTTCAGGCTTTTATGGGCGTCTATAAAGTTTTGATGAGCCCGCGTTGTATGAACTGCCACCCGTCAGGGGATGCACCTTTGCAAGGGGACGACAGCCGCATACACACGATGAACGTGCAGCGCGGGATAGACGGACATGGCGTCTATGCGTTGAAATGCTCGAACTGTCACCAGACGCAGAATACGCCGGGGCTGCGTACGCCTCCGGGTAATCCTAAGTGGGCGTTGCCACCGTCGGATATGAAGATGGTATTCCAGGGAAGGACACCCCGGCAACTGGCGAAACAACTCCTGGACCCAAAACAGAACGGGGGGAAGACAAAACAGCAATTGATCGAGCATGTGACATCAGACGGGATCGTGCTGGGTGGCTGGAATCCGGGCGAGGGTCGGACACTGCCTCCTATGAGCCATGCGGCCTTTGCAAAACTGTTCAGGACCTGGATCGTCAAAGGGGCGTACTTACCGGCAAAATAAGCATTATGGATTACACGCATTTCCGTCGACGGACGTGCCCAGTCCAAACCTGGCCAACTGGTATGCCGGACTGCCGTATTTGGCAAGACCGGTCAAGTATGAATATTTACGCATCATCAATCAATCCTGACAAATGCTCAAAAAGGCTGCCAAATGGGTGTTGATATGCGCTGGTGCCGGTCTTCTTCTTTACGGCATACTGCTGGCATTTGCCAGAGCCAGTTTTTCGGATGCGTTGGAGACAACCTATACAAAAAAAGACCTCATTGATAATTTTAAGGCGCGGAAAGACGAGATTTTTGCGCTGAGGAACTATTTCAAATCTATCGTTCCCCAAAATCGGAAAGTTGAGATCGAGTTTTCGAGTAATAGTTTGCTGGGTAGATTTGGCGTTTCCACTACAGATGCTACAGGGAGTATTATATATCCCATTTTCCTTAAATGGGATCTTAAGACTACCTCTGTCCAGGTCGACTCCGTCATTACGACCTTGCACTGGACACAACAAACGTTACAGGTCTTAAAGGCAAAACTTGACAGCGCTCATTGCATATCTGTCCGGAATGGTGATCCCTGTCGGATTGGATTTCAGCGAAGCGGGATGGGTATGTACTTTTATGAGTTGTTTACCAATCCAGTTCCGGACAATGCAAAGGCAAGATATAATGACGGCTGCACCTATATCTTTTACAACCCTGTCCTCGTTCTTGAATACGGTGGCGGAGCCATTGGCCCCCAATGCTTCCCCAAAGACCAATAGAGTGGGGAAATATTATTATAATGCTCACATCTAAGCCCTGAAACAAGAAAATAAATGCCTGCTAACATCTTTAGTATCCCTATATTTGTCCCATGACGCCCCACCAAGTGATCCGAAAATTCTCCGTAAACCGGGTTACCGGACTTTATGATATCGATGAATCCAGGGTAAGTTATAGCATGCCGCTGGAATTGACCCGGCTGCTCAAGGCCTATTACACGCATTTCCGGGCCACTCCGGACACGCCCGGTCCAACCCTGGCCAACTGGTATGCCGGACTGCCTTTGCAGGAACGCAGTCTGGTCAAACGATCCGGAACTGTTCCGGAAGTGAGAAAGGACTGGTTCGCGGACGCGGAGCCCGATGAACAAATATAAACCCCTTTCTACCCCCCTCGACAAATCTGCATTCTGGAAATAAAGTATCTTGGTGATCATGAAAGTATGGAATAACAGCTGGTATTCTAAGGATCTTATCGAGGCAATATCGTATGCTGCACCTGTTTTTATTACAGAGTTAACGCGACATTTCGAAAATAGAGCCTATGGGAAAGGCGTAAATGAGGTCTTTTATATTGAAGTTTGCGAAAACCCGATTTTCGGCGCCAATAACGCAGGAACTGTGTTATATTATGAAAAGGGAAAAACCGGAGTTCAAGATTTTATTGCTCAGCAATCCCAAACATCTGCTCCATATCCAGACGATCGGCGGTTGCTCCGGACCTAAGGGAAACAGGTAATAAATCAGGTCTGATACATAAAATAATTTTATTTTCAATTTAATACCTTTATGAAAAATCTGCGGTCCTGCATCCAGTAAAAAATAGCAGAATTATGCGATTTGATGTATTATTAGCCCTTGTTTTGTCATTTTTGCTGTTCTCCTGTAACTCACCGAAGAATACCTCGGGAACCTTTCATTCAAAATTTGCTGTTCATGGTCTTTTTGGAACAACCATAAGACTAAAAGCAGATAAAAAATTGGAGTACGTTTTCCAGGGAGACTTGATGTATGACAGCGCTACCGGACAGTATCAGCTATATAACAATAAGATTTATGTGCTATTTGACAAAGAATTGAAAGATTCCAATAAATTGTACTATCGGTTTGACAACATGCCGGTAAAGACTATCAGTTATTTGGGTAGCACCATTCAATACCAGGAGTTCTTTTACATTGGATGCAATAAGCTATTTCCCGCAAATATAGAGACAGGAAGGAAAGTAACCAGCGCAAGGGGTTATTCTAAACGCAAGAAATATATAATCTTTGGCAGCCACTATTATAGCAAAAGATATTACTATAGACACGTTACCGAAAGATGAGAAGTAAGCCCGCTACCGGAACAGGTTTTGAAATGTAACCGAACTTGCAGGGCGAATTCCAACCATTTTTTGATGCGTGTAAAGCAATTCGTAAGTTTAGCCCAAGATAAGTTACCAATATGGGAATATTTGACTCTTTTTTCGGTAAAGGAAAATCAAAAGGCGATCCACTAGAAATAGTAGAGATACTGCCCGGTCTTCAACTTCCCAGGGGCATAGCAGAGATCTGGGATCAGATCGAAACTACAAGATTACCCTCGATAGAAATTAATGCATCTCCCTTGGAGAACCCGATTTCGAGAAAAAGTACATTTGGTTGCTATCCGATTATCCCCAAGGGATTTCCATATCCCAGGGATTCCGATGGGGGTTTTCTATTTCCCCTTGCACAAATCTATTGCTCTGAATTACCAGCCTTGGAAGGCTTTCCAAATAGCGGATATTTACAATTCTATATAGCTGTTGAAAATAGCGACGTATATGGGTTGGATTTTGATGATCAGCAATCGCAGGCGAATTTCCGTGTACTCTATTTTGAGGAAGACGCGGTACAGAATCCGGAGACGGATTTTGATTTCCTTTCAGAGATTATCCATTCGGATTCCAGCCCTGTTGGCAAACCTTATTCTCTTACTTTTAGTTTGCAGAAGGATTATCTTGGACTCGGAGATGTGAGGGGTAATGAAAATGAAAAAATTATATCTCTTATAAAAGAGAAATATCCAAATCTTGCAGATCAATTTGATGAAGAGCTGTGGAAAAAGTTTTCTTATAGCGGGCATAAAATGGGAGGCTATGCTTATTTTACGCAAACGGATCCGCGGGAGTATAAGAAAGGAGTTAAAGATTTTGTACTGCTTTTCCAGATGGACACCGATCAGGATATTATGTGGGGGGATGCAGGAGTCGGTAACTTTTTTATAGGTTATGATGATTTAACCAAGAAGGATTTCTCAAAAGTCCTTTATAATTGGGATTGCCATTAGTTTTACAGTAAACTTCATCTCCATCACCCTGATACCAAAGAATTTGAACAAAAAAGGCCATTACATTGAATTTGTGTTCCCTTTACCAGCCGTGTCCCTTATGTTGGTCAGAGGTAACCCCATGGAGACGACACCACCAGTTTTAAGCAAGATCAAAATTATTATCTGACACAGTTCATTTTACAGACCCATTAGTTATGAAAATCAGCCAATATCTTCAGGAACCAATTACTTCTTTTGTCTGTTTCATCTTTTAAATATTTATCAAAAGCAATCATTTCATAAGTTCCCCCCTTAAATTCTTTTGAAGCTTTCGTTGCCGCCGCCGCCGGATGCTTCAACGAATGCCCGCTGATCACCCCGAGAAGGGAATGAATTTCCTTGTCAAAATGGCGCTTTACTGTAGGCTTACTCTTTTTAACCAGATCTTCCCCTGGAATAGTTCGAGACTCGGCCCATCCAGCGCGCAAATCAATTATCCGTAAGACACTGCAAAAGCTTCAATTTCGGTCGAACTGAAGGCTTTTTAATTTATATCATCTTACAGAGGGGATAAATGTCAGATTTATTTCTAATTTAGCTGCAATGCGATGGGAAGTTTCCATATTATCGGCTAATGAATATACACTGGAGGAAATAATCAGCCTCAAAATCCCTGACCAATACTTTCTAACCGACAATGGAGAAATGCTGGTTGCGGCAACCTTCTTTGATAGGGAAGAGACAATCAATCAACTGACCCGTTTCCTTTTTCAAGGCAACGAACCTGCTACAGAAATTTTTCGGGATCATGACAACTATGTGCTAGACTTATCGCCACTGAGGCAACAACTGATCGACTTCGATTTCCTGGAGTCAAATTACCAGAAATGGATTGAGGAAACCGGACGGGAAAACACAATGGACGAGTATGGAATCCTGATTGATTTCATCGGTTATGCAAGGCAAACCAGCAATAAGAAATCTTTACTGATGGTCGTCTCTAAACGACAGCGCTGAGAGTGACCTGAAAATGGATTGCCTGACGACACATATCCCAATTGTTATTGGCAAGAATATCTGCCTATCCAGCCTTTTGACAACAGGTATTTCACCGGATGCTTACCTTTATTTGACACCAATGAGCAGAATGGCACTTTGCGGGTGATCCCCGGTTCCCACCGGGAGGGAGTTATATCCCGAACCGCTGGCTGGGTTCCTGAAAATGAGATCAGCTGTACAGTCGGCAGGGGAGGGGTCATGATCATGCGACCACTCCTGATGCATGCGTCACACCGGACAACCAATGACAAGCCAAGAAGGGTCATTCACCTGGAATTCAGTAATATGAAATTACCATTGCCCCTTATCTGGTCAGAACAACCTGATAACGGCAATCACAATAGTTAACAGGTTCCAGCTATCGACCGATACTAAAAGTTATCAAAGAGTTGGGTTTTAAGCGAATATTTTTGGTTAATTTCAGCAAGACATGAATCGCCGGATGAAGAGGATCGTCGCAGGCATGAACTATCTCGATATAATATGAAACCATATTCAATATTTGTGATTTGCTTAATCTCGCTGTCTTGTAAGGAGAAAAAGAGGATTGAGCCCTTTTCTAACGTCATCCTGCACAATGACAACCACATCACGAATGAATATGCTAATGAAAATTTCAACGAGGGTCTGCATTTGGTTGAGTATAACCAATTTGGAAAGGCGAAAAAGTTTTTTTTGCGAGCCGACAGCGCCTACCCCAATTCAGCGGTCATATTGAATGCACTCGGGAACACCGAAATAAGAACGAAGGATACGGCAGATGCTTTTCAAGCATTTCAAGATGCCATGGAAGCCGACAGCAGTTTTACGAAGACATATATCAACTATGGAACGGCATTGACCTATGTTGGAAATTATGAAGAGGCGATGCGAATATTCAATCTGGGGCTGAACAGATATATCAAATACCACGATGACAGGCGGTTTCTGTATTTTAACATGGCTTGTACATGTATAAGGCTTAACGAAAATAAAAAGGCCCTTATACTCCTTGAGCGCGCTAGAGAGGGACTTTCCAGTGGGATGCTGTATGATAAGATCGTTCATCTGGAAGGCACAATAGCTGCGATAAAGGAGCCTGGAAGCGACGTCCCGCAAAACACTAAACATTGACAGAACATGGGTTTTTTGAAAGATATTTTCGCTAGGAAAGAAGAACAGATAAAATCTTACTCAGACTTTTGGGCATGGTTTAAGACTAAAGAAAAAGATTTTTTTAAAGTAGTAAAAAATCAAAAGGACATTGAAAAAAGTTTCTTTGACAAACTCTCTCCTAGACTTGAAGAACTAAAAGACGGCTACTTTTATTTGACAGGCATGTATGATGACAATACCGTCGAATTGGTATTAACAGCAGATGGGGATACCAAAAACATTGTATTTGTCGAAGAACTTGTAGCCGCTGCCCCGCAAATCGATGGTTGGAGATTTACAGCATTGAAGCCAGCATTAGATAGCAAGGATGTCAGTAGTAAAGAGCATTTACAGGAGATCGGAGCCTTACTGGCAAAGTACCCGGATATGGGAGACCGGTACAATGAGGCGAACTGCCGGTTTGTAGATAAGAGCCATGCCGGTAACCCGTCACAGGGCAACAGAAAAACGCAACACTTTTTGTATCGAAAACGGACAGTTATGGCCGGTGTAGATGAGTGATCCATTGATTAGCAGGCTATAAGAAGCTGGTATTTTTTTTGTGCATTTTTCATATGCTCAAACATTATCTCCGCACCGCGATCCGGGCGATGGCCAGGAACAGGATTTATTCTCTTGTAAATATATTGGGGTTGACGTTCGGATTATGCGCCTGCATGATCGTGGCGACGGTCGTGATTGACGATCTCTCTTATGACAAGAAGTGGAGCCGGGGTAAGGATCTGTACCGGATCGTTACCGATAATAAGTTGGGAGAAGGCGTGTTCGAGCGTTTTCCGCAGGTTCTAAGGGGGTTCGGACCGGAACTGAAGAAGAACTTCCCGGAAGTGGAATCCGTCGCGGGCATGCTTCCCGACGAGATCAGCCTGCGATTCAACGGGACTGGGCCGAACGGGGTATCCGTCTCGATGCTCAGGGCCGATACTTCTTTCTGGGGCATGCTGGATATTCCTTTGCTGGCTGGTAATCCCCGGCATTTCGTGGAAGGATCCAATAATCTTGTCATTTCGGAAAGCCTGCGGGATCATTTTTTTAAGGGCGGAAACCCGATAGGCAAAACGATCTATGAGGCGCCCAATGGGAACGAGGCTCCCGAACCTTACCTGATCACCGGGGTCATGAAGGACATGCCTCTTAACTCCCATCTGCATGGGGATATGATCCTGGTGAGAAAGCTGCGTATAGAAGCCCTGAATCATGATGGCAACGGCAGCTATGGCACGCAATATCTCATGATGAGGGCGGGCACGGATATGAAAGCATTTGGCGCCAAGGTGAATGCCTGGTATGCGGCCTATGTAAAAAAAAGCGGAAAATACCTGTTTGAATACCAGCCTATCGGGGATGTCTATCTTCATTCTGACTTTGAGCAGACTTCGGCGCGGAGGGGCAATATCCGAAATATCTATATCTTTTCGGGCGTGGCGGCGCTGCTACTGCTGATCGCCTGTATCAACTTCGTCAATCTCAGCACGGCCAGGTCTGTATCCCGGCTGCGAGAGACGGGCGTGCGTAAAATTATCGGGGCTGGCAAGAAGGATATCCTCTTCCAGTTCCTGTCGGAATCCATGGTCTTTTTTATCATTTCCTCAGCATTGGCGGTCATTTTGTACCAGGCTTTTCTACCGGTGGTCATGCGGTTTCTTGGACATGTGCTGGTACAAACCTTTGTCTCGCGGCTGTCGCTGATCGTGATCGGTATCTGTTCTCTTATTGTGATCAGTCTTTTCACCGGTATCTATCCCGCCTGGGTTCTTTCGGGGTTCAAGCCTGCGCTGGCGTTACGAGGCAAGCTGTCTGGGAGCCGGCCGGGGCAGAACGGGTTACGGAAGGCCCTGGTGGTTGTGCAGTTCTCCATTTCCATTGTCGTGCTCTTGGCTATGGTCGTGGTGCGGCAGCAGGTACGGTTTATGGAGAAGACAGATATCGGTTTTGAGAAGAAAGGGCTCCTGAGCGTCGACTTTAACAGCTGGGATAAGAAAGGACAGGACGTAAAAAATGAGCTGTTGCTAATTCCCGGGGTGGAGCAATGCAGCATCTCTTCCTTCATTCCTTCCCGGGCAGCGGGGACTTTCACCCGGGAGATCGAGGACCCCTCTTATCCTGGTAATAAGATTAAAGAATGGTATATACTGGGCGATGTGGATTTGCCATCGACCCTGGGACTGCGCCTGCTAAGCGGGCGTGTTTTCAATCCTTCCCTGGCTTCCGACGTACCCACTGCCGATTCGGCGGAGAGTTTCGTTCATCAAACTGCGCTGATCACGGAAAGCACCGCGAAGATCATGCATATCCGTAGTTTGAATATGCGGCGGGACGACCTGGTGACCACGCCCATCGGTATTGTGAAGGATTTTCATAATGAATCCCTGCGGGACCCGCTGGCGCCGACCCTGATCATTGCGCAGCGGGCGCCCGATTACGGAGGTATGCTGATTCGGGTGGAACCGGGACGGGAAAACCAGGTGAGAGCGCCGATACAGAAAGTTTTGAAGAGCTTTTTCCCTGGCAGGACAATGGAGCTTAGAAGGGTAGAAGATCTGCTGGACAGCCAGTATGAGGCGGAGAGGAAGCTGGGGCAGCTATTTGCCTTCTTCAGCGCATTGACCATGGTGTTGGCTTCCCTGGGGATTTTTGGCTTGATTGTGTACTCAGCCAGCCTACGGATAAAGGAGATCGGGCTGCGGAAGATATTGGGAGCTTCCATTGCTTCCATCGTGGGGTTGCTGTCGCTGGACTTCGTGAAGCTGGTGGCGGTGGCGATGCTGGTGGCTTCGCCGACAGGCGCCTGGCTGATGCACCGCTGGCTGGAGGATTTTGCCTTCCGGATCTCTATCGGATGGGAGTTATTTGCCATTGCAGGGGGCGTGACTTTACTGATCGCGTTCTGCACCGTAGGACTCCAGGCTATGAAGGCGGCTATGGCGAACCCGGTAAAGAGTTTACGGTCTGAGTAGAGGTATTGACTTCAAATCAAGGTTCAGACAAAGAATCAGAATATTCTCACGACCGGCTTTGGACCAATTTCAAACGGTATTTTGGATTTAGACTTTTAATATCCAAGAAATTCTTTGGCTTTAATTCCAGTCTGATATAGTAAGACCGGATAGTTAGTCAATAAGTTCTTTAAACGCTCAATAGATAAATTTCCATTGCCCATTATTGTTATATTTTCCTGAAAACAATCCCTGATTTGGCCAGCTTCCGTTTCTGATATTTCATCAAGGTCAAATCCGTCTTTATTTGTATTATATAACGAAAACCTTGATCCTATGTCTGCCTCATAATATTTTGGGTGGATTGAATCAGGTTGTAGTGCTTTAATAACTATTCCAATATTTATGTAGAATAGGTTTGCATAACTTGACTTTTGAATTCCAATGACACAAATTATTTCATCGTTAATGAAATAGAAGCTATTTTTTTTAATAAACTTATTTTCCGATAATACCCCTGCTTATATGTTTTTGAATGTTTTTAATTCCATAAAAGCCAATGATTAGCTTGTTACGCCCATTCTTCTGGTTGTAAAATAAGGATTTTTAATTCCAGAGGATCGAAAAAATATGAGTTTCCGACGAATTTAAGTCTCTTGACGACGCCTGGGTGGCTGGAGACAAGAAACATTCAAGTATCTTTATGATTAAAGGAGTCCTTGTCTAAAGAGTGCTATTATTTTTGTTAAAATGAAGAATCTACTTTTCTTTTTAATGCTTTTAATCGCAAATACTAATAATTGTGCAAGCAAAAAACAATATAGAATATCAAAGAGCCTTACCAGACAATTCGCTTTCAGATTTTGTAAAATTTTTTTGGCATCTTACTAATTACTCAGCAGAAGAAAAAATTGTTTCAATTCTTCCAGACGGCTATTTTGACATTCTTTTTGTCTCAATTAACAACGCACCGTTTATTATTTCTTTATCAGGTTTAGGAACAAAGCCAATTGAATGCATCATTCCCAAAAATGCTATCATTTTTGCTATTAGTTTTAAGTTGCTTGCAGCAGAGTATATTTTGAAAACCAATATTTCATCACTGATTAACAAGGAGAAATACTTGCCGAATGACTTTTGGGATTTTGAACCTTCCGATTTGTGTGATTTCAAGAGTTTCATTAATAAGGTTACAAAAAAAATGATTGAGATAGTAAACAAAAACATTGACCATAGAAAACATCATTTATTTGACATTTTATATGTTTCCAATGGCGCTCTAACAGTTGAGGAAATTTCTGATACCGTTCATTGGAGCAGTAGGCAGATAAACCGTTATTTTAAAAACAGGTTTGGGATTTCATTAAAAGCCTATTGTACCATTTTGCGTTACAGAGCTTCTTTTGAACATATTAAAGATGGACAACTTTATCCCGAAGAAAAATATACTGACCAGGCACATTTCATTAGAGAAGTAAGAAAATATTCAGGAGTTACACCAAAACAACTTGCGGTAAATAAAAACGACCGATTTATACAATTCTCAACGCTGCCTAAAAAATAACTTGCACTCCTAAATAACAATAAACTTAAAAGAGTGCTACAAAAATTAAGTGCGGAAAACAACGCAATAAACTGGTTTGAAATTCCTGTAACAGATTTAAACAGGGCAACGAAATTTTATGAAACTATTCTTGATATAAAAATGCAAATCCCAAAACCGGAACACGGTGAAGAAATGGCATTTTTCCCCCGCTTGCCCGATACTATTATGGCAATGTCGGGAATAGTTTCGGGAGCTTTGGTAAAAAATGATCGGGCGAAACCTTCTAAGGACGGGACGCTTATTTATCTAAATGCAAGCCCCTCTATACAACTAGTCATTGATAAGATTGAGACTGCAGGTGGAAAAGTATTGGTGCCTAAAACAAAAATTCCTGCGGGTTATATCTCTGTATTTATTGATACTGAAGGAAACAAAGTAGCCGTACATGCAGGTGCGTAAAACTCTTTAGGAGGATAACCACAAATTTAGGTGCGGAAATAAAAGGTTATTAATTATGGAAATTAAAGTTCTAGCATTTTCAGGCAGCTTACGAAAAGAGTCTTACACGACTAAACTTATTAAGGCATTTCAAAAAAGTGCGCCAACCGATATTACTGTTGATTTAATTGACATTAGTAATTTGCCATTTATCAATGAAGATTTAGAAAATGATTTACCGCAAGTTGTAAAAGATTTACACAAAAAGATTGCAAGTGCGGATGCAATACTTTTTGCAACTCCGGAATATAATCGTTCTTACTCTCCTGTTTTAAAAAATGCTATTGACTGGGGTTCACGACCTGAAGGAAAGAATATGTGGGATGCAAAACCGGCAGGAGTAATTGGCTGCTCCCCTTACCGGCATGGTGGTTTTGGCGCAGTAAATCATTTACGACAGGTTATGATGTATGTAAATATGCTTACTATGCAGCAGCCTGAATTTTATCTTGAAGAAATTGCAGATCTATTAGACGAAAAAGGAGATATAATTAATAAAAAAGCGCAAGAATACATTGATACTTTCTGGACTGCCTTTGAACAATGGATTAAAAAACTGATTCAATAAATGATATCAGTTAAAAATTGCATCAGGCTTTGAAAACCAAGAAGAATTCGCGACTTTAATAAGATATTTGCCGAATGCGAGACTGATGTCAAAGAGTAAACAAAAATTGACCCAAGTGAAGGAGTGGGGTTTAGATAAAAGTTGATTGGCCGGAAAAAAATAAAAACCTCCAAATTTATTCGGAGGTTTTTCATTGAATTGGAATTTCAAACTTTTAAAAAGGTACGATCAGTTTTTCAATTGGATTGGATCATTGGTTATTCTTCAGGATTTGGATTCTATATATTAGTAACCGCCAAGGCTTCTTTCGTAACCGTTCTGACCGATAAAAGATCAAGTAATCCTTCCCCAATATTTCCTTGGTAATTACTAAAAATATTAGTAATTTTATCCCACCAACAAACCTCCTATGTCGCGCAATTATCCCTTCAATGACTACCCTTACAATGGTTATCCTTACCAGGAATTTCCCCATACCGGTTTCCCGTCGGGGCAGTCCGACAACGGACAGGCCAGGAGGTCGTCCAGCAGGGGATCGGGCTCAACTTCTTCGGGCTCTGTCATCCTCTCTTTGGTGGCGCTGATAGGCTTCGCCATCTGGCTTTCCATCAAGATCATCCGTATCGTTTTCCGACTCCTCGGGCTCCTTTTCCGGTACGTAAAAAAGAGGGACCCGGCATCCGGATCCCCTCCTTGATTGGGAACATTTTTGTTCGTCAATCCGCGACTATAGCCGCTTCAATTTCTCATAAAATTCAAAGAGACCAGGGCCTCCTTTTTTGAGTATTTCCGGGATCAATGCGCCGAGCTCCGCAGCCGTGTCTTTCGACAAAAGACCACTCAGTTCTTCCGTCCATTGACAACCAGGTAATGATTTCCTTCAGTTATGGGCATGACTACCCCATAATACAGACGAACGAGAAATTTATTCTGCTCGTCCATACCTGGTTCGGGTTTCATCAATGTTATAAATTATCAGCAGAATTAGTTATCTACAATTAATGGGTTAACCAAGCAGCAGTTGTTTATTAACAAGTATCATTGAGGCTACCTTTGCACCCAAGTTCCTTTACCGCAGACTTCGGCAGGACGAACCTCCCATTCCAAACATAAAAGTTGCCGGTCAGAAGACTCGGCAACGACTAAATATTCCTTATTTTAGCGCAAGGGATTACAGGAACACCTGCGCTGGCGGAAAGCCATTCACCCCCTGGCAGATACCTTCTGGGGTGAGCTGTTTGGTATGCTGACCGATAAATTCGGTAATCACTGGTTGCTGAGCTATCATAGCGGCGCCACGGCTCGCAGCCGTGGCGCCGCTCTAAACAATACAAATAACAATTAAAAAATAGTACTATGAGAAAGCTGGTTTTATTTATGCATGTATCGCTCGATGGTTTTGCAGTAGATGCAAACGGCGGGCTGGATTGGATTTCTTATGACAGTGAATTGCAGCAATACGCTGAAGGAATAGTGGCTACTGTTGGCTCTCCTGTATATGGACGGGTAACCTATGAATTGATGGCAGGCTACTGGCCTACAGTGCTCGCTAATCCCGAAGAAAGCGAACATAGTAAGGCACATGCCCGATGGGTAGATAAAGCAACCAAAATTGTGTTTTCCAAAACCATGAAAAAAGCGGAGTGGAACAACACTATAGTTATAAATGATAACATTGCCGAAGAAATAAATAAGCTAAAACAACAACCGGGGAAAGACCTCGTGATATTTGGCAGTCCCGGACTGGCGCATTCGTTTATGGAGCTTGATTTAATTGATGAATACCAGCTTACGCTTAACCCGGTACTATTGGGAAGTGGTATACCTGCATATCAGAATATGAAAAACAAAACCAATCTTAAGCTGGTAAAAGCAACACCATTAAAAAGCGGAGTAGTGGGATTACATTATGCGAGAGTGTGAGATTAAGCTTCTTTCAATAGCTTCATAAAAAGGGCAGCCTGTTCCTTGGTTTTAATTACCTGGTGCAGGGAAGAACTGGGAGCCAGCTTCACATCGCCCTTTTTGCCGCAATGGCGAATATTTCAAATATTATGATTCCGGGGACGGGTATTACGCCTTCTTTACCTTTTGTCAAGTAAAGAAGTGTAGATACTTGACAAATGCGTAAACTTAATATCTAATTGTCAAGTAAATGAAACTAATTAGTTGACAATTAATGATAATTTAATATATTTGCAGACTACAAACAAGATGAAAGTAACCGAAAAGATAAATAAAAAATTAGGTCAGATACCGGATGGCAGCACATTCACTTACCGGCAATTGAACATCGATAAGGAGGAATATCTTGCGGCGGCTAAGGCTATTGAAAGGCTCATAAAAAGAGGAACCGTGCAACGGGCATCAACAGGATTATTCTATAAACCGAAACAGACTATCTTTGGTGCACTAAGGCCTAATGAAGAAGAATTGTTGAAGCCTTATCTGTTTGAAGGGAACAACCGGGTGGCATATATAACAGGCAACTCCCTGTATAATAGATTGGGACTTACCACGCAAATACCGAATAGCATAAAGGTTGCCAGCAGGGATAAAAGAATTATAACTACCATCGGCAATTTAAAAATCAGGCCTATAAAGAGTTATGTGGATGTTACTGCAGATAATTACTATCTGCTTGAAGTGCTGGATGCAATTAAGGACTTCAAAAAGATACCAGATAGAGATCAACAAAGAAGCATAGAAGTCTTAACCGGTCTTCTTAAACAATTCAATGAATCAGATAAAAAAAGATTGATCCGCTACGCACTAAAATATCCCCCCCGTGTGCGGGCTTTGCTGGGCGCTTTACTTAGTAATATGGCGACTCTCCAAGATCTGGACGTGCTTGAAAAGGGGCTAAATCCATTTACTGCATATGCCTATGGGATTAAAAAGGAATTACTGCCAACCATAGATGCATGGAATATTAAATAGTGTTATGAACCTGCATCAAAACAAAGAATTATTTCGGGATGCCGTTGCAGCAGCTGCGCAACGTTTTAGAATTCTGGAAATATATATTGAAAAGGACTATTGGATCACTGCTGCATTATATCAGATATTTCATTCTGATATGGCAGAAGATGCTGTGTTTAAAGGTGGTACGGCTCTTTCCAAAGCTTATCGGTTGGTAAACCGTTTTTCAGAAGACATAGATATTGTTATAGTCAGCAAAGAATCGGATCCGGGCAGTCAATTGAAGAACAAGCTCAGAGCGATCAGTAAAGAAGTAGGGAAGATTATGCCCGAAATGGAAATGGAAGGGATTACTAATAAGAAAGGAATGATCCGGAAGACTGCCCATGAATACCCAAAAGAAAATTTTAAGGGGACATATGGACAAGTACGTGAGCATATTATTCTGGAATCTAGCTGGCTGGGCAATTTTGAGCCATTTACTAGTAAAATGGTGAGCTGTTATATTACTGAATTAATGGAGGCCACCGGGCAACAAACTTTGATTGAACAGTATGTCTTGTCTCCATTCGAAGTAAAGGTCCTTCGGCTGGAAAGAACGATTTGCGAAAAGATCATGAGCCTGGTCAGGTTTTCGCAGACCGAAAACCCTTATGATGATCTTAGCAATAAGGTCCGGCACATTTATGACATATATTGGATACTTCGAGATCCTGTAATCAGCGCTTTTTTTGATGATAAGGCCTTTGGTGACATGTTGAATGGGGTAGCGCAGGATGATGTTGCAAGTTTTAAAAATAACAACGCATGGCTTGTGACTCACCCGAAAGATGTAATCGTTTTTTCTACGGTTGATCAGACATGGGAAAGAATAAGACAGGCCTATCATGATGATTTCAGCGGACTCGTTCTGGAGGAATTACCGGATGAAAAAGAAATTATTGCTATGTTGAAAAGGGTTGGTGAAAGGCTTGGCAAGATTGAGTGGTCCATTAAATAAGAAACCGGACCATTGGTCCGGTTTTAGTGGAGATTACCGGAGTTCTATCGAACCGCTTATAAACCTGTTGCAATTTATAGATCAGATAAAAAGCGCTTAATGTTATCTTTCACCTGATGCTCGCAGGAATGGCCGCGAGCCTGTCTGCCCTGCTCATCGATAAACACTCATTCTACGACCATCTGCGGGAAGAGTGCGTTCACGAACTAAATCATGTTGAAACGGCGGACAAGGACCCGGAATCAGATAGGCTCGTGGCCGACCTGCCTGACAGCTAGATTTTCATCTTGGACCGGCCTATCAATTTCCACAGCTGGGTGAGACCGGCGACAAAAAGGGCGATCCCCATCAGCCAATTAAAAAGATTTTGGTTCATTCGCAGGAACAGGATCAGCAAATGCCCCGCCGTCCCGTACAGCAAGAAGGCCATGGCGGTACCCATGCCGATGGCCATCACATAGATATTATAATCGCTTCGGGTGTCGGAAAGAAGCCCCTTCGTCCTGAGCAGCGCGGTCCACCCCATCCAGAAGGGAAGGTGCAACGGATTCAGGAGACTTAACACCAGGCCGGAAACAAATGGAGCATGCCCGGCAAAGGGAATGACTGCACCTGACTTTCGCATATGCCATGCGGCTTCCAGGCTGGCGAAGGCCAGCAAAAGGATTACTATACATGCCAACACGCGGAACCATCCGAGGAGACGGTCCATCCCTTCAAGCCGCTTTACAATGACCAGGGCTACGCGGACCATGCCCACCTCTACCAGGATGGCCCCAAGGCCAAAGAGAAAGGCCGCTGGGACATTCTCATCGATTACCAGGTTGGTAACGCTGACATTGAGCGTGCCGACCGGAAGGGTGCCGGTAAAACTGATAAGGAATGCATACGAACCCAGCCGGAGAAGCCTCGCCCATCTGTTGGTTAGAGAAGGAACAGGGATCATGAGATTAGTTTTTCATACCGGACATGATCTCGCAGCATCTTCAGTCCCTCGACCGTGCTCATCGGTGCAAGCCCCTCCCTCGCGGCATTGGCCCGACTGATCTCAAACAACAGCCGGTAGTGCCGGATGATCTCTTTCCAGGCAAAAAAAATGGAGTGATGCGGATCATATATATGCGTCGGCTCACTACCCGCACCATTCAATTCGATGACCGAGAAATCCCGGCCTTCACAGAGCCCCTCCCACCCGGCGAATTTAATATCCAACCTACCAAAGTAAAAACCCGGGACCTGCCGGCAGAGCGCATCGATCCTCTCTTCCAACGCGGGAGTGATTCGATCGCTCCAGTCCAGAAATTTCGCGCCGCGGCTATGATTGCCATAGGGCACCAGCAGATGTTCCTTTCCCGCAGCCGGTATCTGCCGAAGGAAATCCCCATAACAGGCGCGAAGCGCGGGGAGTTGCAGGACGTAGCGGTCATTCTTTTGCAACAATGCCTCAATCGTTGAACGCCCATCTCCCACGACGGCCAGCATTTCCTTGCCAACGATACCGGAGATCCGCCCTTTCGGTTCGCCGGGATGACGATAATAGAAGATCCCGGCTTCATAAGGATAGGCTATATATTCCTGCAACAGAAAATCTACCTTGCTCCGAGCACTATATAGGTACAGTTCACACTCATTCCGAAGCAGGCTCACCTTCATGCCCCGCTGCCCGATATCGGGTTTGGCGATGAGGGGAAACGCCAACCCCCGTTCTGCCAGGGCTCGACGAATAGTCACTACCGGATGCCCTCTGGGGCAATAAACGGTTTTGGGATAGGAACCTTCCGGCATCAGGCTGTAGATTTGCTGCTTGGATTCCATCAGGAACCCGGCATTAGTGATCGATGGATTCGCCGTACTAAAGAAGAACCAACTCCTGGCCTTCCAACTCAACCAGCCCCAATAAAGAAGAACAGGCGCATACAGCACCGCGAAAGGCCAGTATTCCCACGCCGCCAGCCGGATAAAGAACCGTTTCAGAAAATCGGCATCTTGCCGCAACCAACCGGTAAAAGCCCTTCGAACACTTTTCAGCCGCACCGGCCTTCTTTTTGCGATCTTTAACCCCTCCTCATATCGCTTGCCTGTCTGCAGATCGGCATAGCGCATGCTGGCGCGGGAAGAGGCGATCCGAATGGAAGTCATGCTGACGGTGATGATCTTTCCGCCGTCCCGGTGGCTCCTTCCGACAGACCGGTGAAAATTCAGGATACCCTCCTCATTGATCGGCGAAGTACTGCCATACCATTCCTCAAAGCGGCGCCGCCGATCCGTCGAAGCCTCCTTATCATACAAGGTCGCCGAAGACCAGATATGTGGGCGTACATGACTGACTTGTAAAACATGCCTGTTCAGACCATCCCACCGGCATTCGAACAGGTA
>DATHHO010000212.1:0-31504 GCA_035317125.1 Puia sp.
GAGTATCTCCGTGCATGCCATGAGTACCGCCTTTCCATTGAGATCGGCCGTGGCGCTTGCAGCCGAGGGAGAAGTGTTGGCGATCCTCCACGTGCTCGTAGCCTGTATCCTCACCTTACCGGGGTCAATGGAAAAGGTAGCGGCCGCCACCTGTGCCATCTTCGTGCTCACACCCTGCCCCATTTCGACGGCTCCGGTGCTGATGCTGACGCTGCCATCGGTGTATACATGCACAAGGGCACGGGCATGGTTCATAAAGGTCTTGGTAAAGGAGATCCCGAAACAAACGGGCATAAAGGAGATCCCTTTTTTATATAAGGGACTGGTCGCATTGAAATCTGCGGCTTCCCTGCGGAGGGCTCCGATATCGTAATGGGACTCCGCTTTTTCCCAGCACCCTGTCGCCTCGCTTTGCGCGAGCTGCCCGTATGGAAATTCATCGCCCGTCCGGATCAAGTTTTTCTTTTGCAGGATAGCCGCATCCACACCCAGCGCTTCCGCAGCCCGGCTGATGGCAGCCTCGATCACGAACATCCCCTGGGGACCGCCGAATCCTCTGAAGGCAGTATTGGGCGGCAGATGGGTACGGCAGCTGAAGGCAGTCGCCTTCACGTTCGGTATAAAATAAGAGTTCGTACAATGGAACAGCGAACGTTCCAGCACGGCAGGGGACAGATCCGCTGCGGCGCCGGCATTCTGGTATAAGGTAACTTCATAGGCAAGTATCCTTCCCTCCTTGTCGAGGCCGATCCGGAAATCGGATGAATAAGGATGCCGCTTCCCCGTCATGGCCATATCGTCGATCCGGGACAACGCATATTTCACCGGCCGCTTAAGATGAAGACTGGCGAGCGCACAGAGGGCCGCCCATCCGTTGGCCTGATCTTCTTTTCCGCCGAAGCCGCCGCCCAGCCTTGTCACTTCTACGTCGAGACTATGCATGGGTATACCCAGCACTTTGCTTACCGCCCTCTGCACGGCAGTAGGCGCCTGCGTGGACGAATAAATGCGGAAGCTGCCGTTCTCCAGCGGTACGCAATACGCGCCCTGCGTTTCGATATAGAGGTGTTCCTGACCACCGGTATCCGTCCTGCCTTCGAAAATATGCGCGCAATCTTTCCAGGCAGCCTGGATATCTCCCAGTTGAAAGGTCCTCGGCGGAACGATCAGCTCTCCCTTTGCATGCGCCTCCCGGGGATCCGTAATGACCGGCAGGGGTTCGATCTCCACGCGGATCTTCCGGATGGCCTCCCTCGCTGTTTCATCCGAAGTGGCCACCACAAAAGCAAGGGGCATCCCGCAAAAATGCACATGACCCTCCGCAAACAAAGGCTCATCCGGTACGATGCCGCCGATCTGGTTTTCCCCCGTCACGTCCTTCCACGTAAATATCTTTACAACTCCAGGCAATCGTTCCGCCTCAGCCGTATCCAGCTTTTTGAGGACCCCATGCGCCAGCGGGGATCCCAGCGCAGCTCCGAATAAGGTACCCTGGATAAGAGGTATATCGTCCAGATAAATGGATTCACCCCGGGTATGCGTTATGGAATCGATGTTTTTCATGGTCTTTAGTTTGTGCCGGGACGGACCGGAATTCCAGGCAGCAATTTCTCCACGCTCATGGATGGGAATAAGGATATAAAATGGGCTTTTATCAGTTGTCCCAACAACAGGCTCTTATAGGCGGCCGTTCCCCTCGCATCGGTTATCGGGACTATCTCGCTCCGCGCCTTTTCAACAGCCCCGAGGACCAGGTCCTCATCAAGGATTTGTCCCCGCAGGAAAGCGGAAGCTCCCGCTAAAAAAGCAGGTACAGGGGCCACACCTCCGGCCGAAATATGCGCCCCGGCGATCTTATTACCATCCATGCGTATACACATAGCCGTATTCACGCTCGCGATGTCCAGCCAGGTCCGTTTGCTGACCTTTTCAAAATTGAACAAGCTGTGCTTACCGGGCATTTCAAATTCTATCCGCTGGATAAACTCCTCCGGTTTTTTATTCAGTAACTTATAGCCTTTATAGAAATCACGCAGCGGCAGTTGTCTGGTGGATACACCATCGCTCAGTACCAGCCGCGCATCCAGCGCAAGGAAGAAGACGGAAAAATCCCCGATGGGCGAGGCATTTACAAAATTGCCGGCCAGGGTGGCAATATTTCGTATCGGGGTAGAAGACACCAGGCTGGCAAACCGACCGAATTCAGGAAAAGCACCCCGTATAATGGGCGATTCCATCAGGTCGGTGACCGTCACTGCCGCCCCGATGAGACAATGCTGTCCTTCCTGTACGATCCCTTTCATTCCCTTCCTGTCAAATAAGAAATCGAGCTCGGTGTGCGGCATGGACTCGTGCTGCTGTACATACAGATCCGTCCCTCCTCCCAGAAATTTTGCCCCCTTGTTCTGCCGGAGCAGGACCCCGTCGGGCTGCAGGGACAGCAGCTTCAGACGCTGCGGAATATCCACGAAATAAGAAGGCAGGGCATCGCGGACCACGAGGAAATCCACGGACTCCTCCTTTTCATCCTTTTCCTTCATCAGGGTCACTACCCTGCCAAGAGCCCTTTGAATGGACTTATAGCCAGTGCAGCGGCAGATATTCCCGTCTACTGCGGCAAGCGCATGCTTATAAACAGGTTCCTGACCGCTGAGACAAAACCCAGTCATCGAGACGATAAAACCGGGTGTGCAAAACCCGCATTGCGTCCCTCCCTCTTCACAGATCGCCTCCTGGGCAGGGTTGAGCCTCTCTCCATTGAGGCCCTCTACAGTGACCACATGTTTCATATGCACATTCCCCAGGGCGGTGAGACAGGAAGTAACAGAGCGATACCTGAGCTTGCCCTCCTTCCATTCGCCGGTCAGCACCGTACAGGCTCCGCAATCTCCTTCGCGGCAACCGATCTTGGTTCCCATGAGGTGCTGCTGATACCGGATAAAATCCAGTAACAACGTGCCGGGAGGCAAGTCTGTATTGATTTCCCTGTTATTGAGAATAAAGCGTATCAATATTTTTTGTTTTCTGTTATTTCCAAAGACAAGAATCGTAATGACCGGTCTTTCCGGGCTGCTTCCGCTGATGTCGCCAGCGATTGAAGTATGAGGGTGGTCTTGTTTAAAGTTACAAAATGGGAAGCAGAAAACCATCATTACCCAGGCTATACTGAGCTTTTCAACAAACAAACTTTGAGCTTTTCAACAAAGTGGCCTGACAAGGGAATACTGATCTTTGTATGGAAATTAAAAACAAAGACAATGACAAAAGTTTGGTTTATTACAGGAAGTTCCCGCGGGCTCGGAAGAAGCCTGACGGAGGCGGTGCTTGCCAAAGGCGACAAGGTAGTGGCCACGGCTCGCAGACCGGAACTGTTAAAAGATCTCTCCGGAAAATACCCCGGTCAGCTCTATCCCATCCGGCTGGATGTAACGGATAAGGACCAGATCAGGTCGGCGGTGGAGCAGTCGGTGAACCATTTCGGACGGATCGACGTATTGGTGAACAACGCGGGCTTTGGCATCGTCGGCGCCGCGGAAGCCTTTACCGGTGAGGAAGTGCGCAGCCAGCTGGACACAAATCTCTATGCCCCTATTGAGATCACCCGCGCCATCTTACCCTATATGCGCAAACAGCGTTCAGGCCGGATCCTGCAGATCAGCTCGATCGGCGGCCGGGTGGGCGGCGCCGGACTGACGATGTACCAGGCCGCAAAATTCGGTCTGGGTGGTTTCAGCGAAGCATTGGCAAGAGAAGTGGCTCCCCTCGGGATACACGTCACTTCGGTAGAGCCGGGTGGATTCCGCACGGACTGGGGCGGCGCATCCATGAGCTTTGCCAGAAAGATAGAGGGCTATGAAACGACCGTGGACTGGGTCACGAATTTCTTTAAAGCAGGCACCTATGTTCCCATGGGCGACCCGGACAAGGCGGCAAAGGCCATGATCGGTCTGGTGGAACATCCCCAACCACCTGTGCATCTGGTCCTGGGCAGCGAAGCCGCAGGAATTCTGAGAAAAGCCGACGAGGCAAGGACTGCCGACTTCGAAAAATGGATGCCGGTGACCGTCTCCACGGATCATGATGAAGCCGTCAATTTTCTGGAGACGACGGAAGGAAAAAAATATCTGGAAATGAAAGGGGCTGAATAAAGATGGATCCGAATTTCGGAACGGATTGGCTGCGCAGCGCGCACGGCAATTCAGCATTTGTTAATTTTGCACAATATGCCCGGACGCGAAGAAAATAAAAAACCACAGCCAATCCTTTATTCCTGTTATGTCACAAGGAGCAGAGAAGGCGAGCAGTTCGTTCCGGAGCATGTTTTCAGCTACCAGATCTCCGGCACGCTTGTCCTTGACGATGGGAATAAGAAGCACAGCTTCCACGAAGGTGACTTCCGGTTTATCAGAAGGAACCATCTCCTGAAGTTCATCAAACAGCCGCCCGGGAACGGCGAGTTTAAGGCCATTTCCATTTATCTCGATCAGGATACGCTCCGCAATTTCAGCATGGAATATGGATACACGGCAGAGAAGCGGCCCGGTGGCGAGGCCGTCCTCCAGCTCAATCCCGATCCGCTGTATAAAAGCTACATGAATTCCCTTGGCCCCTACGAGCAGATCAATAAGCCCGGCAACGAGCGGTTGCTGTCCCTGAAATTGAAAGAGGCGGTCCTGATCCTGTTGCAGGCGAACCCCGGATTGAAGGATATCTTATTCGATTTTGCCGAGCCCGGTAAAATAGATCTCGATGCCTTTATGAACAGGAATTTTCACTTCAACGTGGAATTGAAACGGTTTGCCTACCTGACGGGAAGAAGCCTCGCCACCTTCAAACGGGATTTCGAAAAGATCTTTCAGCTTTCCCCCAGCCGCTGGCTCCAGCAGCGAAGATTGCAGGAAGCACACTATCTGATCAAAGAAAAAGGAAAGGCGCCATCGGACGTCTATCTGGAACTGGGCTTTGAGGACCTGTCCCATTTTTCTTTCGCCTTTAAAAAGACCTATGGAGTGGCGCCTTCGAAACTGCATTGAGGTCGTGCATGACCATTCCCCCTCACCTCAACAAGGAAGAATCCGCAGGTCCGGCAAGACCAGGTCTGCACATCCGGCAAGCTGTATTGATTTTTGGCTCAATGATTGCAAAATAAAGCTGATCATCATGCTGAAAATCAACATTTAATCAATATGAAAAGAACAATCCATTTTGCGGTAATTTTTTCCGTAAGTGCTTTACTACTAGCTAGTTGCGTCCCAACAAGAAAATTCAAAGATTCACAGGCTGCGCTTCAGTCCGCCAGAAATGACAGCGCGTCCCTCGCCGCCAGGGTAGCCGATCAACAGGCCGCAATTGGGCAATTAAAACAACAGATCGGGGACTTGAACAAGAAGGTCAGCGACCTGAGCAATCAGGCGGGCCAGTTGTCAACCGATGCTGCAAACAAACAATCACAGCTGAGCAAGAGCGAACAGGAGCTGGCCAATCAGAAAAGAAGGCTCGAGCAATTGCAGGCATTGATGGATCAGCAGAAAAAAGCAACCCAGGAGATCCGTAAGAAAATGAGCGATGCGCTGGTTGGTTTTAATTCCAATGAGCTGACCGTATCCGTTAAGAACGGCAAGGTCTATGTGAGCCTGCAGGAAAATCTTCTGTTCCCATCCGGCAGCGCCGTAGTGAATCCAAAAGGCAAGCAGGCCCTGTCCAAACTGGCCGATGTATTAAATGTCAACCCCGATATAACGGTGGACATCGAAGGCCATACCGATTCGATCCCGATCCGTGGAAGATATCAGGACAACTGGGACCTGAGCACGGCCCGGGCCAATTCCATCGTGCGGGTACTCACCACAGAATACAAAGTCGATCCAACCCGGATCATCGCTTCCGGGCACAGTCAATACGATCCGGTACAGTCCAACGCCAGCTCCGAAGGAAGGGCATTGAACAGAAGGACGGAGATCATTCTTTCTCCCAAGCTGGATGAATTGTTTAAATTATTGGAGACAAACCCGGACGGCGCGGGGAATTAGCGTCCCGTAATTCGGAACCCATACACGCTCGCAGAGCGATCACCTTCGCCTGTACACTACTCCCGCATTCGACTCTTCACCAACATCAGAAATGACGGTCCTTCACGGACCGTCATTTTCATTTTTTGTGAACCGATCATTGTCCGAACAAATGAACCTCATTTACAGATGATTTTGTGAAAGGCCGTGGCTTAAATTATGAATTGATTATTTGTCCGGGAGAGAGAGTTGGGGTAACTTGGGCCACATGGGTGATTTCTTTCAGAAAATAATCGATTTCCTAAATAAAAATAATATACCATATATGCTTTCGGGTAGCGTTGCTATGAGCTTATACATTGTGCCAAGAGCAACCCGTGATTTCGATTTTATCATTCACCTGGAGCCAAAAAATATTGATCTTTTCATTGAAAATTTTCAGGAAGGATATTATTGCGATGAAGATTCCATAAAAGATGCTATAAAGAGCCAACAACATACGATGTTTAACATCATTGATCATGCTTCAAACTTCAAGGCGGATTTCATTATACTTAAAAATGACATTTTCAGGCAAGAAGAGTTCAGCAGGAGAGTAAAAATGGATTACTTTGGCAAAACTATTTACGTGGTGTCACCTGAAGATCTGCTGATTTCCAAGCTTAAATGGATACAAGAATTACAGTCTGCTATTCATATGGAAGATATCAGGAACCTTGCAGCTATTCCAGATTTAGATTGGCCTTATATTTCAGAGTGGATAGAAAAGTTGAAATTACGTACATTTGACCTATTACATTTATGACTGATACACCTGAAAATATAAAGGCTGAACAGCTAAGGTTATGGCTATCAAAGTCACCAATGGAAAGGTTAAGGCAAATGATGCTGGATAATACGGCCTTATTTCATTTTTGGGCGAATACACACAAAATAAATAGGGATCCTCCACCTTCTGAACCCACCAATCCCACATCTTGCAATAGCATAGCCTCACCGGCACAATAAAAAAGCTGCCAGACCGATGATCTGGCAGCTTCCATTTAGTTTAGAGCACAACACTTCGCGACGTTTAAGGCGTAACGGCTTGGCGCGTCTCCAGGATGCGTCGCGCCTATCGCAACGCACATGGCGCAGGTTATTTCTCCAACGCCGGCAACGGGAACTCCGTCCAAACATCATCGGCGGGCCGGTCGATCGGCAATTGGCTCAGGAGATTATAACGCCGCATGTCGACCCAGCGGTGTCCCTCGCAGTAAAGTGAATATCTTCTTTGTTTCAGCATCTCTGTGATCAGCGCGGCCTGGGTCATCGCGCCGGAATAAGCGGCCAGATTATGGCCCGTCCTGATCTTACTAAGAGCAGTAGCCGCATTGGCAAATGCATTGGTCTGTGCGCTTGCTTCCGCATAGATCAGGATCAGTTCCTCGTTACGGATCAGGGGCAGAGGCGCGATATTGGAGGTAACGATCCAGACATCCCTGTTGGAGGTCAGTCCGCTCTGCGTGGCAGGGGATGTCCTGAGCGTAGCCTTTCCGATACGGTCGTCGCCGGCCTCGATATCCGTCGCATAGCTGGGATGGGCCGGCCGTATTTCTCCAAAGGAATTTTGCGCGGTGTAGAAATTGTTCAACTGATCGCCGGTTGCGGCGGAGAAGGCATAAAATACACCGATATTAAAACCTCCGTTGAGATCAAAGAACGAGGCGGTCAGATCGGTAAGCGCATCGGCCCATTTCTGTCGGTAAACCGCTACTCTGGCGGCCAGCGCCCGGTTAAATTTTGTCAGTCCGGCCGCATCGATGAATGTAGTGAAACCGCCTGACAGCGGGAAGATCACCGACGCTGCGGCAAGATCGTCCCGGCCCAAATCCAGTTGGGTCGCGATATAGGTCAGCGCATCGTCTTTGCTTACGATCGGGCCCAGCTTATTGAAATTGGCTACGTCCGTGCGGATGCCATTATCATAGGTCATCGTCAGATTGAGCAACATCTGATAGGCGATAATGGTCTTGGCCCATCCCGTGTATCCTTTCCGCTGGTCGTCGGTCAGTAACTTGCAATTAGCGGCAGCCTCCAGCAAAAGATTAGCGTTCTTTATATCTGCATAATTGGAGCCCCAGGGGTTGACAACATAAAAGGCATTGCTGTCCAGGGTCGAGCTCGCCCCACCCAGTATTTCCGTGGTCCAGCGTGGCTCCGATCCGGAGAAGCGATACATTTCCCTTCCGATAGCGCCCACGGCGTCGAGGTATGTGCCGATGAACAACCGCATTCCGGATTCGGTACCGGTGACGAGGTTGTTCAGCTCCCCTATTGTCGGGTTCTGTGTGATCGCTTCCGCAGTTGGGGTATTGATACTGAAGTTCTCTACCTTCAGACATCCCCCAAAGCCCATCATCAGCGCTATTCCGGTACACCAGGTTATTAAAATATTTTTTTGCATATCATTAAATTTGGAAATAGGTTGTTGTTTTAGAAATCAACGGCTAAATGGAATTCCATTCTCTTTGATGCAGGGAATGGCGCCACATCCACGCCGGTCGTAATACCATTCGTACCAGGTCCGCCAAGGCCAGAGAAGTTGGATACCTCCGGATCGTAGCCCTGGTAGCTCGTGATCGTGAACCAGTTATTGGCAGAGATCCCGAGCCGCAGGCCTTTCAGCACACCGGTTGTGGTATTATGAAGCGGTACATTATAATACAGCCCGATCTCGCGGAACCGGATATACGACGCATCCTGCACGAAGGGAGAAGTAACGCCGGCCGCATTGATCCTGGCCACCCCATTCGTGGTCCCTGTGTGCCCCTTATCCTCGTCGTAGTCTTTGCTCACGCCACCCAGATCATTAAGGAGCTGGCTGAGATTCAGATTATCGCCTCCTTTCTTCCAATGGATGAGGAAACGGAAGCTGAAATTATCAAGGAAATTGATCTCGTTCAGCATGGTCATCTGAAAATCAGGCTCGGCATTCCCCACCGGCGAGAAACCTTTGGCGCCATTCGGCCCGTAGTACTGCGTGGTGGATTCTCCCTGCTTCACATAAAAGGTACCCAGGCTGTTGCTGAAAGCGCCGATAGCAAAAGGCGGCACGTTGAGCTGGGTCACCTTCGAGCTGTTTTTCCACCAGTTCAGGGTGGCATTCCATTGCACTTCTTTTGTACGGATGGGCTGACCGGAAATGGAAAGCTCGACGCCCTTATTGCTCAGGCTGCCGCCGTTGATCCATTCAAACGTATAACCGGAAGATCTTGGCAGGGACTGCAACAGCAGCATGTCGAAGATCTTCTTGTTATAGACGGTTCCTTCGAAATTCAGCCGGCCATTGAACAGACCGATGTCCAGACCGCCCTCCAGCTCCGTTTGCCGCTCGGGTAAGATATTGGGATTGCCGAAAGTAATATTCACCAATGATCCCGGATTACCGGCGGTATTGGAGCTGGCCAGGTTCGTATAATTGGTGCCGTAAGGCGGGAAATTGCCGGACTGACCATAGGCAACGCGCAACTTCAGGCTGCTGATATTATCGACATGCCATGCATTCATCTTGGCAAGGTTCCAGGCCAGAGATGCCTTGGGATAGGGGAACAGCTTGTTCCTGTCGCCATTATTCGTCGACTTGTCAAACCGGATACCCGCCGTCGCTACCAGATAATCGGCCAGGTTCATCTCTTCCTGAATAAAAGCGCCGTTTTCCTGGTGTTTGTTCCGGGTCTGTATCACCGTCAGGGCGCCGGCCTGGTCCAGATTGGTCTGCGTACCGATCAGTTGGGTCGCCGTGCTCAGGATATTATTCTGATCTTTTGCTTCCAGTGTTACCCCGCCATTCGAAGTCAAAGTCAGCTTATCCGAAATGGTGAAGGTATTCACCAGTAAGGCAGCCCAGTTGATCCCGGTATTGGAGGACGTGCCCTGCACCGACGCCCCTTTTAACGAATTGACCATGAACTGGAGCGAGCTCGGGAAGTACACCGTGGTATATAAACTGTAGTAATCGATCCCGCCCCGCAGGATGGCCCTGGTGGTAGATACGGCGTTCTGCTGAAGGATCACGTTCAGATTGCCACCCAGCACAAAACGGTGGGTGTTCTCATTGTTTTTCATTTCTGCGATCGTCTCCAGCGGGTTGGAAGCGGCATATTTATTACGCGGCCAGCTGCCGTTGGCATTCTGGTGCAGCTCGGTAAAATTTGGCGTGGAAGACAACGCCACCCCGATAGTTGCGCCGGCATTGTCATTATTTGTCAGCGCCCTGTCGGAAGAAGAGTTGATATATGTGGAGGTGAATCCCAGTGTGATCTTGTCCGTGACCTTATGGTCCATATTCAGCCGGATGGAATAATTCTTATATCCCGTATGATCTATAATGCCTTTCTCATCCTTGATAGCTCCCGCCGCATAAAAAGATGTCTTTTCATTTCCACCGCTGATGCTGAGCCGCGAGTTCGACAGTAAGGGCTTGTTGCCATATATCTCCTTCTCATAATCATAGTGCTTACCGGATGCCTTATACGCATCGTATTCCGCGACGTTCCAGCCCTGGGCCGTAACGATGGCATCGGTGAGGGGACGCTGGCCCAGCAGCTTGGATATTCTTGCCTGCCCGATATCCTGTGAGAAATTGATCTTTGTCTTCCCCGCCCTCCCTTTCTTCGTGGTGACGATGATAACGCCCGCGGCAGCCTTCGATCCGTATAATGCAGCGGCAGATGCCCCCTTCAATATCTCAATATTTTCAATATCCTGTGGGTTGAGATCGGAAATGCGGCTGGATGCATTATCCTGGTTGGATGCCGCTAGTCCGCCCGCCGCAGCGATAGTGACGGTGTTCAACCCAGGCTGTGTGCTGGTATTATCCCAGAAGACCCCGTCGATGACATACAAAGGCTGGCTGTTGGCGTATATGGAAGTCACGCCGCGCAGCTTGATGGAAATTCCGCCGCCCGGCGCGCCCGAATTGGCGGTGATATTGGCGCCTGGGATCTTCCCGCTGATGGCCGCGTCGAAGGTCTGGGCAGGAGCGATGCCCGTCAATTGTTTGCTGGAAATGGTGGCGATGGAATTGGCAAGATTACTGCGTTTGACCGAGGTAGCGAGTCCCGAAACGATGACCTCATCCAGTTTTCCGAAATCCTCTTCGAGGGCTATGTTCACGTTATCACCAGCCCCTTCTACTTTGAGTGAGGTATTTTTATAACCCACAAAAGAGATCTGGAGCGTGCTGCCTGCTGGCGCCGTAATGTGGAATTTCCCATCATTATCGGTCTGGGTGCCCGTACCCTGACGACCCTTCTCCACGATAGTAACGGAGGCGCCCTGGATCGGTTGTTTTGATTTGTTGGTGACTGTGCCGCTGACGGATACCTGTGCCTGGAGTACTGAAGTGCATAGCAATCCCGCAGCAAAAAACATGATCACCCTGATGTTTTTGCTCATAAGCGTTGTTTTGTTTGGTTGTTCTTTGAGTAAGTTAGTTTTTTGAGATTATGAAAAAATGATCAGCCTACTCAGTACCGGAAATTTTTGATTGAACTCAAAGAATTAACACCCGAAGCCCGACAGGACCCATGCGAAATGAGAAAAACAGGGGTGTCATGTAAATTAAAATATCCCCCAAAATGGGGGAGTGGGAATGAGCGAACGCAGGAGATATGGGCCTGCTGCGTGTCCGGGTTATTTAACGGTAATGTATAAGTGTGGCGCATGCAGATGTCCTGCATGCGCCAGGGTAAACCCTTAGTATCCGGGGTTCTGCGTAAGTCCGGGATTCACCTGCGTCTCCCTGAACGGAATAGCATAGATCAATCTCTCCGGCGTGATAGTATAAGATGCCGGCAGCAGATAGCTGTATTTTTGTTTTTGTCGGATGCCAAATGCCGTCATGACGGGAATGGCCTGGCCCGTACGCAGAAGGTCGAACCAGCGGTGATTTTCAAACGCCAGCTCCACCCTTCTCTCATGAGCAATGATCGTCCTCACGGAATCCTGGCCCGTTGCCGTAGATGGCGGCAGATTGACACGGGCCCTTACTTTGTTCAGCCAGGGCAGCGCATCGGCGGTCCTGCCCTGCTCGTTCAGGGATTCCGCCAGCATCAGCAGCACATCGGCATATCGGTATACCATCCAGTTATCATCCGTATTGTTGAGCAGATTATAGGGCGGGTTGAACAGCTTCTTATCGAAATATCTCGACTCCTCACCGGTCGTGGGCGGGTTTAAAATACTGGTGAGGCTGTCCGGTATAAAATCAACGCTGGAATTCAGCTTGCCTTTTACAACACCGATGCTTGCGCTCTTGCGGGTAGTGTCGGCAGGCTCGTAGGTATCCACGATATCCTGCGTTGGGACATTCCAGCCCCCGGAACCATTATTAAAATTGACACCGAGTATATTGGTCGTATTCGGTGTGCTGGGCGTAAAAATATAAATAAACGAACTCTGCTGACCATCGGTGCCGGCCTTGTACTGTACCTCAAAGATCGATTCCTGGCTGTTCTTATTGGCGGGCTTGAATACATCCGCATATCTGGGCAGCAAAGAATATCCCATCTGTGTTACGGATTGCAGAAGGGGGACAGCGCTTGCATAATCCTTGCGCGTAAGGTACACGAGGCCCAGTTCCGTTGCGGCCATGCCCTTTGTAGCCCTGCCACTCTGCGGGAAGCCGGATGGCGGGCCCAGCAGACCGATCGCTGTCTGGAAATCCGAAATGATCTGCGTGTATACGCTGTCGACGGGAGACCGGTTGACGAATGCGGAGGTCTTGTCGGTCACCTCATGCAGATACAAGGGTACGGCGCCGTAAAGCCTGACCAGCTCGAAATAATAATGAGCCCTCAGTGCTTTGGATTCCCCGGTGATCTGATTTCGCACCGTATCGGAGATCCCCGAGGTCACGGCCTGTAGCCGGTCGAGGATGGTATTGATCCGCTGTATCCCATTATAATCGGCCGTCCACACCGCACTGACGACGCCGTTCGACTTGTCGTCCAGGAAATCTGCTATCTGCTCCGTCGTCAGGCCACCCCTGTCCTTCGTATCATAGTAGTATTCGGTATTATCGGAGCGCATTTCTTCCAGATAGAACGCCACATTTGCCGCATCGCGTAAAGGCGCATAAGCTCCCGTCAATGCCTGCTGAAAATCCTGCGCCGTCTTATAAAATGTCGGCGCGTTCACCTGCCCTTCTGGATAAATGGCCAGGAAATCTTTTTTACAGGCGCCGATGGCCAGGGAAAAAAGCAGGATGATCGTCGTATGTTTTATAACTGTATTGCCTTTCATGGTCGTCATTTTATTCCATTCATTAAAAATTGATATTCGCGCCCAGCATCATGGTCCTCGGAATAGGGTACGACCCGTTATCCGTTCCGGCCGTTGTCTGGCTGTCATGGGTATCGTTCACTTCCGGGTTCTGACCCGGGTATCTGGTGAACATGAACCCGTTCTGCAGACTGGCATACACCCGGATGCCTTTGATATATCTGAGCGTCTTTTTGGGGATGGTATAGCCGAGAGCGATATTCTTGACCGCGATATAATCTCCGCTGAAGACCCAGTTGGTATTGACAGTACGGTACAATTCGGTGGTATTCGACAAGGTCCTGGGCACCTTGCCATTTCCCGGGTTCTCTTCGGAACGCCACCTGTTCATCATGTTTTTTTCGACATTGAAGATACCATCGAGGTTTTGCAGGTTCTGCAGATTGGTGTTCATGATCTTATTGCCTACCTGACCGGAAACGATGATGTTCAGGTCAAAATTCTTATACGTGAAACTGTTGGTCATCCCGAATATGTATTTCGGACTGGGGTCGCCGATAAAGGTCCGGTCGCTGATGTCGATCTTGCCATCTCCGTTGACATCCCGCATTTTCACTGTCCCTACAGCCGAAGTCTCTTCATGGGGGCTTTTATCGAAGTCGGCCTGGTTCATATAAACGCCATCGGAAATGTAACCGTAGAACATACCGATGGGTTTGCCGACGGCAGTACGGTGATAATCGCTGTATTTTTCGGTGCCTCCGATAGGCGTATTATTGATCAGGCTGACCACCACGTTCTTATTAAAGGAGATATTGAAGTCCGTGTTCCAGGTGAATTTCCCGATGAGGTTTTTGGAGCTGATCTGGATCTCATGTCCCCACATCCGCAGCGCGCCCAGGTTGTAGGAGATCGTGGAAAACCCCGATGCATAAGGGATCTGGAGCGTTGACAGCATGCCGTCAGTCCGCTTGTTATAATAATCGTAGGAAAGCAATACCCTGTTCTTGAACAGGTTCATTTCCAGTCCTACGTCGGTCTGTTTGGAAGTCTCCCAGGTAAGATTGGGATTACCCAGCGAAGTGATCGACTCTCCCAGGGTGGTGGCGCCGTTGAAGACATAGTTGGTAGGGCTCAGCAAAGGCACATAGGTATAATTGCCAACATTGAAATTGCCGGTGAGCCCATAGCTGCCCCTGAATTTCAGAAAGGAAACGATGTCCGATTTGGGGAAAAAAGATTCATCGCTGGCGACCCAGCCGGCGGCTACCGATGGGAACGTACCATATTTCTCCTTCTCGCCAAACCTTGAGCTGCCATCCCGGCGTACGGTACCCGATACATAATAGCGCCCTTTATAATCGTAATTGATCCTTGCAAAGGCAGAGGCGATGGACCATTCCTGTTTATCCGTTGTGCCGGTCGTAGTGGAAGCGCCGGAGATCTGAGGAACGGCGTCCGTGGCAAAGCCGGTGCCATTGACCGTACGCAGGTTCTGACTATATTTCTGGGCGCTGTACCCGGCCAGCACGTCTATATTATGCTCTCCGAACTTCCTGGCGTAATCCACCGTATTCTCGTTGAGCCAGGAAACGGAATTGTTGGAATTGGAAACGGCCGATGAAGAGGCCGGGGCCCGGGGTGGCGGCGCTCCGAAAGTGCCATATTGCGTACCGTAGTAGGCGTTATAGTCCTCCGCTGTGAGATCGGCGTTCAGCGAGGATTTCAGATGCAGTCCTTTGATGGGCTCTACGTCGATATAGGCATTCGACAACAGGTTCAGACTGTTCTGATTGACATTGCTGATCTTCGCCTGTTGCAAAAAATTGGGAAGGGCATACATGCCGTAAGAACTCGTCTTAAGCCGGAATGACCCGTCCGGATTGTAAGGGGACAGCAGAGGAGAGCTGAGTTCTTCACCGCTGGCGATCTGCCGGTTACCGTCCAGCGCAGCATGGGTATTATGATCCATCTGATAAGAAGGTGAAACATTGAGGCCTATTCTGACCTGCTCGACCGGTCTGTACTCATTGTTGGACCGGAAGGAATATCGTCTGACGCCCGTGTTGACCAATACCCCCTGCTGATCGAAATAGCTGAAGGTATTGCTGGATAACACCTTATTGCTTCCCGCGGAAAGGTTGACCGAATAAGCCTGGATGGGGGCCGTTCTGATCACTGCATCATACCAGTCCGTACCATGACCGTACTGTTCGGGATGGGCGTAATCGGCGGGGACCGTCGCCGTGCCCGTCGCCGGGTTGACCCAGTTTTCGTAGGTGATCTTGTCCTGATAATAACCGTTCATAAAGCTGGCGAACTGTGTGGCGTTCATCAGATTGGGCCGGCCTCTTCTCGGCACGTCCTGCAGACCATAGTACGCGTTGGCCGTTACGCTGGTCTTCCCTGCTTTTGCCTGACGCGTGGTAATGAGGATGACCCCGTTGGCGGAGCGGCTGCCATACAGCGACGAGGCCGCAGCGTCTTTCAGCACGCTGTAGGATTCGATGTCTTCGGGGTTGATCAGGTTCACTACATCGGGGGTGATGGGCAGACCGTCCACAACGATCAGCGGCTGGTTGCCCGAGTTAAGCGAGGCGGCGCTGCGTATGCGGAAGAACATGGCCTGACCCGGATTGCCCGTCACCTGGCTCGCTTGCAAGCCGGCAACCTTCCCCTGTAGCTTCTGCCCGAATTCCGTGGCGGGAATATCCTGTAAAGGCCCCGCATCCACTTTAGCGATAGACCCGATAATATCGCGCTGGCGCTGTTTACCATAGCTGACGACTACCACCTGGCTAAGATTTTCTCCCGCTGTCTCCAAGGAAATATTCAGCGTACTCTGGCCATTGACCGCGGACTCCACCGGCCGGAAGCCGACATGCGAAAAGACCAGGACCGAGTTTTTCCGTACATGGATGATATAATGTCCCGACGAATCGGTAGGTATGAATCTTTTGGAGCCTTTGATCGATACGGACGTCCCCGAAAGATCGGTGGCGCCCGCTCCCAATGACACTTTTCCCGAAAGGGTCGTGCCGGTGGAATCGCGGACATCTTCTGCGGAGGTAATGGCTGGCTGGCTGGCGCGGACGGTGTCCTTCGAATTAGCGATACGCGGGGTATCCTTCTTCGGGGCCGGCGCGGTGTCGTTGGCGTGGGCCGCGGTATCTTTCACAGGACCCGGGACCGGAGCCGAAGTGTCTCTCGCAGGTCTCATCGGGATCGTATCTCTCGCGGGGATCGTATCTTTCGCGCGCGGAGCAGTCTGGGCATGCCCTGTAGGATGCAACAGGATCGTAAAGCAGCCAAGCAGCAACATGCTGGATACTCCCTTCCATAAAGGGCCAGCGGTTGTAGAGATTTTCATAACAGCCAATTAGATTTACATGATAAAGAACAGCCGGCCAGGTTAAAACGAGTTAACGCGGTGAGCATTTGCTTTCCAGTTTATTTACGGTTGGAAGGGGGATTGATAATGGCGAGCATACTTCTGAGAATAAGTGCTTTGCAAATACCTTGCCATTACATTTCGCAAAAGAGGGGTTGAACTTTTAAGAAGGGCCCACAGCAATTTTTGGACCTGCCCCTGCGAGCAAAAAAATTTTTGTGTGGGAATGGGTTCAACGTTGGGCAAACTATTCCCCTTACAGGGAATGGGCGTGGTTTTTAAGAAGTATATTTACCGTATGCCAATAAAATTTCGCAAGCTGATCCCGCTTGCCCTTCTCGCCGCGCTGTTCATGAGCTTCCGGATCACGGACCCGGGAAAAATGGGCCCTGGTCTTCATTCCGACCCTGCCCCCTCCACTCCCGATATATCCATTGTCACCGACGCCGCAAGCGCAACCGCACAACATGGCCTCGATAAGCTGACGGCCGCGCTGACGGAAAAGCACATCAGCTATGAAAAAGTCTCCGGACCCGGTCAGGCCAAAGGGAAATACCTGCTGATTGCCGGGCTGGCTGATGACAACGGTCCCGCCGCCAACCTGCTCACCGCGGGACATCATCCGGTCGCGAAGACAGCCGGGGCGCTCACGATATGGCATACCACCTGGCGGCAAAAACCGGCGATCGTGATCGGCGGTTACGATGACACCGGTCTGATGTATGCCTTGCTGGAGACGGCCCGGGAGATCGGCATCGCCGGCACTCCACAAACAGACAATGCCCGCGCGGCATTCAGCGTGATCAGCGACGTCACCGAAAAGCCCGCCCTGCGCGACCGGGCCATGTCGATTTATACCATGAACCGCGCGTATTGGGAAAGCCGGTTCTATGACGAAAAATACTGGGCGAAATATCTGGACATGATGGCCGAAAACCGATTCAATTCCCTGGTCGTGGTCTTCGGATACGAGAACGGCGGCTTCCTCGCGCCCTGTTACCCTTATTTCTTTAATGTCGATGGCTATCCGGATATACGCATGGTCGGCCTGAGCGACCAGGAACAACAGCACAACCTGTCGGCCATCCGAAAACTGATCGCCATGGCGCACGAGCGGGGCATCCGTTTCACCGCGGGTATCTGGGATCATATCTATCGCGGAGGCGTGCAGGGCGGCGGCATACCCGGCAGCGAAAAGGCGCCCGATCATCCAACCCCAGGTCTGGTATGGGGCGTCACGGCCGATAACCTGACGGCCTATACAAAGACGGCGCTGGAACAGTTCATCCGCCAGATCCCGGTCGATGCCATCCAGTTCCGGATGCATGGCGAATCGGGTCTGAAGAAGGAAGAGGAAGAATCCTTCTGGGCCGATGTGTTCAAAATGATCAGACAGATCAAACCCGGTCTCCAGATAGATATGCGCGCCAAAGAGCTGCCCCGCACCGTCATAGAAAGCGCCATAAACACCGGCATAAAATTCAGGATCGCCACCAAATTCTGGATGGAGCAGCTTGGCCTGCCCTACCACCCCACCCGCATCAATCCCGATAAAAGCTATATCCGGCACAGCTATGGCGACCTCTTACGCTATCCCAAACAATACGATCTGCAATGGCGGCTCTGGAATGGAGGCACCAACCGTATTCTGCTGTGGGGCGATCCGGAATATGCCCGCCGCTTTATGGGAAGTGCGCATCTTTATGACGGAGATGGTTTTGAGGTGAACGAACCGCTGGCCACAAAGATGGAGGCGCAGCCACACGACGCCAGGCCCTTCGACCTGCTGCTGCCACAACACCGTTATTATGAATACGAGTTCCAGCGATACTGGCATCTCTTTCAGGTATTCGGGCGGATAGGATATAATCCCCATACAGCAGATGAGGTCTGGGATAAAGAATTTACTGCCCGCTTCGGACCAAAGACCGGTCCGCTGATAGAACGGGCTCTCCATCGCGCCAGTGGCATATTGCCACGCATCGTCGCCTCCTGCTATCCATACGGCAGTTTCCCCATGACGCGGGGCTGGGCCGAGAAACAACGGCTCGGGGACTTGCCCGCTTATGCAAAGGCCGAAGGGAGTGACCTTTGTCAGTTTGCCGATTTTGATGATGAAGCCCGGCTGTTGCTGGAAGGGGGTGAAGAGGCAAGGATAAGGCCTGCTGCCAACAGTCAGTGGTTCGCCCATGCAGCGGCGGATGTGCTCGGGCTTATCGCACGCGTAAGGAGCGCAGAGGGTACCCCGGACAACAAAGAGCTTGCCTCCACCATCGCCGATCTCGGGATCTATGCCAACCTCGCGCTCTATCATGCGCGCAGGGCGCCGGCCGCGGTGTATTACCGGTTATACGAACGCACTCATGATCTTGCCGCGCTTGATTCTGCCATTGCGCACGAACGTCTGGCGACCGATGCATGGCGGCAGATCGTTGTTGCGGCAGGAGATTATTACAACGATAATCTGCAGATGGGCGTAAGCGTTGCCGATCTCTGCGGGCATTGGAAGGATGAACTGACGAAGCTGGAAGCTGGTCTCCTCAAACTGGAACAGCAGCGGCTGAATGCAGATCCCAAAGCAATGACCAGCAGAGCGCCCGTCTATACGATTGCCCCGTCACGCACCTTTGAAGATCTGTTCCGGGTGGCGCCGACCCTATCCGGCGTGGTCAGCCCCCAAGCCCGGGCAGGCCAGCCGGTCCGCATTGCCATCACCGTGTCCGCTCCTGCGGGCATCAGATGGGTGCGGCTTTATTACCGCGCCGTAAATCAGCAGCTTGAATACAGGGACATCGGAATGAAACCGACCGGCAAGCCCGGTGAATACGCGGCGTCGATCCCGGCCGCGGAGATCGACACGACCTATGATCTCATGTATTATGTAGCGCTGATGGATAAAACCGGGAATGGACGGATCTGGCCGGATGTAGAAAAGGAGACACCCTACCGGATCATCAGCCTGATAAGAAAATAACGGGAACGGCCGCAAGGCCACCTGCTGGCAACATCGTAACGGCAAAAGGCCATGTGAAAGCATGGTCTTTTTTATTGAAGATCGTATCCGGCAGAACACTAATTTTGCCAGCAATCCGGCCCCGGGGAAGACCATTAAACCTGATCAGATGGCTGACAAAAAATCGCATACCGCCAGGGTGCTGAAATACTGGCGATCCATAGAAACATTTACCCTGCCCGATATGCCGGACCCAAAATTCTTCCGGCAGAAATATTTCACCGGCCTTCGGCGGGGCGATGAGCTCCCCTGGCAATCCGCGGATTTCCTGTCCGCCCCACCCGGAAAAGAGTGGAGGCATACCTTGTATTTCTACCCTGTGACAAAGGAGGCGGTGATCAGGCTCCTCGAAGAACTCGTCCCCCAATCCCAGAATGAATTCCGGGAGGCACAGCCTGGAAATACCTTTCACGCGGCACTCGTGCTGGACCAGGCCGGTCTTGCGGCCGAGCGGACCTACAGACGTTCCTACTTTCCCTACGGAATAAAAATATTGAGGGAACGCCGCAACCCGGAGGAACTGAACGATCTGCTGAAGAAGGCGTACACCGATTATCATACCCGCTTTGGGGTGAAAGAGAGAACGGGACCTTCGCAGACCGACCCTGCGGTAACACAGCCTGACAGCGGCAGCCAGGAAGACGCGGAAGGCCGGGGCTCCGGGAAGGGCGGCAAGCTTTGCATCGCCGAAGGCGAACCGGAGCAGAGCGAGGAAAGAAGGGAGCAGCGGGAGGAAGAAAGACCGGGCTACCCGCAAAGTTGGGTGGAGCTGGAAAAAGAATTGGACGATCTGGATCGGTTGACCAATCATCGCCTGACTTCCCTGATCCCTGTTCTTTGTGTCACGGAGGAGGTGACGGCCCGGACCGGTCCGGAACCGCCTTTTTTGAACAGCTTCTATCTGAATGATCTGACTGCCCTCATCGGCCAGACGAAAGATCTCGGCGCACCCATGGAAACCTATCTTGCTGTTCACGCGGATACGGATTCGCGTAAGGACCTGCTGAGCCCGGAAACACTCTTTGCCTGTCTTGATCCGCAACGGCAATCCCCCGGCCGCTGGCCTGCCCCTCCTGCATTTGGGTTGTACAGCGCGCAACAGGCGGCCCTCCATCTGGCGATCTCGACGGACCGGCAGAGGACTAGGTTGATGGGCATAAATGGTCCGCCGGGCACGGGCAAGACAACACTGTTGCGGGAGATCGTGTCGGATATCGTGGTCGGCAGGGCCAGAAGACTGCTAAAGACGGACGTAACCAAACTGTTCTCGACCCGCCAAAATGAGATCGCCGAATATGCGCGTTATTATATGTTTGATAAAAAAGTATTTGGGAACGACGGCATTTTAGTGTCCAGCAATAATAACTCCGCTGTGGAAAATATCTCGAAGGAGCTTCCGGCGCTGAAAAGCATCGATGCGGAAATTTTCGGGGATGCGGATTATTTCTCATCCGTCGCACAAAATCTCCAGACGGAAGCACCCTGCTGGGGACTGATCAGCGCAGTCCTCGGCAACTCCACAAACCGGAACCTATTCAGCAAGAATTTCTGGTTTGACAGAAAAAATGGTTTTGATGTTTACCTGAAGGGGGAGACCGATGCAGAAAAAAACAGTGGGCATATTAAAAAATTCGGACAGCTGTCCGGAGAATTAAACTTACTGCTGAAAGAGTTTGAGGGCTTTCAATCGATAGCTTCGGAGCATTATTCGATCCTGTCCGGATGGATAACACAAGACAAGATCGGCAAGGCAGGGATGGAACGACTGGCTGGGCTGGTCTCCCGTCTGATCAATGAATATCAGGTGCGTCCATGTGATCTCCCGGACAGGGACTTTCTGACGCTGGCCGCCGGGGACCTCCATCGGCTTACCCCCTATTCTTCCCCGAAGATGAACGAGCTCAGAAGCAGGATTTTCCTGAAGAGTCTCCGGCTCCACGAATGCGCCATTCTTGCCAATGCGAAATATTTCAGATCCAATCTGAGCGCCTTTGTCGATTTGCTGTCGGGTAAGCATGCCGATCATATGAATGAAAAGATCCGGACCACGTTGTGGGGAAGCCTGTTTTTCTGCATCCCCGTGGTCTCCGCTACGCTTGCCTCCATCGAAAGGCTTTTTACCGGAATGGGAAAAGGATCCATCGGATGGCTGCTCCTTGATGAAGCGGGACAGGCAAGCCCACAGTCAGCATGTGGCGCGATCTGGCGGTCTGAGCGATCCATCTTATCGGGCGATACTTTACAGATCCCGCCGGTCGTGACGATCCCCGAAGGGCTGAGCGAGCTGCTGAGATCGCAATATGGTCTGGAAGAACCTTGCTGGTCTCCTTTGCGGCATTCCGCACAGTTCCTCGCCGACAGGGTGACGCAGGTGGGCACGCTTATCGACAGGGGCGGCAGCGAGATCTGGACAGGTATTCCCCTGAGGGCTCACCGCCGTTGTCAGGAGCCCATGTTCTCCATTGCCAATACCATCGCCTATAACGGACAGATGGTGAAACTGACGCCGGATGCGGAGAAAGATGGCCGCTTTCCCGAAAGCTGCTGGATCGACGTCCGGGGAATGCTGACTTTAAAGGGACATGTGATCGCCGAAGAAATAAACGCCCTCCAGGAAATGCTGGCCCTGCTGCAATCCCGGGGATATCAGGAAGAGATCTTTATCATCTCCCCCTTCCGGTCCATCGGGGATTATTGCCGGGAGCAGTTTGCCCCGCGAAAGGATCTGCGGGCAAGATCCGGCACGATCCATACTTTTCAGGGCAAGGAGGCAGATATCGTAATGCTGGTCCTCGGTACGGATTGGGAACATCCCGGAGCAAGAAAATGGGCCTCCTCTGCCCCCAATATCCTCAATGTCGCCGTTACAAGAGCGAGGAAAAAGCTCTACGTGATCGGGAACCGCCCATTATGGGCTTCCTGCAATTATTTCGATCATCTGGCGCAAATGCTGCCCGCGAAAGGATATAAGCAGGGAGAACTTTTGCAGTATTTTTGAGTTAAAATGAGGTTAATTTACCGTTAGATACGGATCTGCGCTCCAGGCAGGGTCGGCGCAATGGCTGAAATCAGTATCTTTATACGCTATTTTTTAGTGTACCAGACCAAAAATAAAAATATGAAAATTAGTTTTGTTGGCTTTCTCCTTCTCTTTTCCGCATCCACATTCGCACAAGGCGCCACCGTAACCGAAAAATTCCAGAAGATCGGGACCGAACAGGATGCACAGGCATTCATCGCCGCCAATGCGCCGCTCAAACCAGCCTTGCTCCATCTGTCCATGGGAAAAGATACCTCTCTTATCGACAAACGATTATTACGGCAGAAGAAAGGCGATATCTTTTCCGTAGGCTATGTTACCTATAAGGTCCTCGAGCTGACGGAAACCATAAAGTTCCGGGCTAACTATATTTTTCTCGACGGAGCAACCTATTCCATGCCCCAGATCGACAGCATCCGGAAACTGATCCTGAAAAAATATTCCGACGGCGCTACATTCGATCAGCTCTCCGATCAGTACACCATGGACGGCAATACCACACATGGAGACACCGGCTGGTTCTTCGGCGAAGAAATGATGCCAAAGGAATTTCAGGATGCTACCCAGAACCACAAAATGGGGGAGGTCTATTTTGTCGATGTAGCGGAAAGGAACTGGCATTATATCGCCAAAAAGACCTACGAGGACCAGGATAAAAAAGACATCACTGTGCTGCGGGCCAACGGAAGGTAAGGCAGCCCGTACTATCTGACATCATGAATACCCAATCTTTACAGCTAAAGGTTTCTCCCTCCATTGGCACTGTTTCGGCCGAGTATATCGTTCCAGCAACAAGCAAATGCATGATGACGCTGGCACATGGAGCGGGTGCAGGAATGGATCATTCGTTTATGAAAACGCTTGCAACCTCTCTTTCAGCGGTTGGTATAGCAACCCTTCGTTTCAATTTCCCATTCGCAGAACACAAAAAAGGCAGGCCGGATATCCCTGCTGTAGCACATCAAACGATCGCAGCAGCTATCACAAACGCGCATGAATCATTTCCTTCCCTTCCGCTTTTCGCCGCGGGTAAATCCTTTGGGGGAAGGATGACTTCACAATATTTGTCCATCAGTACGCGGCCTGAAGTAAGGGGAATAATATTCTATGGATTCCCGTTGCATCCTTCCGGCAAGCCAGCTACGGAGCGGGCCGGACATTTAAAGGATGTGAAAGTGAAAATGCTTTTTTTACAAGGCACAAAGGACGAACTGGCTTCCTGGAGTCTGATAGAATCGGTATGTTCATCCCTTCCGAAAGCCAGCTTGGTGAAAATAGAAGGAGCCAATCATATGTTTAAAGCCGGCAAGAAGGATACAATGTCTTTGCTCGTAAAGGCGACCCTGGATTGGACAGAGGAAATCATAAGGAAGTAAACCGAAAACCATCCTTCGGCGAAAACTAGCGTATTTCCAACGGCTCATACTTCATCCAGTCCACCTCCAGTTCATAGGCATGCAGCGGCTTTTCGACAGATTGACGGTTAGTCTCCACCGGCCAGCTATTGGTATGCCAGAAGTTCATCCGGTATTCTGTTGGGTTGTGAGGAATGCCGAGTTGCGATCCCTGGTAATCCCACAGCACTATTTTCTCGCCGGTAACCGGATGGATGACCCACCAGCGCAGGCGATCCGGGTACCAGTCGAAACCATACGTATAGAATTTCGCCGAAGCGTCAAAACCATTGATGGCGGGGATCGTTTCCGGCTGATTTTGAGGACCCGTCAACGCAGTGGGTACCCCGTTATGATTCACCTTGGAGATCGTATTATAGATGCTGCCATTGGCGAGATTGAGGGTCCTACCGATCCGTTGCAGCTTTTCCCTGGGACCCGTCCAGGTGCCGATGTACAGAATGCTCGGATCGGCGATCAGCCATTCGATATCGATTTCGCTGAGCCCCTGAAGGGAATCCATGTGATAGGTGAAATAACCGACGACGGCGCCTGTATTGGGCTGCACATTCCTTATGTCAGGGATCCTGATCCGCGCGGAATAGGTCCCGAAATGCGTAAACTCTTTCGAGATGATCTCCGGTCCGCGTCCCGCGCCAGCACTGTCTGCGGGATCTATTTTTAATAACAATACCTTTGTGCCTGGTTCTATGGATGAACGGACTCCGACCTTGTATTTAAAAGCACTCTTGTTTCCCGTCGATCCGTACCGGAAATTTTTGAGCGTGGAATCATTGAAATCTTCGGAGAAGGAATGCGTGGCCGATTCCTTTTGTGCGCTTGCGGTAATCATCATAAAGCCTGCGATGGCAGATACGATCAGTTTTTTCATATTGCTCTGTTGTAGGGAACCAAAAACAAGTTACTCCAAATCCTGCGAAACCTGTTCACGCGCTGTTCTACCCTTTTCTTAGAAAGGGCGCCCGCCGACTGACTCCGGACGAAGTAAAATAAAGAAAGCATTACACCGTTTAAGCGGGTCAGCAGGTCGGCACAACTTCTACAGACCGGGCCGGGCGTGACATGCACCTGCCTTCTTGTCTTATAATATAGTTACCAAACCGATTCTGTCAGGGTCGAAAATCAGCTTAAAATCTGCATAGCATTGACAATCAATTAAATACGAAGAAGATTTCACATTAAGATTCCAGAGATAAAATCGGCCGCTATTTTGCATTAGGAATAGAGGTTTATCAGAAATTCTAAACAAAAAAAGAGGAAAATAAAAATGTCAGAAACATGGAACAAAAAAGAACGGGAAAGAAACAAACAGCTAAAAAAGAAAGAAAAGCTCGAAAGACGAGAGGAGAAAAAACTAGCCAATAAAGGCAGTCAAGGTCTGGAAAGCATGTTGGCTTATGTTGATGAAAATGGAAATCTCTCTTCCAAACCGGTGGACCCCAGAAAGAAGATAATCATCAATGTCGAGGATATCGATATCAGCGTACCCAGACAAAGCGAAATACCCGAGGATCCGAACCAGTTTGGCATTGTCACGCTTTTTAAGACGGATAAGGGTTACGGTTTTATAAAAAACCTCGAAACCCAGGAGAGTTATTTCTTCCACGTCAAATCATTGATCGATCCCGTCAAAGAAAATAACAAAGTTAGTTTTGAGGTTGAAAAAGGTCCCAAAGGCCTGAACGCCGTCAATGTGAGGATAGTGAGGACCTGAAAAAGTGCACACGGCATCAGGCGCCCTGTTGTTATCAGTTATTGTAAGGAAACCCGCATGACCATCAGAGTGCATTAATTGGTCAGTAGAAAGCCTCGTTGCCCGATGATTCAAGTTGATGCGCGATTGATTCTAAGCGCAGCAGATAATCCGTGTACATCTGATTTCCACCTGGGCAATAAAATAACCAGTATGATCTCTTCCGTCAGGTCAAGAGCGGTGAGAATAACAGCAATCCAGAACAGGGGCTGTGGTATGGCAGACAGAAAGAAGGTAAGGATCAGGAAGACACCTTGCGAAACGGCTGCAATCTTGGCAAGCCAGGTATGAAAGCTGGTAAGTTTACCATAGCGTATCAGCGCAGCCAGGATTTGAAAGACATACAGGACGCCTAATATTATCACTGGAAGGAGCTCCCGGTGGATGAAAATAGGATCGAATACGATCAGGCCGATAATGGCGACCAGAACGGTGAGGTCGTCGCCAATGGAATCCAGCACGGCGCCGGCTGAGCTGACTACCTTGTATTTTCTTGCAATATACCCATCGACCGCATCGGTGAGAAAGCTAAGGACAAGTAGCCATTTGAAAATCCCCCACTCGTGTCGGAAGACCAATAACAGCAGCAGCGGCGCTGCCAGAACGCGATATAGCGTTATGCCATTGACGATATAATAGACAGGCTTAGCCATAGTGTATCCCGGCGGGTCCTTTATAAGGAAAAGAGGTACCCCCTTTTTCGGACATCATTTACCGAAGTAACCCCTGCAACCTGCATGCAATAGTTGCGCCCGCCAGTTACTGATTACATTAACTTGAGAACGCTACCGCCGAACGCAAAGCGCCCGATCATAGTTTTCTTCTACTTAAAACTCATAAATCATTATTCTTACAAAGTTATGTGCCAATTGTGTGATTTTTTACACATAATCTGGACATAAGTCGTGATAAAATGGAGATAATATGGACCATACTAAAGAAATTAACTGCCTGGAAGCTGGGTCCTGATCGGAAACCTCTCATACTGCAGGGCGCGAGACAGGTAGGCAAGATATGGCTAGTTCATAAAAATTGCAGGCCTTGCAGGAATCAAGTGTATCCGCACGTATATCTTATTGATGTATAGCATATTGCAAAATCAAGATTATTTGTTTAATTTCGCCTAATGAAGCGTCATCTACATAAGGATGCCATTTTGAAAATCCTCGTGGCACATAAACAGCAATTAAATGTTTATGGTGTCAATCAAATTGGGCTATTTGGCTCCTTTGTTCGCAATGAGGCAACTGAAAATAGCGATATTGACCTTCTGGTAGATATTAGAAAAGATAAAAAGACCTTCAATAATTTCCTATCCCTTAATTACTTTCTCGAAGAACTCTTTGGCAAAAAGGTAGAATTAGTGACTACACAATCCCTCAGCCCCTACATTGGCCCGCATATTTTGAAAACGGTAGAATATGCGCCCATCGCAGGTTGAATTTCTACAACATATCCTGCAAGAATGCCTTTATCTTTTAAAGGAATCTCACGAGACCAGTTTTGAAGATTTCGTAGACAATGAGCGGTTGACAAGAGCCGTTTGCAGAAGTCTTGAAATCATTGGCGAAGCTAGTTCCAAAATACATCCTGATCTCAAAACAAAATACCCTTCTGTATCCTGGCGTGAGATGAGCGATATCCGAAACAAAATTATCCACCACTATTTCGGTGTTGATTATGATATCGTTTGGGATACGGTTAAAACAAATATTCGCCCGCTTAAGGAAGCTGTTGAAGTAATTATTGAAAGGGAGAAATCTTGTTGAGCTATGTGTAGCCCACAATATCCCATCGTTTCATACTTTCTTACTCATGATGAGCTTCGCGCGCCTGTTTCAATAAGTACCCGTAAGTGCCGATAATCCGCAGAATTTCCTAATTTACGGGAACAAAAAACTGGCATGGACTTAACTCAACCGCAAAAACAGCGCATCCAATCCATCGATACGTTACGGGGACTCATTATGATTATCATGGCCCTCGACCATTGCCGGGACTTCCTGCACTTTCAGGGAAAGGAATACGCCCCGACCAATATGGCGACAACCACGGTGATCCTGTTCTTTACCCGCTGGATCACGCATTACTGTGCGCCAGTTTTCGTTTTCCTCAGTGGGGTATCCGCCTACCTCGCCGGCCTGAGGCGGTCGAAGGCCGAGTTAAGCAAATTCCTGCTAACAAGGGGTCTCTGGCTGATCCTGACCGATGTCCTCGTCATCACTTTCATCTTCACGCTGAACCCGGGTTATAATGTGATCGTCCTGGAAGTGTTATGGGCAACCGGATTCAGCATGATCCTGCTGGCCCTGCTGATACACACACCGCTTTGGGTGACCGCCTGCGTCGGCTGTCTCTTCTTTTTCGGTCATAACCTGCTCGACTATCTCCATTTGCCAAAGACGGGACCCGCAAATACCACGCTCACCTTCCTGTTGACCGCGTTTGGGATGATCCCGGTTGGCAGCAAGCACATGATCGCCGTCCTCTATGCCTCCCTCCCCTGGGCCAGCGCCATGCTATTGGGCTATGTCTTTGGCTCCCTCTACCGCCCAGGCACCGATCCCCGGCGCCGCAAGCAGGTTTTGATAGTCGCCGGCCTCGCATTGACGACCTTGTTTATTGTCCTGCGATGGCTGAATGCTTATGGCAATCCCGTACCCTGGTCGGTGCAGCGGAATGCCGCACACACCCTCCTCTCCTTTTTGAATGCTACCAAACAACCGCCTTCCCTGACCTACCTTAGCATGACTCTTGGGCCGGCCCTGATCCTGCTGAGCCTTCTGGAAGGAATAAACACCGGTGTCGGTGGCGTTAAAAGGCGATTGGCCGTGATCTGCAGGGTCTACGGAAGCGTCCCCTACTTTTATTTTGTAGTGCATCTTTGTCTGATCAGGGTGATCAATATTGTGCTGATCCTTGTTTTTGGCATCGACATGAGATCGAACGGTTCACCCCTCGTATGGCAGGCCCCGGGATTCGGCATCCCATTGTGGGCGGTATACCTAACATGGGTGCTGGTCGTCATCTCGCTTTACTGGCCTTGCAAATGGTTCGGCGACTACAAACGCGCTAACCGGCGATGGTGGCTCTCGTATTTATAATGATCCTCCGCCAAAAAATTGAAGGGAAGGAACAGATAAAATATTAATTTCAATTTCAACAAAACAGTGGGTTTCCTATGAAGCTGTTGGTAATCGTATTTATATTGCTTTTCGCATTGTCTGGCGCGGTGACGGGTCAAAGGCAGGCTGATACCTTAAAGCCGGATCCGAAAAAAGCGATCGACATAATCGAACATTATGGCGGATTCTTTTTTAATCCAGGGTCTCGTGTATGGAACTATTATCTGGAGTTCAGCCGTGCTCTCGCCGATAAAGATTTGGTCGATCTCACTGATAACTGGAATCCGGCCACCCGCTGCTACGCACTTTTTGCGCTGGCGGAAAAGCATAGCCCAGTGGTTGACTCCATTCTGCAAGCACATTTATTGGATACTGCCCTTGTTTTCGTACTACTTGGAGATGATGGCGATCACAAATCCGTAGGCGACTTTTTCTACGGAGTTTTGACGGATCATTTTTTTAAGGGGGTGGTTCAATTGGATTCGCCTGAAAAGGCCTTTGTCGACAGCTTAATAATCAATCGTACTGGAATCAGGCTCGAAGCGAAAAGTGACCTGCTGCGGAACATGCCCCCAAAAGATGCCTGGTATAATCGAATCAGGGAAATCGCCACGGTAGAAAACAATAACAGCGCCGTCGTTGCCCTTTCAAAATATCGGAAAGCGCAGGACCTTACCTTGATCGAGGACCTGCTTAAGAACCCTGACCGGAATGTGCAGTATCTGGGTCTGCTCGCGGCGAGGAATTATCCTGATCCGGCGCTCTTCCCATATATCAGGCAAATCCACCAGATCGAAATCCATCGCGATGGCGGGTTTGACTACGTTCAAATCAGGATGCTTTATCAGGCCATAGTTCAATACAAGGATAGCGCGTCGCGACAACTTCTGCTGGAGACGCTAAAAAAGGCAAAGTCCCGGACACTGGAATATCATTCAGAAGATATTTGGGGCGCTTTGACCAGGTGGCCTGATCCCATATACGATAATATTCTTTCTCGTTTAAAAATACCGGTTTATGCTTTTCCCGAACTATCACGAACATTATAACAATGGTAAACTGATTATATGAAACAAATAATCCGCCTGATCATACCCTTCGGGTTATTCATTGCCCTCTCTTGCCATGAAAGAGCAAAAACGCAGGAAACGGGCCAGCAGGTCGATCCCACCGCCCAGGAACTTGCCGACTTTGAACATAGGCTTACCCAGAATTTGGCTAATAAAAATACGGGGAGCTTTTCGGTGGCTGTTTTTAATAAAGGGGAGATTATCTGGTCTAAGGCTTTTGGGAAAGCCGACGATCAGAAAGGGTTAATGGCCGATACGTCTACCGTTTACCGGATCGGATCCATTTCGAAAACGATAACGGCCTACCTCATGATGCTCATGGTACAGAAAGGCGTGATACATCTGGATGACCCGGTGGCCAGATATCTGCCGGAAATCAGAACGCTTAAACAATATGGGGACGATAGCAGCGGAAAGATAACCTTCCGCCAGTTAGCCGATCATACTTCAGGTCTGGCAAGAGAGCCGAACTTTCCAACCGCTTTGTTTGGCCCCGTAGAAACCTGGGAGGCTCAGGTGTTAAATTCCATACCTGCTACAACGTTAACTCCCCCCCACGGCAAAACTTTTTCGTATTCCAATATCGGTTACGCTATTCTTGGGCTAGCTATTTCCCGGGCAGCGCACAGACCTTTTATAAGCCTGGTCGAAGCGTTGATCTTTCGTCCCCACGGCATGAAGAACAGTTTTTATAGTATACCCAGGGATCTCAGGGACCGGATTGCCACAGGATACAGCTGGAACGCTATTTTAAGGACCTATGAAGGCGGACAGTCTGAAAAGGAGTTTGCCGGCCGCGGATATCGGGTCCCCAACGGAGGAGTTTTTACCACTGCGGATGACCTGGCGCGATTTGTTATTTCGCTGACAGCAGATGCTGACCCGCTTGCAAAAAATTACAGAGATTCGATGCAGACGGTCCAGTCTTCTGCAAGCAAGGTTCAGGGGTATGGGTTTGGATTAGATATAAAGAAGGGTGCAAACGGGATTAAAATGGTCGGGCATGGAGGCCTGGTTGCCGGCTTCAGCTCGTACATGGTTTTTAACCCTGAGTACAAAACAGGTGTCGTCCTGCTTAGAAATTGTGATGACGCCTCACTTGTATTGGAGATACAGGGAAACATTTTATTGAACAACCTTGTAAGAGCAGATAAAGAAGCGCACGGAAAAAATTGACCTTATCTGGCCCTATCGGCTTCGGGACGCAATGGGATAACGACCCAATGATCGGACTTGCCCTAATCCTTCTTTTCAGTGACCCGGATTGGACACTTCTCGAACCGATTTCTAAGCGATTTGAGGTTAGTAGTTGATCTAAGTGCTTGAAATTCACTGAATTTTGGAAGGCCGAAAATGCCACCGTCTCACTTGTATAGGATCGGTGGCTCGGACTTGCCCTCCGAAGGGTAAATTTTGAAACCCA
>DATHHO010000213.1:0-19947 GCA_035317125.1 Puia sp.
CGATCAGCAATACGTTGACGATGTCGTTGCCGTGCTTGTCGATTGGCACAAGGATCTGGGAGATCTTTCCGGTGGCCTTATCCAGTCCGTAATAGATGCGGATACCCGCCGCGAGGCTGCCGGTGGAGTCTTTCTGCTGCAGCAGGATCCGGATCGCGTCGCTGTTGAAGGCTTCGGCATTCCCAAAATTCATTTGTTCTTTGAAGCCCGGGCATTTTGCCTGGAAGGTATCCCGGCTATTTCTGAATTCAGCGGTCCATTTGATGGCTTTCTGAATGGAAAACACATGGGTCCGGACACTGTCCAGGTTGATGGGTGGAAATCCGTCTCCCGATCCTTCGTGACAGCCGGCGAGGCTGAGGACGGATGAAACGGCCAGGGTTAATAAGAGTGTAAAGGTTAGCGATCCAGATCTCAGGTTGGTATTCATAATAATTGTTTAAAGGTTCGATCAAATAAAAAGCAAAGTACTGATTCCATCGAGAATGGCGATAAGGTATTACCCCTTAAAAAATTACGTATAAGTACCTGGCTAATTTCAGTAGAACTGCGCTAGCGTCCTGATCCTGAACCCTGCAACTTTGTCCGTGATTTATCCCCGGTCCTGGCTTGCCAGGCCGAAGGGGGCCCCTAAACCCCCTTACCGTAGGAAACCGGATAATTTGCACGTGGGCGTGATGATCAAGTACCATTAACCATTAAACTTTTATTGATTATCGTCGCCGCAGCCCCCGTTTCACGGCGGCTGCTTTTTTTTGGCCATGCGTCCGCGCCGTGCAGCCACGCCAGCATCCTGAGTATTGCCGCAGTCCCGCAATTATCCAATGGCCACGCCAACCTTATTCCGCCCCGCGGATCCGTTTGCGCCCCTGTTTGATCTCACCCAGTTTTTTCTTCTGCCCGATCCTTTTTTCTTTCGATCCCTTTGTAGGCTTCGTGGCCACCCGCCTTTTCTCCCGTTTCAGCGCGGCCTCCACCAGCAGCTGCATCTTGCGGACCACCTCTTCCTTGTTGGACAGCTGGCTCCGGTACACCTGCGACCGCACCTGGAGATAGCCATCGGCGCCGATCTTCCCCGCCAGCTTCCTTTCAAGCAGGGTCTTTTGGTCCTCCGAGAGCAGGGCTGAGTTCCGGACATGGAAATAGCCTTCGACCATCGTCTCGACTTTGTTCACATTCTGCCCCCCTTTGCCCCCGCTGCGGGCAGTCTGGAATATTATTTCTTTAGTTAGTTCTATCTTCATCGCGTTATCCCCTTGCCGATCATAGAATGGTCCGACAATTGCAAAGGGTTTAGCAAAGGTAAGGGATCATTTTTTTTAACATATCCGGAATCGTACACATGTTCAAGAGAGTTGCAGGGAAGGCCGTTCCCCATATCATCGCCGTGCTGGTTTTTCTCATCGTGGCTGTCCTGTACTGCCGTCCTGTATTCCAGGATAAGGTACTGTTCCAGGAAGACGGACTGCAATGGCAGGGCATGGCGCAGAACTCTTATCAGTACAAGGCCACCCACGGTCATTTCCCCCTCTGGTCCAATGGGATGTTCAGCGGCATGCCAGCCTATCAGATCGCCATGGACGATCCCCAGGCGGTGCCTATAGTGGGTATCCTCTATACTGTTTTTACGCTGTGGCTGATGAAGCCGGTCAGCTTCTTCTTTCTGGCCTGCGTCTGTTTCTATTTCCTGACGCGGATCCTCCGCATCAACGCTTATATCGGCATCATCGGCGCGCTGGCCTATGCCTATGCCACCTACAACCCCGTCATCGTTGCCGCCGGGCATGATACGAAAATGCAATCCATCGCCCTCCTTCCCGCCTTTATCGGTTCGCTGATCCTCATCTGCGAAAAGAAGTACTGGCAGGGCCTGGCCCTGAGCGCGCTGTTCACGGCCATGATGGCGGCCACCGGTCATATGCAGATCGTGTACTATGCATTCATCATCGCCTTCTTCATGTTCCTGGGATATGCGGTCCCCTGGATCCGGCAAAAGGACTACCGGCGGCTGTGGAAATCCGCCACCCTGATCGTCATTGCCGCATTCGTCGGACTGCTGAATATTTCCGTGCTGATCTTCACCACCTATGACTCTTCGAAAGAAACGGTGCGCGGCGGCAGCGAGCTGGCCAGCACCCAGAGCAATTATACCAACAACGGCCTCAGCGACAATGCCGCCTTCGATTTTTCCATGTACAAGACGGAGCCCTTTGTGATGCTCGTCCCGGATATATTCGGCGGCAGCACCGAGCTGGAGCTGACCACGGAGAACTCAAAGGCCATCCGGGCCCTGCAGCATATGCCCCCCTCCGTCGCGCAACAGGTACAGGACGGTCTGCGCTTTTACTGGGGCGGCGTCGGCACCCTGGTTTCGGGGCCTCCCTATGCGGGGGCCATCATCTGCTTCCTCGCGCTTATCGGATTGTTTATCCTCGGCAACAAGCACAAATGGTGGATCCTCGCCGCCAGCCTCCTGGCCATCGCCATGAGCTGGGGCGGATATTTTGAGTCTTTTAATAGCATGCTGCTGAAGCTCCTTCCCATGTACAACAAATTCCGGGCGCCGAGCATGATCATCGTGATACCCACCTTCCTGCTGTGTATGCTGGCCTCTCTTTCCCTGCAAAAAATACTCGACGAAGGTAATACCCAGGCCTTCTGGAAAAAATATAAGAGGGGGCTGCTGCTCACCGCCGGGATCTTTGGCCTGCTGGTCTTTTTTTATGTCAACTTCGATTACACCAGCGTGCAGGACCGTCAGTTGCTGCAACATGCATCGGCCCGCAGCAGCAAGCTGGGTGAATATGTACAGGTCGTGATCGACGCCCTGAAGACGGACCGCCAGGGGCTTTTCTTCGACAGTCTCACGCGGTCGTTCTTGTTTATCGCCGCTGCCGCGCTGATCATCGGACTGCGGATAAAGAGTACCCGTATCAGGCCGGTATGGGTCCTGGGCATGCTGGGTGTCTTGTCCTTTGCCGATGTAATGGGCATGGACCTGAAATACCTGAACGCCGACAACTACCAGGAAAAAAAAGAATACCAGCAGAATTTTGCGGCTACTCACGCGGACAGCCTCATCCTGCGGGATAAGGGATATTACCGCGTCCTCGATCTGCGGGATGGCGACTCCAACACGCTGAGCTATGGGGCGATGACCGCTTATTTCCATCGGTCCATCGGCGGCTATCATGCGGCCAAGCTGAAGATCTATGAAGACCTTATCGACCGGCAGCTGTATAATTTCCCGCATTGCATGCCGTCGGTCAATATGCTGAACACAAAATATTTTATCTGGCCAGCACCTGCGGGCAGTCCCGGCAAGGATTCGGTAAGTGTGAATGACGGTGCGCTTGGCGCCGCCTGGTTTGTGAATGCCCTGCAGTATGAGCAGAACCCGCAGGCGGTGATGAATGCGCTGACGCATTTCGACCCAAAGGATACGGCCATCCTCTTTGAAGCCGACCGCAGCCGGGTAATGGTCGGTGCCCAACAGGATGCCGGTCAGTCACAGGGGATAGTCGGTGTGCGGCAAGTTGTCGACAGACCGGATGCGATGGGAAATATGGGTCCGGATCCCGGCAGGCCTGGGGCCGGTATGACGGATGCCCTGCCCGACAGCGCCGCGAAAATACGCCTGGTGAAAAATGACAACGACGAGATCGTTTATCAGACCGAATCCCGCACAGCCCGTTTCGCCGTATTCAGCGAAATTTTCTACGACCGGGGATGGAAGGCGTATGTCGATTATTCCGGTCAAGAATCCCCGATCATCCGGACGAACTATGTGCTGAGAGGACTGTCCATACCCGCGGGCCATCACAATATCCGCTTCACCTTTCATCCGCAGGCCTACTACCTGGGGAGGCAACTGCAATGGATGGCCAATATCATTCTATTCGTGCTGATCGCGGCCGGGATTATTATCACGTTGGAGGAGCGCAATATCCGGTTGCCTTATCTGCGCTGGCAGCGTTTACTCTTCACCATCTTCACCGCAAAAAAATGAGGGCAGTCATACAACGCGTAAGCCGCGCAAGCGTCACCATCGGAGGCGCACTGAAATCATCCATCGGAGAAGGTGTCCTCGTCTTGCTGGGCATCGAGGATGCGGATACGGCGGAGGATATCACGTGGCTGAGCGGTAAGATCGTACAGCTTCGGATCTTTAATGACGAAGAGGGCGTGATGAACGTTGCGCTGAAGGACAGGGGCGGGGACATCCTGCTGGTCAGCCAGTTCACGCTGTATGCTTCCACCCGGAAGGGCAATCGTCCCTCTTATATCCGGGCGAGCAAGCCACCGGTCGCCGTTCCTTTATATGAGCAGATGATCGCGCGGCTGCAGTCCGATCTCGGCCGTCCCGTCTGCACCGGCGTCTTTGGCGCGGATATGAAGGTAGAGCTGCTCAACGATGGGCCCGTCACGATACTGATCGATTCGAAGGTTCGCGAATGAAATGTTCCCGGGCGGAGCGAAGACGGTGAAGGGAAGCTCGCGGGTGTTGATCAGGATCCTGGTGATCAGAAAGCCGGAGAGGATAAAGAACAAGTTCACCCCGGCCCAGCCGAACTGGAACAAGGGAATGGGGCTGTGAAAGAAAACGACCATGATCGCCGCGATGGCCCTGACCCCATCCAGTGACCGGATATATTTCAGGCCGGGAGTCATGGCATGACCACTTCAAGAGTCGCCAGCTTGTTAGCCTCCGTTTCCACCACCGCCGTGACCGTCTGTGTATTCCCTCCTTTATCACCGGTAATGCTTATTTCATGGGGGCCGGGACTGAGGTTATCGAGTAAAGTCTCACTGCCAGGCGATTTTTTACGGAAGATCCCGTCGATCTTTATACCGATATTGGTATAGCCTGCCGTGTTCCCGATCTTTATCCTGACAGACCCGGGTTTCAGCATATCCAGCTTGGCCTGGGTCAGCTTCTGCAATTCGGCGATATTGGTCTGGAATTCCGTAGCCCATGCGTTCGTCTCCTGTTTTACCAGTTCATCTATCTGGGCCGAAAAATCTTTGAGTACCGTAAGCAGTTCGACTGCTTTATCGGGGGTGAGCGCCAGACCTCCCCCGGAGCCTTTCAGGCTCTCGATCTGCCATCGGCTTTCGAATTCTTTTACCTGCTTGTAGATCTCCATTTCCGTGGTGGTATACCGTATCCAGGCGGACGAGAACCCAAAGAACCGGTCGACGAACAGCAAGGTTCCTGCGGCGGCAATGGTGATATATCCCCAGTTGGTAACGTCGTGTCCGCTGACGGATCGTATCAGCGGGAATATCCCCCCGAGCCCAACCAGAAGGATAGAAAGGAAACGTATGCCCCGCGACCATCGTTTGATGCTGACCCTCCGGCTGGAATACCATTTGGCCTGGGACTGGGCGCCGGTGATCACTTCGATGTATTTTTGCTTTACCAGGTCTTGCAGGTCGGGGGAGATGTCAGGCATAGTTCAGGTTTGTATCCCAAAATATGAAATTTCCCCCGCTCCTGCGAATTACTCCCTGGGCTTACTCCCGTTCCTGTTCCCCGTCCCTGCGCGGGGCAGATTTTTCAGTCAGATGGATGTACCAGAAATAACCTAAGAAACTTGCCGAGATGCTGAACGCCATGATGGCCAGCGAGTGGATCCCCAGCGGCAGGGAATTGTAGATGACGATCAGCCCTGCGCCGACGCAGAACATAATAAGCGCCCATTTTATAGCTGCGCTCTTGTTGTCACGCCGGGTAGGCTGCAGGAACTGTTCGACGATCTTGTCGGAGACGCCTTTTTCGATCATTTTGGCCTTCAGGCGGTGATCCTGGAGTATCCGGATTATGGTGAGGACAAAGCCGGCGATCAGGAAAAAAGTTATGATCACAAAGCTGTTGGTGACCAGCCGTTCGATATCGACCTCTCTCCAGGGTTCACGGAGATGTTCCTGCGCCTGGGAGGCAAATGGCAGACCGGTCACGATGCTGGCTAGGGTTATTATCTTTTTCATTGCTGTTTTTTATTTTTTATAAAGTTTTGCGATGGACGTCCTTGTTGATGAGACCGGCAACCATTCTTAATGTTGCAGGCCACGCTGATTTTTCAGGTTATTCAGTAAACATTCAGAGCATCTATTTTCCGTTGATATTTTCTATAAGTCTCTACGCTCTGGAATATGACCACTCCAACGACCATGACCACACTCAGATAGATCAACATCGAGGATACCCCGGAAAATAACTCAAGGATATATTTACGGAAAAAATAAAAGAGTGATCCCAGGGCAACGACACCCAGCAACGGCGCCAGCCAGCTGGTCAATCCATGGGACGGTGATCCCGATTTTGCCAATCCCTCTGTGGCGACTGGGTTCGCGGTCCCTTGCGGGGACAGGCGGGACAATACCGCCGCGGACAGATCGAAACCGAATACCGGCGCCGGCTGTTGAGCGATCGTCGTAAACATGGCCCGGTACGCGGCAACGCTTGCTGTGCAGGATTCGCATGTCCGCATGTGGCTGATGATGTCCGCGAGCTGCCAGGGACCCGGTGGAGCATCGCTGACGCCCGCCCCGGCATCACTTCCAGGGAGCGCGCCTTCCTCTGCTCCGGGTTTCCGACCTGGCGCTTCACCGCTATCTCCGCGGATCGCATACCATTGGATAGCCTCCTCCGAAAGATGTTTCGTTGTCATAATTCTTCCATTTTATAGTTGACCGAAAGGCCATCCTTTAACGCCTTCCGCGCCCGGAATAAATAACTCTTCACCGTGCCTTCGGGCAATTCCGTTATCTGCACGATCTCCGCATAGCTCAGGTCTTCCTGGTGATATAAGGTAAGGAGGACCTTGTAAATGGCCGGCAGCTTGTCGATCTCCGCCTGCAAAATTCCGGACAGCTCCTTCCGGGACAGGAGGCCTTCCTGCTCCCCGTGCCGGGTAACCATTGTCCGCCCGCTGAGCTTCTCCAGGATCCCATCCGAGCCTGACCCGTCGTATCCATCACCCGGCAAGACCAGTTTTTTCTTTTCCAGCCAGCTCAGACAGGTATTGTAGGCTATCTGTGCGATCCAGGTAGACAGCTTTGACTGCCAGCGGAATCCCGACAGCTTGCTGAATGCCTTTAAGTAGACATCCTGTGCAATATCCTTCCGGTCTTCGGGGTTCCCGATCATTTTGAAAACGATCTGGGCCACCAAACCTTCCGTGTTCTTTACAATCGTTCCGAAAGCCTGGGTATCTCCACGCAATGTCTTGTCAACCAAGTAACTGTCAGTAAGATGGCTTCCGGTTGTATTTTTCACTTGTAGATCAGACCGTCAGATGTGTTAAATGTTGCAATATATCTGTTTAAATTTACCATCAATCCATTTAACATGAAACACAAAAAACAGCGCCATCACGGCTATGACGCGAAGGACGGTGACAATGCCCCAGGCAACCTGGGCTATGACGCGAAAGATCGTGACAATACCCCAGGCAACCGCCGGTACGACCGGAGAGATTTTCTGAAGACAGCCACCGCGCTGCTGCCCTTGTCCGTTCTTGCGGGCCTCCCGGCCTCCGCTGCATCTGCCGGCCGCCAATCTGCCACCCCCCTCCTGTCCTTTTCCACCCTCGGCTGTCCGGACTGGACGTATGGCAGGATCCTGGATTTTGCCGCCGCCAATGGGTATGCGGGGCTCGAGATCCGGGGAATACAACGGCAGCTCGACCTTTCCCAGTCGCCACATTTCAACAGCCCGGCCAATATCCTTACCACGCGGACGATGGCCGAAGACAAAGGCCTGCGGTTCGTCGACCTCGGATCTTCGGCGGAGATGCACCATCCGGAAGGACCGGTCCGGCAAAAGAACATGGATGAGGTCCGCCGGTTTATCGATCTGGCGCACGAACTGCATTGCCCTTATATACGCGTCTTTCCGAACAACCTGCCAGAAGACCAGGACCGCGACGCCACCATCGGTCTCATCATCCAGGGACTGCTCGAATCCGGGAAATATGCGGAGGGCGGCGACGTCACCGTGTTGATGGAGTCGCATGGGGAACTCACCCACAGCAGGGACCTGGAAAAGATCATGCGGTCCGCCAGACATCCTCATGTCGGTCTGGTCTGGGATATCGTGAATATGTGGTCGGCGACGAAGGAATCTCCCGCCGAAGTATATCCGGTATTGAAAGACTATATCCGTCACACGCATATCAAGGACCTGCGGTTTGTCGATGGCAAGGAACAATATGTGCTGCTGGGGAAAGGCGAGGCGCCCATTTTTGAAGGGATCGACGCGCTGGTGAAGGGAGGATACAAGGGTTATTACAGTTTCGAATGGGAGAAATTATGGCACCCGGAGATCGGTGATCCGGAGATCGCCCTGGCCGATTATCCGGTTGCGATGCGGAAGCATTTCAAGCAATAAGTATTTACCTTAGCGGTCAGCTAACAAATATACTATGCCGGAACAAGCCATTACCATCCGCGGGGCCCAGCAACTCGTCGATAACTGGATCAACACGACCGGGGTGCGTTATTTCAGCGAACTGACCAATATGGCCATTCTTACGGAGGAAGTAGGGGAGGTGGCGCGCCTGATGAGCCGGTTGTACGGTGACCAGTCCTTTAAGGAATCGGACAAGAAAAAAGAATTGGCGGACGAGCTCGCCGATGTGCTCTGGGTGCTGCTGTGTATTGCCAATCAGACCGGGGTCGACCTGACGGATGCGCTGGAAAAGAACTTCGCGAAAAAGGATCTCCGCGATGCTACGAGGCACAAAGAGAATAAGAAGCTTTAAGGAATGGGCGCCCTTTTTAAGAACGAACAGATAATTATGGAAACGATCGTAAAAATCCTGAACATAGAGGAAATCACGCACGATGTGAGAAGATATCAGCTGCAAAAGCCGGCTGGATACCATTTTACTCCCGGCCAGGCCACTGACGTCTCCATCAACCAGCCGCGCTGGAAGGAAGAGTTGCGCCCCTTTACCTTTACTGCGCTGAATGACGCTCCTTATCTCGAGTTCACGATCAAAAGCTACCGGGATCACGATGGCGTGACCAATCAGCTGGGCAAGCTCGTGCCGGGTGACGAACTGATCGTCCGGGATGTCTGGGTGCGATCGGATACAAGGGCCCGGGATATTTTATTGCGGGTGGGGCAGGCATCACGCCATTTATTGCCATTCTGCGGCAACTGCACAAGGAAAACAAGCTCCAGGGCAATACCCTGTACTTTTCCAACAAGACAGCGGCCGATATCATCATCCGCGAGGAGTTGACCGCTATGCTGGGCGAAGATGCCTGCTTCGTGATCACCAATGAGAAAAGCGACCGTTATGTTAACGGGTATATCAATGAGGAATTTCTGCGTGCGCGGGTCACCGATTTTTCAAAGCATTTCTACCTCTGTGGTCCCGACAAAATGATCGCCGTGTTGCAGGAGACACTGACCAGACTGGGCGCGGGTAGTGATCGTGTGGTTTTTGAGAAATGAGTTTTCAATAAAAAATCCATGGACAAAAATACCGGCATCATCAGCATACCTAGCATCTATACCGTCGCACAGACTATCGACAAGCTGGAGACGGCGCTTCGTGCGCACGGCGTCACCGTTTACACGCGCATCGATCAACAGACCGAGGCTCAGAAAGCCGGCCTGTCCCTGCGACCCATCCAGCTACTGATCTTTGGGAATCCCAAGGCCGGCGTACCAATAATGGCGAAGACACCGCTCGCCGCACTCGATCTGCCGCTCAAGGCGCTGGCCTGGGAGGATGACAATGGCAGGACATGGCTGAGCTATAACAGCTTTGTTTATCTGCAGGACCGGTATGCGCTGCCCGATGAGCTGATCCGCGTGATGGCGGGGGTGGAAAAACTGATCAGGGAGGCGATCGCGTAAATTCCTCCTTTAAAGTAAGGCCTTCTCCGGTCATCAATTTTTGAGATTGATCAGATTCACCACTACCTTAACCATCATATCCTTTTCCTCCGGCTTGCTTTCCGCGATCATTAATGTTAACGCCACCAATGCATTATCTGCTATCCTCTTGGAGGTATCCAGCCGATATAATATATTGTTCTTTTCGAGGAACCATACAAAAAGAAAGGCTCCGATACGTTTATTTCCATCCGAAAAAGAATGGTTTTTAACTACAAAGTACAGTAAGTGGGCACCCTTTTCTTCCACGCTTGGGTAGACATCCTTGCCACTAGTAGTTTGATAAATCGCCGCCAGAGAACTTTGGAATGATTCATCTTTTTCATTTCCGAATAATGTGCTGCCTCCAAATTTGTCTTTTAACCCCTTGATGGCTTTCTTTGCCTCCTGATAAGTAATCTGGAATGATTCATCGGATGTGGTTGATCGTATTTCAAGGATCTGATGATCATATTGATCCAGAATGTCGAGCGCGTAGGCATAGTCGGTAACTACCTTTAATAATCCTGTTGCTTCATCTGAATTCAGTTTTTTTGTTGCAATAACATTTCCCAGTAACTTAACGGTTTGCTTCAGTTCTTCCAGTTGACGGGATTGATCCTGAAAACGCTTTTTGTCAATCGTATATCCTTTGACAAGATATTCTTTAAGTATTTGATTAGCCCAGATCCGGAATTGGGTGCCCCGGACTGAATTGACACGATAGCCTATTGATAGGATTGCATCCAGATTGTAAAATTCGATATCACGGGTGATTGCCCTTTTTCCCTCTTTCTGAACTGTTGCATTTATTGCAACAGTTGAATTTTTGTCAAGCTCCCCGTCTCGATATATTTTCTCTAAATGCCTAGATATCACAGACTTATCTCTTTCAAATAGTGAGGCAATCTGGTTTAGGGAAAGCCAGAGAGATTCATTTTCTAGTTTAACTTCGATCCGAGAATCAGCCGCATCTGGCTGATAGAAAATTATATTACCATTCCCTTCCATAAAATAATTTTACAAGTTTAGAACAATGATTTAAGACTGCCGGAAAAAACGGCTATCAATTGGCACTTTGTTTACCAAAGAATATCATCAATTATTAAAGTGGAAGAAAAACAAAATTACTGAACTTGTGAATTCAAAAATAATCTTTTTCGGAGGGTGAAAGCGCAGGATCGGGTCTTCGCAATGCGCTCCGCGCAAACCTTGATATGCTGCAATACCCGCCCGTGGATCTTATGCACGATATAATCGCTCCGCAAGCCTTACCCGCCGGCAACACGGCTTGCCGCATGCCCCGCTATCCTGGTAAGAAAGACCATAGTCCCGTTAAAGAGGAACAGATAGCCGGGAAATAACACATAGATCGGGTCGTGATGCAGGCAGATGATCAGCGCCAGTGAAGAGGAGACGACGCCGAGCATCCAGGCGACCGATCTTTCCGTCGCTGGATTCCGGATGGCTTTTCTGATCGTCGGTATACCCAGCACGGCATCGGCGACGACTGCGAATATCGTCGTTACCCAGGGACTGTCGGATAAAAGATAAATGCCGATACACAACAACCCGACGATCAGGAAACTCAGATCACTCTTCCGGAACGAAAAATTCTTACTGAAAAAAGCGGTTGCCGCAATAGCAAAGCATCCGATGGTCGAACAAAGGATCCCCGTCATGCTCCATTGCCATCCTTTGCCCGCAACCTGTGAGATGAGGCTCGTCCCCATCAGACAGGCCCATCCGATCCAGGAAAGTACGCTGGGTCTGATCTTCCTCTTTATGGTATTGAGCAGATAAATAAGCTGAGCGCTGCCGATCACTATGCCAGCCAGTAAGCCGATGTATTTTTCTATGTGCAACATCCAGAATTTTTTGCGTCAAAAAACGAATATCGTACAATATTATCTCCTCCCCAAAATGAGGCGGGAATTGCGCAGACTGGGATCATGCAGATTTCAACTTATTCAGAGAAATTAAATCCCATGCAGGAACTCCCTCGTATATAGCTTACCTGATTATTACTATTAACGTCTTAAAATTAAAAAATGCAAAAGAAAAAAATTATCGTCATCGCAACGATAGCAGCCGTCTTAACAGGCGGGATCATATGGGCTTCGGACCATATCGACGCACCCGCCGTCACAGGTCAGTCTACGGACATCACTGACCTGTATGCCTTTCAGGGAGCCAACGCCAACAACCTGGTGTTCGCCGTCAACACACAGGGTCTGCTCGCGCCTTCAGCGACCGGCGCGGCGAAATTCGACCCTAACACACTCATCGTAATCAACATCGACAAGACGGGAGACAATGTGGAAGACCTCGTGATCCAGGCTGTTTATGATGGCGCCAACATGAAATTCTATGGACCCGTAGCTCCTTCTTCTACCGGCTTGAAGAGCACGCTGGAAGGACCGGTGACAGCGACGGTGGCCGTTACCGCTTATGGCGCAGCTTCTCCGACAGTGGCAACCGGATCCAACGGAATGCAGGTCTTCGCAGGCCCACGTGACGATCCCTTCTTTTTTGACCTCGACCAGTATCACAAGATCATCGCAGGCACGGCAACGGGCTTTAACAACCCCGGGAAAGATGCATTTGCAGGTACCAACGTAATGGGCCTGGTCGTGGAAGTTCCAAAAAGCTTACTGGGAACACCCACCGGCGGTAAGTTCAATGTCTGGGCGCAGACCAAAAAGAAGATCTGATCATATAAATTGATTTTTAAAAATAACAACCATGAAAAAAGTATTCACGAATCTATATTTAGCCGCGGCCATCGTAGTGATTGCAGGCGCGTCCTGTAAGAAAGATAGCAATCCAACTCCCACACCCCCCTCCTATTATATGGGCGGTGATGAAGTTGGACGCCCGGCTGTTGCCACCGTGTTTGTTGCCACAGCCGATAAGGATAATTTCAATGCAACGATCCCTTCCGCGATGAGCGCGGCCTATCTGGCAAAGTTCAAGACCAAATTACTGGCCCTGAACACAGGTTATACCACCAATGCACTGACCCTGACGGCAGACCAGTTCACCGGCCTGTTGGCTACCGATGTGCTGAACGTATCCGCCAGCGGAACAACGACCTTCTTCGATGGTACGAATGTACTCACCGGTCGTAACCTGTCGGATGACGTTATCCATACGGAATTGCTGCTGATCTTCGGCGGACCGGCTGGAACATCCAATCCAACGCTCACGGATGACCACGTGCCGGCGAATGACAAGACGTTCCTGACCAGCTTCCCCTATGAGGCGGCTCCATGGTAGGACAACGATGTCTTCGAACAGGCAAAGCGTTGGTGACCGAAGGGAGTGATGATATAAAACCGGGGCCAGTCCCCGGTTTTTCCTTTCCGGTTTTTTTGTTTATTTAATTTGTGCAGATCATTTTTTCACAGAGCAATGAATAAATTCCTTTTTTATCGCAGGATCGCAGGCTTGCTGCTGCTGACCCTCCTGCTGAGCCAGCCTTTATGGGCGCATGTCATCGTCGGCGAGCTGGAGAAGATGTCCAGGACGGATGCGGCCCTTATCTATCTGCAGCTGGGCTATCAGCATATCCTGCCCCTGGGGTTCGATCATATCCTCTTCGTGATGAGCCTCTTCCTGCTGAGTCCAAAGCTCAAGCCCGTGTTGTGGCAGGCTACCGCCTTTACGATCGCCCACTCCGTCACGCTGGGGCTGGCGATGTATCATCTGATCAGCGTTCCCGCAAAAATAATCGAGCCGCTTATCGCTTTGTCGATCATGTACGTTGCGCTGGAAAATATTTTCTCTCCCCGGCTGAAGGCTTCCCGCATCGGTGTGGTATTTCTGTTCGGGCTCGTGCATGGACTGGGCTTTGCGGGCGCGCTGGGGCAGCTGGGATTGCCACAGAATGCATATCTGCTCTCGCTGGTGATGTTCAATGTGGGCGTCGAGCTGGGACAACTGACCGTTATTCTGCTGGCCTGGCTCCTGCTCGCCAGATGGTTTGGCAGGAAGCCGTATTACCGGACAGCGATCGTCATACCGCTGTCGGCGCTTATTGCGCTTATTGCCGCATACTGGACCGTGCAAAGGATCTTTTTTTAGTACGGGCCCGGCGCGATGTCGCAGCCGGAGATGCGAAGAAGCGCCACAGCGGGCCCAGGATCATCGCTCCTGACCCAGGCTACAGATCCATTTTCTCCAGATCCCTCACCATGCCCGGACTGAGATCGTATTTATTTTTCCAGGCCGCCCTGAAGAATTCCGTGGCATTATATCCTTTGTTCATTTCCTGCATCAGCTTGCCCATCCAGTACAGCTCCAGCCCTTCGAGGGGTTGGCCCGACACATGCTCCTGGAACACCTTATAGGCCTCATCCTTCTTACCAGTCTTCACCAGGCTCCAGGCATACCAGGACCAGGTCTGTGGAGTGGCGCGGTTGTCCAGTTCCCTTTTCGCGACCGTCACCGCCAGATCGGGTTCTTTCAGGATGCCGGTGAACAGCTCGATCAGATACTTATTGTACATATTCCCATAAACGGGAGCGGTAGCCGCCTCGGAAAACCCGCCGGCATATCCCGTCTGCACCAGCTCGTTGCTCTGCGCATCCGCCACCTGCGCCAGTTTGAACAAGGGGTCGGGCAGCTTATTATTCGATTGCACCAGCTGGAAAAGCTGTTGCGCCAGACTATCGTTCTTGTCATGCACCAGCGCGATCCAGCCCAGCCCCGTGATACTGTGGAAGTCGGCGCTGTTCATCCGGACACATTGTTGGTAAAGGTCTCTCGCCTCCTTCAGCATGCCGGCATGTATATAGAGATCGGCGGCATTCGAGAGGGCCACCTGTTTCAGATAAAGACTGTTTCCGGCAAGCCCGCTGGCTTTCAGCATCGCCGCGACAGCGCTGTCCAGCGAGCCGTTGAGGTGATCTATTTTCGCGCGTCTGAAATAATAGCCATAGTCGGCATCGGCCTTCAGCTGGCCCAGCGCGATCTTAGCATTGTCATACCGCCCCATCTCGAAGCTCACATCGAACAGCGCGGTAAGCCATTCATATCTTTTAAGACCGATGGCCTTTGCCTTCAGCAGGAAGCTGTCTGCTTCGGTGAAGCGGTGTTGTAAAATGGAATAGCCCACCAGTGAAAGATTGAGGCCCGCTTCTTTATGATGGAACAGCGTATCGGTCCTTCGCAGGATGCTGTCGGCCATTTTCACATCCCGGATGTCCCCAAGCTGGTGAAACCTTGCGATCAGCGTGGCCGCATATTTGGATTCATTGACCATGCCGGGGTTTTTGGGATCGATCCGGTTCTTCCAGAACTGCATCTCCTGCTCATTGGCGAGGATAGTGGCCGGCAAATGATAGTGATGGATAAGACTGTCCGCAAAATCGGGGTCGATCAACTTTTCATTGCCGTTCCGGCAGGAGAGGACAAATACGAGACAGCAGGAGAGAACGAGTACCCGGATAGTCATATACTTAAACATGATCAACTTTATACCAACTTACGTAAATAGTCGGCATAAAATTGATCGGGACGCAAATATTTCGATCAGAAATTTACCGTCAGGCGGAGGAAATTCGCAGTTGGGTGGCAAAAATTCACAGCAGGGCGACGCAATTCGCCGTTGGGTAATAGCGGGCCCTCAGAAATTCACCGTCAGGCTCAGTTTGGCCGCAAAGGGAGTACCTGGCGTAAAACAGATCTCGTCGACCGCATGTGCCTCGCCCTTCAGGCGGGTAACGGTGTCGAACTGGGTTTCCTTCCATTTTCTGTTCAGCACATTATTGATCACCAGACCGATCTCGTACCCGGGCTTTGAGTAATTGATGACGGCATCGGTAATAAAATAGCCGACAGCCGTCAGACTGTACGCTTCATTCCCCGGCCTGTCCCCGATATACCGGTAGCGGAGACTGCCGTTGAATCCGTTCTTGTTCGTCCAGGTAATGCCCCCTGTGCTGGTCCAGACAGGCGCAAGGGGAATATAGTCTGCTCCTTTTGGATCACCGATGGCGCGTCCATGCGCATAATTCAGGTCCACGTCGACATACAGGGACCTGACGGGCTGGTATCTTCCGGAAAAATCGAAGCCCACCCGGCGTGTCTTCCCGTTAAACGAAATATCGCCCCCATCCCCGCTGTAGACAAATTCCTGTTCGAGATAGATATACCAGAGGGATGCGTTGATGATCAGGTTCTTTAACGGCTTGAAGACCGTTCCCAGGTCGGCCCCGTAGGCAGCCGGCAGGACAGCGCTGCCCTTCTCCACGACCACCGCCCGGGTATCGTTGGAATGAAAGCCACGCCCCGTGGTCAGGTAGAGCTGAGTCTTATCATTCAGGTGATAATAAAGGTTAAGCTTGGGACTGAGCGTATAGGCATCCGCCCGGTAAGTGCCGGTCCCCGGCAGGGTGGTATCGCCGGCCAGGTTGTTGTGGTATTGATGATGGAACTGGTCGAACCGGAGACCCGCATTGACGCTGAACCGGTCATTGAACGTGATCGTTTCACCCGCATAAGGTGCGACATCGGTCTCGCTGATGTCTCCCAGCTTCAGTTGTTGCAGCGTGGTGAACCGGTCCACGGTATGCGACAGTCCGGAATTATGGGTGAGGTCGGTGCGCAGGTTCAGACCCGCCTCCGTCACCCATTTTGTGGACCCGGTATAGCCGGTGTGCAGATAGCTGCCGTTGTATCCGAAAAGGTCCCTGCCTTCCTTTTGCCGGATCTCGTCCCCGTTCAGCGTATCCACGAGAAAGAACGTGAAATTCGTGTGGAGATCGAAATGATAGTTGGAGTAATACACCTGGTTTTTGAAAAGATCGCCGTTCCGGCTGGACGTCGTCAGTTGTGCATTGATATTGGTCCGCGAGGTGACGCCGCCTTCATAGGGATCGAGGGCGCCGTAGAATCCGATAAGATGTTCCGACACCGCCCGGCCGGGGATCTGACCCGATGCATCCCATTTGCTCCAGAAGCTGGTGGCCGAGACCGTGAGCCAGCTGTGCTCCGAGACCTTGCCGTTGTATTTGGTGAACAGGTTGAACCGTTTGAAATGCTGCGGATTGTCGAAATAACCATCCGAGTACCGGTATTCCGAGGCGACATACCAGGATTGCTGCCGGTCCCGGGCTTTCTGGCCCAGCAGATTGAACATGCCGAGGGCGCGCCAGGTATTGAACATGCCCCCTTCCAGCTTGATGCTGTTGTTGGGCAGGGAGCTTTTCGTATTGAAATCGACAAAGCCCGTCGTACAGAAATCTCCTTTGGAGACGGTATAGGGCCCTTTCTTAAAATCAACGCTGGCGATGGTTTCGGGGATGATGAAATGGCTGTCGGCAAACCCCTGACCGTGTGCATGAGATACCATATTGATGGGCAATCCATCCACGTCCTCTCTGAAATCGGTGCCGTGGTCAGCGTCGAACCCCCGCAGGAAGATTTGCTCCGCCTTGCCTCCCCCCTGGTGCTGCCCGATGACGATGCCGGGTATGATGCGGAGGACTTCCTGGGAATTATTGACACCGCGCATAGCGATATCCGTTTTGCTGATGGGCTTGTACTGATCACCGGGGTGCGAAGACACCGTCACCGTGTTCAGTTCGATGTCCTGGGCGCTGAGCGCGATATGATAATTCAGATTTTTAAGATCCGGAAGAGAGATGGTCTTTTCGCTGTATCCGATGGAGGTGAATACGAGGAAATCAACGGGCTCCTGTGGCTTGCCGGGCAGGGCCGCAAGAAGTCTGAAATTAAAATTACCCGATGCGTCCGTGGTGCCGGTCATTTCTCGGGGCATAAGCCGGACCGTGACGCCTTCCAGCGGTTGCCTGCTGACGGCATCCGTTACATTCCCATTGAGAACGCGCTGGGCCCTTGCAGGCTGTACGAAGTGGAAAAGGATCAGCAGGACAACCCCGGCTATATGGATGCGATTGAAGTTCATGTAAAATTTTAGCGCATGCGGCCAGCGTTGCATCCGGCTTACTTTTTTCATTGCCCAGACTAAGATACGAACAAATGGGGGGGCTGGATTGCCCAGGCGCCGCCAGCCCATGCCGGTCGCCAAACCAGCGCTCCATCCCCGGCTGTCCATTGGTCGCAGCAGGCGACCATTCACCCCACCGTAAAATCGATCTTGCACAGCTCCGCCGCCGCATTCAGCCTTCCCTCCCGCAGATGCTCCGTGAGTTGCATCAGCCTGGGAGGTAACGTTCATAGTCGGGACCATAGGCATCCTTCATATTCACCGCTTCCAGTCTCGAGATCCTGCCGTCGAAGGCCGCGGCGATGGTAAAAAGGTTCAGCAGGAACCAGCGCTCCCGCACGCTCACTTTCCGGAGACATCCGAGGAACAGCCCCCAATCGTCATAATGATGGTCCTTATTCAGGTGCAGCAGATGCTGGATGCGTAACAACAGCACGATCATATTGGGATGATAGTTCCGCGCCAGCACCACCGCATTGCCGATGGCCCGCAGGCAACCATATCTCCCTTCTTCCGACAACTGAGGTAATGCCCGCTCTGCAAGGATCTGGTCCGCCACCCGGTTGCACAAGGCAAAACCAAAGAGCCGCAGGCGCGCCTCTCTCACTACCCGGCGGATCACCAGCGCATTCCAGAAACATTCCACGGGCAGCGCGATATAGTAGATGGAAAAGCCGCCTACGCCTCCAACCCCGCCCACCGTCGGCCCGATCGTATGCAGCAGCAGCCATCTGGCGATGAAATTGGTGAGGATGATCTTGCATTTATACAGCAGTCCCAGCAGCAGCAGGTTCTTTTTGGAGACGCGTTTGAAAGGATCGATCCCAAGGATATGGAGTTCGGGATCGTGCAGCTCCAGCGCCGCCCTCGAAAGGATATTGGTGATGCTGAAGGGGCCGCTCTGCAAAAAATCCTTCGCGTCCGTGAGGCCTTCCTGGCCTGCGCCCGCAGGCCTGGCTCCGCTGCCCCCGCTCGCGGAAGCCGCAACAAACGGTTCCGCCGCGCCCATGACACCCCCGGCATGTGCGCGCATGTTGATCAGCTCGCTTACTTCATGCACCGCCTTGAGCGCAATGACGAACAACAGATAAAATTCCACAAGGATCGAGACCAGGGTCACGGCGCCCGTCCAGGCATACTGGACGATCCAGGGGTCATCCTGTTTCAGCACCCCGGTCCAGACGGTAGGCCAGACACATACCGCCCCAACGAGGGCCGAAAGGAGCATCCCTTTTGCAGAAATGCGGCTAACGGTGGAGGTGAGCACGGCATCGGAGAGATCGAAGGCATGGTGCGTAAGATCTTTTTTCCGGAAGAGGTTCAGGTAGTAGACCCCGAATCTTTCGAGCAGCGGGGTATTCCGTTCTTTAAATCGGATCGGATTGGCCATAGCTTCATGCCTCAGGCATCAAGCCCGCGGCCCGCCAAAAGTAATAAAAAAAGCCGCTTCCAGCTTGTCGCTTGTAGCTTGCAGCGTATCTTTGCCCTCTTATGGCAAATGATAACAACAGGTTCCAGGCGATCATTTCGCATTGCAAAGAATATGGATTTGTCTTTCCTTCCAGCGAGATCTACGATGGGCTGAGCGCGGTGTATGACTATGGCCAGTATGGCAGCGAGCTGAAGAAAAATATAAAGGACCACTGGTGGAAGAGCATGACCCAGCTGCAGGAAAATATCGTTGGCATCGATGCCGCTATATTCATGCACCCCACCACCTGGAAGGCCAGCGGCCATGTCGATAATTTCAGCGACCCGATGATCGACAACAAGGACAGTAAGAAACGCTATCGCGTCGACCACCTTATAGAAGCAAGGATCGACGAACTGGCCGCAGCGGGTGATCAGGCCGCCGCCGATGCGCTCCAGAGCGAGATGGACCGGCTCCTGGCCGCCAGCGATTTCGAAGGGCTCAAACAACTGATCATGGACCGTAAAATAAAATGCGGGGTCAGCGGCACATCCAACTGGACCGATGTCCGGCAGTTCAATCTCATGTTTTCCACTCAGTTAGGCAGCGTGGCCGAAGACGCCAGCGAGATCTATCTGCGCCCCGAGACGGCACAGGGCATCTTCG
>DATHHO010000214.1:0-22230 GCA_035317125.1 Puia sp.
GTCCCTATCCGGGATTATGAGCAGTTTTCGGGGTATATCGACCAGATCAAGGAAGGGAAACACAATGTATTATGGCAGGGCCGGCCCATCTATTTTGCCAAGACCTCCGGCACGACCAGCGGGGTAAAATACATCCCGATCTCCAAAGAGTCCATTTCCAATCATATCAATACGGCCAGGAATGCTCTCCTTTGTTATATGGCGGCTACCGGCAATACGGCCTTTTCGGATGGCAAAATGATCTTTTTATCGGGCAGCCCGGAACTGGAGCGCATAGGGGGTATCCCTACCGGCCGGCTCAGCGGGATCGTCAATCATCATATTCCCCGTTATCTCCGGACCAACCAGCTTCCTTCTTATGAGACCAACTGCATCGAGGAATGGGAAAGCAAGCTGGACAAGATCGTGGAAGAGACCCTCAACCAGGACATGAGCCTTATCAGCGGGATACCGCCATGGGTTCAGATGTATTTCGACCAGCTCATCCAGGTGACCGGCAAGCCCGTAAAAGATATTTTTCCAGGCTTTTCCGTGCTGGTGCATGGAGGGGTGAATTTCGAGCCGTATAAGGCAAAGCTGTTTGAAAGCATTGGCAAAAAGATTGACACGATCGAGACCTATCCCGCCTCCGAAGGATTTTTTGCCTTCCAGGATTCGCGCGAAGAGGAGGGATTGTTGCTGAATACCAACAGCGGCATCTTTTTTGAGTTCATCCCCGTAAATGAAATATCCGGGGAGAATCCCACCCGTCTGGGCCTGAAGGAGGTGAAGACCGGCGAGAACTATGCGCTGGTGGTCAGCAACAATGCCGGTCTGTGGGGATATAATATAGGTGATACGGTGCGCTTCCTCTCTACAAACCCCTACCGGCTGGTGGTAACGGGCAGGATCAAACATTTTATTTCCGCTTTTGGCGAGCATGTCATCGGGGAAGAGGTCGAATACAGCCTGATGAAGGCGGCCGAGGAAGCGGGTCTGCATATCACAGAATTCACCGTAGCGCCCATGATCCAGCAGGGCGGGGGCGGGTCCTATCACGAATGGTTTGTGGAGTTTGAGAACAGGCCTGCTGATATACGGGAATTCGCCATAAAAGTGGACACCAACCTGCGCACAAAAAATATCTATTATGACGATCTGATCACAGGACATATTTTACAGCCCCTCGAGATCCGTCCGGTAAAGAAGAATGGGTTCATAAACTACATGAAGTCGGTCGGCAAGCTCGGCGGACAGAATAAAGTACCGAGGCTGAGCAATGACCGTAACCTGGCCGAACAACTGGAAAAATATATTGAATAAGGATCTTTGGCCCGGGAATGACCATTCCAGAGCCCATTAACAAACTTTTAAGCCTGGACTCAAGCATGTCAACTACTCTTCCAAAAAAACGCATCGCACTCTTCGGCTCCACCGGCTCCATCGGAAGGCAGGCGCTGGAAGTGATCAATAACAACCCCGGTCTGTTCAGCGTGGAAGTGCTGACGGGACAGAGCAATGACGAGCTGCTGATCAAGCAGGCACAGCATTTCAAGCCGGACGTTGTGGTGATCGGGGATGAAAAAAAATATGGGAAGGTAAAAGATGCATTATCCGCATTGCCGATAAAAGTGTTCGCGGGCGAGAAGGCGCTGGAAGAGACAGCGGCCATGGATAATTATGATATGATGCTGGCTGCGATCGTCGGCTTCGCCGGGTTGCGGCCTACTTTGCAGGCCATAGAGAATGGCAAGGCCGTTGCGCTGGCCAATAAGGAGACGCTGGTCGTTGCGGGAGATATCGTCATGCAGAAGGCACTGGAGAACCGGGCGCCGGTCATTCCGGTCGATTCGGAACATTCCGCCATTTTTCAATGTCTCATAGGGGAGCGGAACCGCATCGAAAAGATCATTCTTACCGCCTCTGGCGGGCCCTTTCTTGGAAAGAAACCAAACTTCCTCGTGAATGTAAAAAGAGATCATGCCCTGCAGCATCCCAACTGGAATATGGGCGCCAAGATCACGATCGACTCCGCCACGCTGATGAACAAAGGGCTGGAGATGATCGAGGCCAAGTGGTTGTTCAATCTGCAGCCGGAGCAGGTACAGGTGGTGATCCATCCCCAGAGCATTATCCATAGCATGATCCAGTTCGAGGATGGTAGTATCAAGGCCCAGATGGGATTGCCCGATATGAAGTTGCCGATCCAGTATGCATTAGGCTTCCCGCTGCGGATTGCGAACAGTTTTCCCCGTTATGATTTCAAAAAACCCAATACGCTGACATTCGAGGACCCCGATACCCGCACCTTCCGCAATCTGGCGCTGGCGACGGAAGCGCTGTTCAAGGGGGGAAATACTCCCTGCGTGCTGAATGCGGCCAATGAGATCGCCGTATTTGCGTTCCTGCGCAATCGTATAGGGTTCCTTGATATGACGGATCTGATCGAACGCACCATGCAGCATGTGCCTTTTATCGCGAAGCCCACCCTGGAAGAATATTTTGAAAGCGATGGGGAGGCCCGTAATTTTGCTGCTTCGCTGATAAAGCTGTAATTTTTTTACGTCCCGGACGACTGATAAGGGTTCGATGTATATTTGGTATCATTCATTATTTAATAATTTAAAGCTTCCGCCTGCTTGCGGACCTGTGATATGACATTATTAGCAATCGATTGGCCTGGAGTCGGGATCAAAGTATTACAATTCATTTTATCTTTTTCCATATTGGTCGTGCTCCATGAGCTGGGGCATTTCCTGCCCGCCCGCTGGTTCAAATGCCGGGTGGAGAAATTCTATCTTTTCTTCAATCCCTGGTTCTCCCTTTTTAAAAAGAAGATCGGCGAGACAGAGTACGGTCTGGGATGGATCCCATTCGGTGGCTATGTGAAGATCTCGGGCATGATCGATGAGAGCATGGATAAGGATCAGCTCAACCAGCCGGCGCAGCCCTGGGAGTTCCGCAGCAAGCCAGCATGGCAGCGACTGATCATCATGCTGGGTGGGGTGACGGTGAATGTCCTGCTGGCCTTCGTTATTTTTATCATGATCATGTGGACCTGGGGTGATAAGTATATCCCCGCAGCCAATCTGAAGTATGGCGTATATGCGGACAGCCTGGCCCGGAAGATCGGGATCCAGGATGGCGACAAGATCATCGCGGTGGCGGGCAAGCCGGTGGAGAGGATCGGAATGACCGGCTCGGATATCATCATGAACGAAGCGAAATCGCTTACCATCGATCGCAACGGAGATACCATCAAGATCGCGATCCCCGATGGATTTATCAACCAGCTGAATAAGAACCGTCTTGGCGGGTTTACCTATATCCGTATTCCGCTGGTCGTGGATTCCATTTCGCCCAATATAAAATTGATCGAGGGGACCGTGCAGAAAGGGGATACGCTGATCGGCTTCAACGGGAGGCCTATAAAATACAAGAATGACATCCGGGAGACGCTGGATTCGCTGAAAGGCAAGCTTGTCAGTATGACCTTCCTGCGTAATGGTAAGGATACCGTCAATGCGGTCGCGATGTTCGATGGCAAGGGGGATAATGGCGTGTGGTATAAGGGGGCGGAAGAGATCCTTGGGACTACGCAGATCAATTATACGTTGCTGCAGGCCATTCCGGCGGGTATCCGCAAAAGCGGACATATCCTGACCAATTATATCCGCAACCTGAAATTGCTGTTCACGTCCAAGGAAGTTAAAGTGCAGGATTCTCTGGGCAGCGTGGTGAGCATTACGAATATCTTCCCCCCGATATGGGACTGGCAGAGCTTCTGGACGCTGACGGCCGTCTTCAGCATCCTGCTGGCCTTTATGAACGTATTGCCGATCCCCGCCCTTGACGGCGGACATGCCCTGTTTACGCTGGTGGAAATGATCACCGGGCGCAAACCCAGCGACAAATTCATCGAATACGCCCAGATGGCGGGGATGATCCTGTTGTTCGGGTTGATGGCGTATGCGCTGGGACTGGATATCTTCCGGTTGTTTAAATGATTGCGGTAGGACGCACGGCGCGACGGCTCGGCTTTGGGGCCGGTTGCGTGCGGTCTGTTTGAACGGGGCCGTGCAACGCGGGACCCGTTCCCTGGGATCAATTGCAATTTTTTTCGTAATTTTGTATTTGGCTCCGGCCTTGGCGGGTCCAGGTGGGTATCCGGTCCGCATCGAGGATCGTGCCAACCCTGGATTCTGCATTTGTCGGGGCCTTGTTATATTGGGGCTGCTTTGGTTTTGACAGCATAGATCTTTGAAAGTGTAAGCATGTCGTGCGTTGGATAATTAGCACGTTAATCTGAATATTCAAACTTCAAATGGCAATACTACGTATGCCATGGCTGCCTAATCAGTGATTAGATAGTCATTCGGGCCGTGTGGCAGGTTCGCCTGTTACCAAGCTGCACCGCCGACTCAAAACAAATACAGGATGCTGCAACGGAAGGCTGTGCCCGTTGCTTAAGACCATCCAGCTAAGGAAACGATCGGTGTGTCCGGTTCCTGTTGTTTCCCGACAATCAATGCCGGAATAAACATGTAGAAAGCTTTCGTGGAATATGTTTGGACAGGGGTTCGAGTCCCCTCAGCTCCACAACCAAAACACTGCCCTTCCCTTTGGGAAGGGCTTTTTGCTGCCGGTCTTTGGGAAGTATGGCCAGAAGATTTATCCTCCAATTATCTCGGCCGACTCCCTCCACGATTTCTCAAGCCGTTGATCTTCATTGGCTTACATTTTTGTCCGAACGGTACTTCCCATGGCAGATTATTTGCATCCCTTTCATCGCAAACTCTCTCCTCACTAACTTAAAATTTATCATTTATGAAAATGACCAGCAACGTTCGGCCAGTAATACTTCTAATGGTTTTGTCAGGCCTGTTTTTACCACGAATATTAATGGCGCAGGATGATTCTCAAGAGAGAATAATCGATGACAGTAAAAAGGCCAAAGCCTCCTTTCTAAAGTCAGATCCGGCTATGGAAAATCTCTTTAAACACTCTTCTGGATATGCAATATTTCCCAACGTAGGCAAGGGCGGGGTAGGCGTAGGCGGAGCTGCGGGCAAAGGAGCAGTCTATGAAAAAGGAATGCCTGTTGGTACCGCCCAGATGGTGCAGGTAACCGTGGGAGCACAGGCAGGAGGGCAGGCATATCGCGAAATTATTTTTTTTGAAAACAAAGATGCAATGGATCGCTTCATGCAAAATAAAATTGAATTTAGCGGACAAGTTTCAGCAATAGCGGTCAAAGCGGGTGCGTCTGCCAATGCGAATTATAGAAATAGCGTAGTTGTATTTTCCCAGGAAAAGGGTGGATTAATGCTGGAGGCCTCCTTAGGCGGACAAAAATTTACTTATAAGGCATTAAAATAAGGACTTCAATCGAACACCTGGGTTTCGATTGAAGTCCCTACACCTCCACTTTCTTCAAGCCGCTGATTTTCAGCGGCTTTTTAGTTTCTAGCTGATGAGCAATCGAACTTGGATATGGTCATTGCTAAATTCAATACACAAAAAGATAGTCGTCGGTTCGAGTGAAATAGACGTTAAGCGGAGCGAGAGAGCCATCCAACTCAGTTTCACAAGCCAATCTCCTGCCATGCAGATTGTTCAGAATGTCCAGCAATATCCAATCCCATTTTGTTGGTAGCCGCCAGAATCGATGTCATAGAAAAGATAGTGCCTGTCGGTACTAGGTTACCTGCCTGCCATTTTCTGGTGTCAATCCGCCACTTTCCGGCCTTTTTTTCGAAGCTAAAAACAAGGTCTTCAACTCCTGTTTCATAGGTATTGTAGAACTTGTCGGCAATCTCTTCAATGGGTGGACTAGATTTTTGTATGATCTTGTTAATTTCCTTGGTCTTTACCTGCTGGCCATCGGACGGCATCGACGATGGTCGTTGGGCTGTGATAGTACCTTCGGCCACTAATACGAAAAAGGGAATTAGGAGAATATTCATAGCAGGTTATAAAACAAAATATACAATATTTTGTGATATCTGGATGGGATAAATTTTAAATTTAAGTCACACAATAGTCAGGCATGGCGCATTATCTTTGCGGTATCTATGGCAAACAATATGACATACGAAGAACTGGTAAAAAAGCATCCTGGTTCTCTGGTGGAGAAAATCGTGACAGAAGTATTGAATAAAGATGCTGTCGATGTTCACTTTGAGGAGGAGGACGACGAACAGTGGGCGGTAATAAAAGTGCATGTCTATGAAGAGGACAAGGAGATGTCGCTCCGGTTACTATCCGAGGACAGATGGGTATTGCAGTTTGGATACTATAATGACGAGGATGAATTCATTGAATTGCTCCAGCCGCTTACCCAGCCGGAAATTGACCTTATTCCCATGGGGCTGCAAAGAATCATGCGCAAAGTCGTGGCTAGTGAAGAAGGCTTGCGCCTCCCGGGGAATTTCTTAACCAGATAGAGCCGAACTTTATCAGCAGCATAATCCCCTTTTCTCCAATGGAACCGAAGCCCTCAGACAATTTGTACCTAACCTGCCGGCCGATTTCAAATATACTCCAGGTATCGCAACAGCAAACGGGAATTGGAGTGGTAAGAATTGGTTAACTGATAGATTTTAAACCATTTATAAAATTGATCAGCGGTGCTAGGTGTTCGATAGAATTCCCCTCAGCTCCACCGCTTTTTAGGCCGCTGAATTTCAGCGGTTTTTTGTTGATAGGTGGCGAGAGATCGAACCCGACACGTTCTGATCGCTAATTCGCTGTGTTGATCGGCCCTCGTTGGTCATGAATATTTCGATTTTGTAACTTTATTATCTAAATCGGTCGTCATGATTCCGGAAGAATTCATCCTTGAAGTCAAACAAAAAACAAATATCTATACTATTGTTGCTGTCTATGTTGATTTGAAGAAAGTGGGCAAGAATTGGCAAGGACTCTGTCCATTTCATAAAGAAAAGACTCCTTCTTTTCATGTAAATGAAGAAAAGCAGGTTTTTAAGTGCTTTGGTTGTGGAAAGGGTGGGGGTGTTATTGATTTTATCGAGGAACAAGAACGAAAGACGTTCCCACAGGCAATTTATTCTCTTGCGCTTAGGGCTGGATTGATCAATGAGAAAACATCACCTTTTTTCAACATTGACAGTAGCCTAGCAGAATCGGTAACCAAAGGAACCGTATATGTTCTTCTATTGGAGGGTAATAAATACTATATTGGATTTACAAACGATGTTGAAAGAAGGGTGAAGCAACATTTCGACGGTGAAGGCGCTGTATGGACGAAAAAAAACAAGCCAATACGCCTATTAAAGGCTTTCGAAAATGCGTCTTTAGAATTTGAAGACGAAATGACAGAGGAATATATGCGGAAATTTGGGTGGAAAAACGTCAGAGGCGGAAATTTTGTATTTACTGAGATGGATTATAAAGAGACACCTGAGAATATCCACCAGAGGAAAAGGGATGGAGCATATCTGCTTCAATTGGCCGGAGATAAATACTACGTTGGCTTTTCAACGAATATCGAGGATGATATCACAAAACAATTTAATGGACGGGGATGTGAATGGACAAAATTACATAGGCCTATCAAGGTCCTGAAAGTCGTGAAATCTCTTAATAGGCAAGCGCAAATGAATATGACTTTGATCGCTATGAAAGATTTGGGATGGGAGAATGTAAGAGGGTATAGGTGGCTGGATCCTTTTATCGATAAGCCTCCGGAATTAGATATAGATTGAAAAATTAGCAATTAGACTGGTAGTCGCTGACTGTTCTAAGAATTCGAATTTAAGAGTACTGAGAATGATTTCGCATATTTAAAATTGCCTGCCAAATTGGTAAAATAATTTTATGCTCTAACCGTCAATGTGTTAAGCCTTCATTATTCCTTCAGCATTTGCCTTAACTGCCCTTGATACGATTGCCAATAGTTTCGTTGCGTGCGTTCATCAAGATAGGATGCAGAGGTCAGTTGCTGGACCTTTTCCAATCCGGAGAGCATGACCTGCTTGATCGCCTCGAAGGAGGCCTTGGAAATGCTAGCCTGCCCGGCAAGGATGGAAAATTGCTGCATAATTTTGCCCTGCGCCATATTTTTGGGCAACAGGCCATCGTCCAGCGCAAAATCTTTGTCCTGAATATGGATCCGGCTGTTGAGCAGATCATAGGCTGGGCTCAGCCGGTAATCGCCCAGAGGCGTTTCGAGGAGCGAAAAGTTCTTGAAATGGGCATCTCCGTTGGAGAAAAGGTAGTTGAACAGGAGCAATTTCAGCAATTTAGGCGCCTCCACGGTATAAGCCGGGACGTACTTTGCCATGAGCTGAAAGAGCTCCAGGTAGTTACCCAGGTATTTGTAGTGCTCGCCATGGGTTTGCGGCGTACGTCCTGCCAACGAGGCGAAATCGTCCTGCGCCAGTTTCGTTTCATTTTTCCCGACGTCGAAACGCTTCGTAATATATGCGGGCGCGCCGTTCTGGAAAAAGATCAACGCATTTTCGGCCGTTTCGATCTGATAGACCTGCCGCGCAATCTGCATAGTAAGGTGTTCATTTGCTGGCATCTGATCGGGCTTTTTCCCGGCTCCGGGAATTGGTTTCAGGATATAGGTCCCCCGTTCTCCTTCATTGATCAATCGAAGTTTATTCTTCTCCAGCAAAACGGAAAACTTTTCCTGGACGCCGGAGATGGACATGCGCTTTCTGTTTGCTTCAAACAGGTCATCCGTTGCCGGATTGGAAGCGGGGGAATCGTACGACAGAATATGACTGACTTTTCTCCCCTGAAATACCCGGACCAAGCAGGTTCTGCTATAGGTGTCGTAACCGGGGGCCAGTGTGCCGGGGCAGTAGTGTATGGGGGGTAAACTCATAGAGCATCGATTTTAGATACGGTCACAGCACCGATGGTATCGTATTGAGCTGTTGTTAGCAGCATCCCAAAGTAATCGCGTTTGTCGATCCGATTGAGCTGGCAGACGACCTGCCGGTTGGAACCTTCCGGCAGCATGTTATAAAAGAACGAGAACAGGAAACGGGAATGGTAGTCGGTGGCGGTTTTAGGTAACGTTAAACTGACCGCCGGTTTATGGCCATCTTCCACCCACGCCGGGTGGTATTGGAACGTGAACGATCCGTTATCCTGCTGGGTTAAGATTCCGGCTTCTTCGCCTTTGAATAATACCTTCGCGCTTCTCATAGCTTAGTTCCTTTGTTTTTTACGGATACCGTCACTTCGAGACCCAGGGCATCACCGAGCTTTTGCAAAGTTTGCAAGGTAGGATTGCCTTTTCCGCGTTCAAATTGTTTCACCGTTCGTAACCCTACGCCCGACAGTTGTGCCAGGCTCTCCTGGGTGACATTCAGGGATTCCCGCCGGGCTTTGACCAGATTTATGATGTGTTCAAAGTGCATTATATCGCCCTTTTTTATGCAAATTTATCACTTTTCGACGGAAATTAAATGAAAAGTGCAATAAGATGCACTATTTGTATAAAAATTATAAATGCAACATTAAACACATTGAAAAGTGCATTATACTGCTCTTTTTGATCCTCAAAAGTGTCGTCATTAACTATTGGGAGTTTATCGGCGTCCAAGATGACGATCAGATGGATGTTCTGAACGCAAATGACTGGCTAAAGCGGGCCAAAACATTAGGGTAAGTTGTAATCCAAATCCTGCATTTTTGCTATTATAAAAATATTTAAAGGAATGAAGGCCGCATCGAACGGTTCAACGCAGTGATTTGAAAGATGCTCGTAATTCTGTGACAAGAAGTTCTGGTTGCTCCCAAGCTGCAAAGTGACCACCTTTGTTCAGTTGATTGTAATAAATGAGTTTGGGATATGCCCGCTCTGTCCAACTCCGCGGGGCTGTATAGATCTCGTCCGGAAAGGCGCTTACTGCAGTGGGGATTTGCACATTTTTCGGGGCGAAAAACGCTAGCTTACTTTCCCAATACAGACGAGCCGAGGAGACGGCCGTGTTGGTCAGCCAATAAAGTGTGATATTGTCGACGATGTCCTCTGTTGTGAGGCCTTCAGGCTTCCCATCGAAGACCCGTGTGATCAGCGCGAGACTGCTCGCGTCGTGGTCGAGCATCCAGGCAGCCAGACCGATGGGTGAATCCTCAATCCCGTACAGCGTCTGGGGACGGTTAGCCATCTCCAGGGCGTAGCCCACGCCGTGCTTGTAGAAAAAATCGAGCTGATCCCACGCGCGTTTTTCATCTGCTGAGAGGCCTGATGGCGGCGGTTCGTTGAACTGGAGAGCCTTCGCAATGTCGTCCGGGACAGTGGCCGGCATATTGGTGTGAATGCCTATCAATTCAGGAGGTGCCTGCAGAGCCATTTGCTCCGTAACAGCATTCCCCCAATCGCCGCCCTGAGCTACATAGCGGCTATATCCGAGGCGTTTCATCAGCACAATCCACGCGCGGGCGATGCGGATAGGATCCCATCCGGTCGCATTCGGCTTGCCCGAAAACCCATGACCAGGTAACGAAGGTATCACTACGTCAAACGCATCTTCAGCCTTTCCTCCATAGGCAGTAGGATCCGTGAGTGGGCCGATGATCTTCAACTGCTCGATGACCGAGCCTGGCCAACCGTGGGTAATGATGATCGGCAACGCGTTCTTATGTTTCGAACGGACGTGAATAAAATGAATATCAAGCCCATCTATCGTCGTCATGAATTGAGGCAAGGCATTCAGTTTGGCTTCGACCTTTCGCCAATTGTAATCAGTCGCCCAATAGTTAGCGAGTTTCTGCATTGTAGCGATCGGCACGCCCTGCGATTGATCCTTCACTAATTCTCGCTCCGGCCACTTTGTCGCCTTTATACGGCCGCGTAAATCTGCAAGTTCTTTGTCCGAAACGTGCACATTGAAGGGGCGGACTGCGTCACCCGACGGGGAATTCGCCGCAGTCCCTGACTGTGCATCACCTAGTGTGCCCTGCATCACAAGGGCGCCTGTCACAATTGCATTTGCGACGATGTTTTTGCTCTTTTTCATTATTTAGGTTTTTAAGTTTCATGATTTCTTCTGAAAAAATATTTTCTGAAACATTTTTGAGTAATAAATCCAAGGGCACAATGAATTGACCGAATTTGGAAGCGCGAGAAAATGGGATCGGAAAATGAGGCGACTGTCAGGGTCTGGAAAAAAAAAGGGCCATTTGTACGGATAATCCCTCCGTGGTTATTATTGAGGCATTAGACAGCTCTTGCAAGCCAAGTTAAGATTAGTTTGGTTGGAATCATATCTATGCCTGAGGAATTGTAAGGAAATGTTTTTCAAACTTACTGAGTAGGGCGGCTAAGTTCCTTCAGGTACATGTCTTGACCAGACTGATGTTGATAATTGTATGAGGAAAATGAATTAGAAAGGAATTATTTCTAAAAGCTTGGTTTACATGATTTTAATTTTAAAATTAATTGTAAAAGAGTGGTGAGGTGTTCGATTGGAGTCCCGCCGGACATCCGCTCAAATATTATTCCAGCGTAATCGGACCTTTACAACATTTGTTTTAGTTCCCCAATCATTATAGTCAGCGGAAGAGCAGTTACCTCTTTAGATATTTGAAAGCGTTTCACTCCCGAATAGACAAAGTAGCGACGAGTGGCGCCGACGTCTTCACAACCAATTAGAAAGCCTTTGCTTAAGGAAGGCGACATTGATCGTTTAATCTCACTTGCAATTATTTTTTTATTTCCGGCTTCAATCAACAGATCAATTTCTGCGCCGGCAGACGTCCTGTAAAAATGAGGAGATGCCCATGATGGGAGATCCGCCAGCAGGTTTTCAATAACGAATCCCTCCCAACTGCCACCAACCGCTGGATGACCAAGCAAATCGTCATAGTCTTTTATTTTTAGAAGAGTATGGGTAAGGCCGTTATCACGGATATATACCTTTGGAGCCCGAACCAGCCTTTTACCGACATTTGAGGCCCAGGGTTGTAGCCTTCGAACTAAAAAGAGGTCTTCCAATAGATCGAGCTATTTCCATAGGTTTTAAACCCGAAAGGGTGGCATACGAAATTCTCCCCGCAAGACTTTCCGATGATTGTTGAAGCAGATCAAGTGAAGCCGATCCCAAAATCAGGAATTGACCCACTCTATGACCATCGCGCCTACGCCGATCAATGACTCCCCGGAGGGTCGCAAAAATCTCTGGAATTCTTTGTACCTCATCTAAAATAAAATTCTGGTTCCCTTTTAAATTCTCAAATGGCTAATAATCAATTGATTATCTACAGAAAGATTGATATTATTACCTTGCAACTTAAGTAGTTATGCTGTTCTGAGCCGGTAAACAGGGTAAGAAGACTTACAAGGGGTTCGATTGTAGCCCGTCAATTCTAGCAAATTCAAATATTCAAACTTGCTACAGGGCGCTGGGTTTCTTTTAAACCACTTTCCCTGAGATCCCTTCTCTTTGCCGCTTCTTTCTTCGTTTTTTGGAGAAGATCCAAATAAAAGGCCTGTGCTGCCTGTTATATTATTGGCTGCAGGCGCCATAGACCATACACTTCCTTTTTCTTTAGCAGGACTTGCGCTGGAATGGGAAATGGCGAATGCGCTTACTGATTTGGCATATTCGATATTTTCAGCCTTTGTTAACGTGGTTACACTGCCCTGTCCTTCGAAATAATAATGAGTGGCTATGAACCTTTTGACATGGCCCCTGGTTTCGGCAGGAAGATAACGCTGGAGGGCCCAGAAGTTCCTGCTGCCGGATTTGTGTATGGCTGTATAAACAGGCCTCGGCCCGCTGTTATACGCTGCCAGTACCAATAGCCAATCACCGAATTGCGCGTACAAATCCCTGAGATATAAGGCTGCCGCCTTTGTACTTTTATAATAATTGGTGCGTTCGTCGTATTGCCGGGTGATCTTTAAGCCAAGGTCATGGGCCGTTCCCGGCATCAACTGCCAGGGGCCGGATGCTCCAACACGGGAAAGGGCCGACGACTTTAATTCCGATTCGATCACCGCTAAATATTTTAACTCAACAGGTAACCTATACCGGGTGAAAACGGCATCCATTATGGAAAAAGGGGTCTTGCTTCTTTGCCTGATCTTCTTCAGGTCTTCGGCGCTTGCCTTGATATAATGACTGGCGAATTGTAATGCCTGACTATTCAATTTCACTTTTGGCGACAAAAAGATCCTTCCGGACTGCATTTCTGTTGCTAGCGGGGTTACCCTAACGGTCTTTTCATCCCGTAATGAAATGATGGAAGAAGCGTCTGGACCAGGTACAAAAGAACTTGTAAAGAAACAGACCAGGCAAAGATAAATTGCCTTTAAGCATTTAGTTTTCAACATCGTTTTAATTTTTGAGTAAAACAATGCCGACCCTGAGGGTTTGGATTATAATTGCAAGAAATTGGTTAAAGGAATACTGGAGTGGCTTTTGGGATATCGGAGGATGAATACAGTTTACTTCCGTGGGTGCGGGCGTTCGAGTTTTTCATGTGTACAGAGTACTGTATCGTAATCGCGAAGATAATACGAGAAACGGGTAAGTCAAAGGGGTTTTACCACGTAAAACTACTATCCTAACCCTTATGAGATGGTTATCAAGGGTATATGATCGGGAACCAGGGGTATGAGATCGGGAACGGTACCGTTACTCATCAACCTTAAAGAAACTTCCTGCAATGAAGCGGGTGCCGCCCTGTTTGTTCCCATCCTGCGTATTAAAGTAATAGGCAATAAAAACACGCCCATCCGTGAGCTGGGTCCCTACGGTGTACCCCAGGTCCCACCATGTGGCGCCATCGCGGATAATAAATTCCTTGCTCCAGGTCTTTCCTCCATCGGAACTGATGATCCCACCGACGCCCGCGGGCATTTTTCGCCTGGTGAAAACCAGCAGGATGCGGCCATCTTTAAGCTGTATGGGCCATGGAGCGCGGTAAACATTTTTGTAGGCGACCTTGCTGTCATCGACCACTCCCCAGGCATCCATGCCTTTGCCGGTTATTGGCACGGGGTCCGACCAGGTCTTTCCTCCATCCTTTGAAATACATAGGTTGATCGCATTCTTTACGCCATCGACAGCTGTTCCGCTGTCGCTCAGATGCACGCAATAAAAATGCAGATCTCCATTGGGGGCGAGGAAAAGGGTTTCGTAGATGAACATGCCCTTGCCTGAGCGGTCCCTGACCGGCCTGCTTAAAAAATGCCAGCTTCGTCCCTGGTCCTTGCTGTAGAATATGGCAGCGCCGTCGGTATATTTCGTCTTTGCTTCGCTTTTTAAGGTATGTGCTATCCAGAATGAGCCAAGCAATGTTTTCCCATCCGGCATCTGGATGACGGGGGTATTTTGTTTGGATATGTTCGTTTGTTTATCGATATCGGGTGGATTGACCCTGAAGGGTTGTTCTGTCCAGGTCCTGCCCTTATCCGCGGAGCGATAGGTTAACAGTTCGGGTGTAAAAGTGGAATCGATGGGATACTGCATGGTACTGGCGAAGAAAAAATCCGAGTTCCGGTCGAACATATCGTAATTTTTTGGAGATATGTTTTTGTTATTCGCCAGCGCTTCTTTTTCCTTTTTTGGCATGGTGTTGTCGAACAGGACGACTTCATTTTCCTTTGGCCAGGTCTTACCCATGTCTGTAGAGCGCTGTAAAAGGCAGACTGAGCGGCTTTGGTAGCTGATGTGACGGACATCGTCGTACTCGGTATATTTTGATGGCGCATGGAAGTGCCCCACGATTATTTCATTGGGTGGGAAGTATTTGAAATTGACCATCCTGGGATGACCACAATAGGTTTCTTTATTGTAATGCAGGACGATGTGCTGGAGCTCACTGATCTTTGGTGCGGGCGTAGGGGCAGCCTGTTGTTTTTTCAGATAATTGGGATCCGGGGTCGTAACAGGCTTAAACCAATCCCTCAGCACTTCTGACGCTGTTGTATCCCTGAAGAGATCCAAATGGGCCGGAGCTGTCGTTTTATTCGTTTGCGCCATCGATCCTCCCATCAGGACCAGGAAGAAGGCGAGTAAAATAACCCCTTTTTTTGTAGACATTGATTTAAAGTTTACGGTGGAACAAATTCAACCGGTGTGATGGTTGCTGCCTGAAGGTATATAAAAATAAAGGCGGCTGGGAAGGAATGGCCGGATAAAACAGCGAGAACGTTACCGACAATGGGCAGCCGAAAAATTGGTCAGCCGAAGGACTGATCTGGGGTCTGGCTCATTCCGATTTCTTGGCTTCCACGTAGTCCAGATCTTTTTTAAATGTTTCTTCCAGTCGCCACAACGCTAGTAAGGCAACCGCAACCACGAGGGTCCCTGTCAATATGCCACTGTTGATTATTCCTACAGACCTTTCACCCAATAAAAACAGGGCAGATATGGGGATGACGGATGCGCGGACAAAATTAGGGACCGTCGTGGCAACGGTAGCCCTTATATCGGTCCCGAACAATTCTGCGGCGATAGTCACGAACAAGGCCCAGTAACCATTGAAAAAGCCAAGGCAGGCGCAGATGATATAAAAGCTGGAAAGCGTTTGTGCGGTCGCAAAGAGGTACACGATCATCAGGCAATAAGAACCCAGCAGGAAGACGAACATCCCTTTTTTACGGCTTCGCAACCGCTGGCTTAAATAACCGCTTGCGACGTCGCCCAATAACTGACCGGAAAAAGCCAGCATTACGGCTTTGCCTGCATTTACAGGCTCACTGACGCCTAAAGCCTGTCCAAATTCTGGTGAAAAGAAGATGAGCACCCCGGAAACAAACCAGATGGGTACGCCAATCAGAATGGAAGAAAGATATTTCAAGAACAGTTTCCGGTTGGAAAAGAGCAGCATGAAATTCCCGCGTTTCGGTATCTTGTTTTTTATTTGCAGGAACATACCCGATTCGAATACGCCGATACGAAATACCAGCAGGGCAAGGCCTAAAGCGCCCCCTACGAAATAAGATGTGCGCCAATCGAACAGGGCGGAAACGAAATAGGCGAGGATGGCTCCCGCCACCCCTATGGTAGCGACCAGGGTAGTACCGTAACCACGTATTTGTTTGGGTAATATTTCTGCGACCAGCGTAATGCCCGCCCCTAATTCGCCTGCCAATCCTACACCGGCAATAAAGCGGAGCACCAGGTACTGATCGAAAGAAGTGACAAAGCCATTGGCGATATTAGCGGCTGAGTACAACAGAATGGAACCGAATAACACGGAGATCCTTCCCTTTTTATCGCCGATTATCCCCCATAAAATGCCCCCGCAAAGCATTCCTGCCATTTGGACATCGAGCATGAAGATCCCCTTTTGAAACAATTCATTCCCTCTTAAGCCCATATCTTTCAGGCTCGGCAACCGGACGATATTAAATAAGAACAGGTCATACATATCGACCATATAGCCGAGAGCGGCTACGATAACCGGCACCGCCAGTAATTGTCTTAAATTAGCCTTTGTGGTCATGAATAGTGAATTAAATGGTGATCGATCGGTCAGAGACGGGGTAGGGTCAATCCTCCGTCTACCATGAAAACCTGTCCCGTCGAATAAGGAAAATATCCCAGGGCCAGGGCAGCTACCGCTTTTCCAACATCCGCGGGTTCACCCCAGCGTTCCTGTATGGTTAGCCCGCCGGCAATGAGCTTATCATATTTTTCGGTTGCGCCTGCCGTCATGTCGGTGTGAATGATGCCGGGACGTATTTCATAGACCGGAATATTGAATGTACCCAACCTGGCCGCGAATAGTTTTGTGGCCATGCTCAGGCCCGCTTTTGAAATGCAATATTCTCCCCGGTTAAGAGAGGCAACGGTTGCGGAAATGGAGCCGATATTGATAATACAACCCTTGAATTGAGAATCCTGCTTTTGTTGGGCGATCATCCAGTTCGCCACGGATTGGGTGAGAAAATAAGGCCCCTGGAGATTGATGGCCATCAGATGGGCAAAACTTTCTTCTGTCGCTTCCAGGATGTCTTTGCGCTCTTTTGGGGCCGACCCCGCATTATTGACCAGGATATGCAGCCCGCCAAGATCGGACCCGATCTCTTTGATTATCCGTTCCCTGTCCGCTGCGGAACTAACATCGCCCCTGCAATAAATGACCTTATTGCCGAAGCTTTTTAATTCTTCGATCACGCCGGCCACTGCTTCATGGGGCCGTATTCCATTGATGGCGATATCAAAGCCGTCCTGAGCCAACTGGACTGCAATGCCAAGGCCAATGCCCCTGCTGCCACCTGTGATCAAGGCTACTCGTTTCATCTGCTATAGTTTAAGATCGGGAATATTAACCCAGCAACGTTTCTTCCAGCTTTCCAGGCCTTTTTCCGCCAGTTGTACGCCTTTAGCTCCTTCGCGCAAGTCCCAGGGGAATGGCGTGTCTTTTACGACATGTTTTAAAAATAATTCCCACTGTACCTTAAATGCATTTTCATATGGTTCCTGCTCGGGCACTTTGGCCCATCCTTCATAGAAATTGATGGGTTGTGGTATATCCGGGTTCCAGGTCGGTTTGGGTGTATTCCCATAATGTTGGATATAGCATTCGCGCAGGCCGGCCACTGCCGAGCCCTTTGTTCCGTCTACCTGTAAGGTCAGCAGATCATCGCGTCGTACCCTGGTTGCCCAGGAAGAATTGAAATGAGCGATAACCCCGTTTTCCAGTTCAAAACTAGCATAAGCGGCATCATCCGCTGTGCATCGGTAGGCATTTCCCTGTTCATCGATGCGCTCTTTGATATGAGTAGCCCCGATACAGGAGACGGCCTTGACTTTCCCAAAAATATGATCGAGGACATATCGCCAGTGGCATAACATATCCATGATAATACCGCCATCATCTTCCTTACGGTAATTCCAGGATGGCCGTTGCGCCGCTATGGAATGACCTTCGAAAACCCAATATCCAAATTCACCCCGCACCGATAAGATCTCGCCAAAGAACCCACTCTGGATCAGGCGCTGTATTTTTAGCAACCCGGGAAGCCAGAGCTTGTCCTGGACGACACCGTTCTTCAGACCGGCCTGTTGACAGAGGGTATACAGTTCCAATGCCGTTTCCGTACTGACCGCCGTTGGTTTTTCACAATAAATATGTTTCCCGGCTTTTACCGCCTTGCGTACGGCATCTGCCCGGCGTCCTGTAGTTTGTGCGTCAAAATACACCTGGTACCGGGAATCCTTCAATACGTGGTCCAGGTCCGTAGTAAAGCTGGTTATGCCGGTTCGTTCGGACAGTTTCTGCAGTTTGATGAGGTCGCGGCCAACCAATACCGGCGAAGGCATGATAAACTCCGAAGCATTTAGTTTTACGCCACCTTGTTTGATTATTTCGACTATCGATCGCAGCAGGTGTTGATTGGTGCCCATCCTGCCGGTGACGCCGTTCATGATAATTCCAAGTTCGTGAATAATGGGGGGCATATCAGGAATATTTTAAATAAGCGTTTTTTATTTTCTTTAAAAATTCAGTCTGGTCTTCATTCCAGTAAGCAGTTGAAAATATTTCCACCTCATGAAACCCATCAAAGCCGCTGTCTTCCACCCAGCCCCTTATTTGTCTGATATCGATGCAACCTTCTCCCATCAGTCCCCGGTCGTTCAGCAGATCCAACGTTGGGGTTTTCCAGTCGCAAATGTGAAAGGCGGCTAAATGGCCGTTCCTGCCACAGCGTTTTATCTGTGTTTCCAGATCCGGGTCCCACCACAGATGATATACATCCAGGGCTATGCCCAGCCAGGGGGACTGTAACGCTTCGGCTATTTCGTTCGCTTGTTCAAGGGTATTGATTGCCGAGCGGTCTGCCGCATACATAGGATGCAAGGGTTCTATGGCCAGTTTAACCTTTGCTGCCTCTGCATGTGCCAGGCATGCGGAAATGCCATCCCCGATCTGCTTCCGGGATTCGCTCAGGGGTTGTCCCGGGGTGGCGCCGCAGACCAATACGACCATGGGGGCCCCTAAAGCAAAAGCTTCATCTATGGCTTTTAAATTAGCTTCGATGGCCTTCTGGCGGTCGGCTGCAATAAAGGACGTGAAAAACCCTCCCCGACATAATGAAACTATATTCAGGTTTAAGTCCCTGAGCATATGACCAGTCGCCATAATATTCCTGCCCTCCAGGGCATCGCGCCAAACGGTGATCCCGCCAATACCGGCGTCCGACAATTCGCGGGCCGATCTTTCGATGGGCCAGGGCCTGGTCGTTATGGTATGCATGCATAATTGCGAGAAATCAGTTAGCTCTTTCGCCATCATTTACACAGTTGTAAAAAGTATAATAGGGTTCTTTTTTGATTATTTTTTGCAGATAAAGCGCCACTTCCCTGATATGATAATCTCCCCACATACTGGATTCTCCATAGGGGATCGAGCTCCCTTCAGGCACATGGTCCCAGCCATTCGGCCAGTGATAGACCGAATGTTTTAATAACCCCTGATGGGCGGGATCATTGCTTAAATAAGGCTCCTGTAATAAAGTTTGTAGGACGGTAAGGCCGGTTTGCCAGTATTTTTTTCCTGCTTCCAAATTTCCTTTCTGCATCAGGTAATGACCGAGACGCAAGAGGCCCTGGGCTCCGATGGCGGCGGCGGAGCTGTCTACCGGTTCTTCATTATTAAACGGATCCGCCGGGCGGTTAAGATAGTCGCCCAGTTTGTATAATCTGGGAGCGCCGGTGTCCCAATAAGGAATACCGTCGGTGGGAGTATTGGTAATATAGAAGTCGCAGGTAGCACATGCCGCCTTAAGCATCGATGCTTCGATAAACTCCCTGCCTCCCAGTTTCTCTAATTCGTGTGTTGGAATGGTCTGGAGGCATTCAAGCTCTTCGGCAAAGCCGCACATTGCCCAGGCCAATCCCCGGGTCCAGGTGCTGAAGCCACTGTAGCCTTGTTGGGAATTGGGGGCGCGGTAATGACCGTCATTGGTATTAAAGATACTTTCATGTGCGGTGCGTCCGGGAACATCGTAGGAATCACGCCCTTCCCCATAATAGACGGAGAACCGCGCGGTAGCCTGGCAGTGCAATAAACAGCGTTCCAGTAAACTGATCTTTTTATCATTTTCCGCCTGGAGGGTATGACCCAGCCGATGGCTGATCATCAGTACGCGGCAGGAACGGATCGTATCGACAAACAAGGAATGAGGGCCATTAAAGGAATAAATAAACCCTCCGTTCTTTATATCGGTCCACCGGCTGCTTTGTATCGCCCCCGAGATTTTAAGGGCCAGCTCATAAAAATTCTTTTCCCATTCATTGAAACCGATTTTCCCTTCGAGCATCAGCCGCAATAAATTGCCATAGGTACTGACATTGTTAAAGCCGTGGTCATGCACGCCGATATGACTTATGTGCGGGGCCATTACCTGTAAGGTATTGTTGCGGCCGGAATGTAGGAATTCTTTTTCGCCCGTGGCGTCAAATTGTAAAATAGCCGAACCGAATTGAAAGCCCTGGGTCCATTCTGTCCAGCCGCGGGTGCTGTAACGACCCTTTACGGTAAACACGGGAGACCCTTTCGAGCGGTCATATTCCCGCTCTATATTTTTTATTTTTTGTCCTGAAAGCTCCCAGAAATTTTGCAGGGATGACAGAAGATCCGGGGGCTGCAATTCGTAGTTGGTTTTTATCATACTATGGCCGGAACGACAAAAGGTTTGCGATAGGTCTGCGTTAAGAGGGCATCCGCTGCCGGGTCATTGACGAACTTTTCGGTCTTGCCTGTAAACTTTAGTTCATGCCCCACCCGGTAGGAGATATTAGCCAATAACGGAAGGGCGGAAGAAAGAAACCCTTCTTGTATAGGACAATGCAAACTATCGTCTTTCCCTGCACGGATGGCATCGACGAAATTGGCATAATGCTCTGTTCCGCCCGGAGGGGCCAGAAAAGAGCTGTCTGCTGGTTTGGTTTCCTTTTCTTTCGATCCCGCAAAGGGTTCTTTTTCTCTTTTACGATAAGCTTTCCATGTACTGCCTTCCAATTCAAGGTATCCTTCGGTGCCATAGAACAGGTTTCCGACATGGACGCCGATGCCACCCTCCTGGTTTGTATACTTGCCACGGGTCTCAAATTCAAGGAGCTTCCCATCGTCGTATTTAAACAAAGAGGTTTGCGTATTGGGCGTTTGCTGCGCACATTCATCGGGGCTGATCCCATAAATGCCTCCGTATGAATAGACGGAGACCGGGTGCTCATGCTTATTAAGGCCCCAGCGGGCGATGTCGAACTGGTGTGGTCCCTGGTTTCCGGTATCGCCATTTCCCGTATCCCAGAACCAGTGCCAGTTGTAATGACCGCGTTTTTCATTGTATGGGCGATAAGGCGCAGGTCCTAACCACTGATCATAGTGCAGATTGGCCGGCGGCTGGCTATCCTGCGCAATACCGAATGATTCGCGTGCCTTAAAGCAAAGGCCACGGGCCATGTACACATCGCCGATGCCACCGTCATGCAAAAACTTTATGGCTTCGATCACATTAGCGATGGAACGGTTTTGAAGCCCCACCTGCACACGCACCTTATATTTTTGTGCTGCCTCGATCATTTTACGTCCTTCAAAAATGGTATGACTGGCGGGTTTTTCGACATATACCTGTTTGCCTGCCTGGCAGGCCCAGATCGTTCCCAGCGCGTGCCAGTGGTTGGGCACGGCAAAGGAAACCACATCGATCTCCTTATCGTCCAGGATCTTCCGCATATCCCATTCCAGTCCCGGGGTGAAACCTGTTTTATCGGTGACTATCTTTGATGCCGGGGCCCAAAAAAGCTCGTCCACATCGCAGAGGCTTTTTACTTTGATGTTACGGTAGTCTTTTAACCTGCACCAACTGTTAACGTGGACGGTCCCTTGCGTATGGATGCCGACAATGGCTACATTAAGACGGTCATTGGAACCGATGATCGATGCATAGGATTTGGGCTTGAATCCCATTCCTCCGATGACGAGACCGGCGCTTCCCATGAGCGTTTGCTTAATGAACCCCCTTCTTTTTGTCATGTGGTTGACTTTTTTGAAAATTTATGGATGGTTATCCCGAACAAGTTATTAATTAATCCATAACTTTATCCGAATCGGCGGAATAAATAAGCGAGAACGCTACCAATGCTTATTATTGCCTCGTCAAGGTCGACAGGTAGGCCAGGAGGTCGGCCAATTCCTGTTTCGTCATCGATTCATACAATGACGGCATCATCGATTCCTTTATTTTCTTCATGGACTTGATAGTACGGCTGTCAATGGTTTGAACGGTGCCTCCGGGGAATT